>NZ_CP095061.1:30000-330000 GCF_022921055.1 Hymenobacter volaticus
CTATAACGGTCCTAAGGTAGCGAAATTCCTTGTCGGGTAAGTTCCGACCTGCACGAATGGTGTAACGATCTGGGCGCTGTCTCAGCGGTGAGCTCGGTGAAATTGTAGTCTCGGTGAAGATGCCGAGTACCCGCCACGGGACGGAAAGACCCCGTGCACCTTTACTATAGGTTGACATTGACGCTGGACAACACATGTGTAGCATAGGTGGGAGACGTTGAGCCAGGGCCGCTAGGTCTTGGGGAGTCGCCGTTGAAATACCACCCTTGTGTTGTTTGGTGCCTAATCTGGAATACGGAAACAGTGTCTGCTGGGTAGTTTGACTGGGGTGGTCGCCTCCAAAAGCGTATCGGAGGCTTTCAAAGGTCCGCTCAGTCCGCTTGGTAACCGGACGTAGAGCGCAATAGCAGAAGCGGGCTTGACTGTGAGGCCCACAAGCCGAGCAGGGTCGAAAGACGGATATAGTGATCCGGTGGTTCCGCATGGAAGGGCCATCGCTCAAAGGATAAAAGGTACGCCGGGGATAACAGGCTGATCTCCCCAAGAGCTCATATCGACGGGGAGGTTTGGCACCTCGATGTCGGCTCGTCACGTCCTGGGGCTGGAGAAGGTCCCAAGGGTTCGGCTGTTCGCCGATTAAAGTGGCACGCGAGCTGGGTTCAGAACGTCGTGAGACAGTTCGGTCCCTATCTGTGGTGGGCGTTGGAGATTTGACAGGACCTGACTTTAGTACGAGAGGACCGAGTTGGACGAGCCGCTCGTGTACCGGTTGTGGCGCCAGCTGCAGCGCCGGGTAGCGACGCTCGGATGAGATAAGCGCTGAAAGCATCTAAGTGCGAAACTCACCTGAAGATGAGATCTCCGATATAGGAAGAGTCGTGGGAGATGACCACGTGGATAGGCGGGAAGTGTAGAGGCCGGAATGCCACAGCTGACCCGTACTAATGACTCGAACGCTTCTAGCAGTACAGACTCCTTACATGGGGTACTTTTTTTCTCTCTTGTCCTTGTGTCAATGATATAGGCCGGTTGTCGAGTTTCGTAAGGGACGACCGGTTGCCAGTAATGGTGGCTTTAGCCCGGGTGTTCACCTCTTCCCATTCCGAACAGAGTCGTTAAGCCCCGGAGCGCCTATGGTACTGCCTTCATCGGTGGGAGAGTCGGTCGCCGCCAACCTTACCTAGTAGAGTGCTTGTCCGCCCCTCCGGCCCGTGCCGTCGAGGGGCGGTTTGCGTTTAGGCCGGTCGCTGCCAATCTTGTACTAGGGAAAAGGGGCTGGTTCGGAAGAGCCAGCCCCTCTTCTGTTAAGTTATGTTACTATAGATTCACGTTCCTCCTTGAAGGCGGTGATGAATTGGTTAGCTGACGAGGTAGGTTAGTTTATGATGCTGACTTGTTAGTCGCTTCTCTATCATCTTTTCTCGTTGCTGTAGGCATAATTCCAGGGATTAAATGGTTTGCTACCACTTGAAGTATGAATAGCGAATAGATGCTAATTCATTTGTACCAAGAACTTTCAGATCTATAAGATGGTGTTTCTTGTTACTAGGGTAAGCATCATACAAAAGGCCAAGATTCAAGCTGCTTAGCTTGAATCTTGGCCTTTTGTATGATGCTCCCAGTTTGTTTATGTGTAGCCTTGATGGTTCCAATCAAGCTAGACATTGCAATACTTAGAAAGGATAGCCAATTGCAATATTTAACTTGATAGCTTTAGGGCCAGTCTTGTTAGCAGTAATCGGATCGCCGGTAGGCGTTTCTATATCTACGTTGTCATAAGGATAAATTAATGGGTAAGCTGCATCGAGACGAATTACAAAAAACTGGACATCGATGCGAATACCCGCACCAGCACCCACAGCCATTTGCTGTAAAAAAGTCTTGAACTGAAATTGACCATTCTGTCCATCCGGATTCCCATTAGAATCATAGGTGGCGCGGCTAGCATCGGCGTTTACCAGCCAGATGTTACCAGCGTCTACAAATAGGGCACCTTTTACATAGGGAAACAAATCTTGACGGTATTCTACATTAGCTTCTAAGCGGATATCACCTACTTGGTCGTAGAAGCCACTATTGGCTTTACGCTGTGTTTCGCTAGGACGGTAGGTGCCTGGCCCTATGCCGCGGGCGTTGAAAGCGCGTACACTGTTAGGGCCACCGATACCATATTGCTTGAGGTAAGGAAGGACATTAGAATTCAGATATGGCATGCCTACACCTATGAGCAGACGGGTTGCAATTTTGTTGCCGCTGGTGGGATTAGCGGACATTCGGTAATAGTTGCGCAGCTCTAAGTCGACTTTGGTGTACTGCGAATACTCTTGACCGAATAATGCGTAGGACCCGTTTTCGGTCTTAGAGGAGCCGCTGAGGCTTTGGAGTAGGTAGGCCAGGTTACCTGATAAATCTAGGCCACCGCTGAAGTAAAACTGGTTGCGGCGCTGCTCCAACGATTGTTGGTTGTATGTGTATTGGTAGCTGCTACCCAAGATGAATTGCTGCCGAAAGCTGTTTGCTAAGAAGGGTCGCTCATTCAGCAGGTCAGTGAATACTTGCTCTTGCTTGCTTAGTCTGAGGTACTGCAAGTCGATAGGTTGCAGGCGTTGCTCATTGGTAACCTTGGTTTTCCAGCTATAGCCGTAGCCTAGATTAAAGATGTCTTCCTGAAAGTATTTGGTTCGTAGGACATACTTGTAGCCTGCTTCAAAGAAGGTGCGGGGTTGAAAGTCGGAGTTGCGTAGGCGAATATCAAAAGGTGGCGTAATGAGCCGCGGAACGAGCAATTGTGCATCAAGACCGTATTGCGTTGAAGTAACGCCAGATAAAGCGCCTTGCCCCGTCTCAGCGGAGGCGCTGGCATTTACGAGCAGTTGTTCTGCACCGCGTAGTGCCGATCTGTTGCGGAACTGCAACACCAAGGATGGTCCAGTAAAGATGTTAGACGTGTTCATCTGAAGCTCGGCACGCAAAGACTTTTTGGGTACCTGCGTCATGCGTACAAAGGCATTCAGATGGCCATAGCCGGCAGAATCGGGAACGTTACGAGCGGGGCGGAATCGGATATCAACGTATTTGAAGGTACCTAAGCTCATGAGACGACTTAAGGTCTGGTCGGAGCGGCGGCGACGGTAGAGGCTATCGGGATAAAGAAATGTAGCGTTGGTGATGGCCTTCGCCTTGAAAACTTTCTCATCGGGGAAATAGCGGTAGCCTCTGTAGGGTATCGGTGTGCGACCGGCAGATGCGGTATCGGATAGTGAGTAATCGGTATTAAGAGTTACGCGGTTCAGAACGTATGGGCGCACCGCACGATCCTGAATGTTGTTCTTTACCGTTACGTAGATATTAACTTGGTTGTCGAGGGTGCTATCTACTTGGAACAGGATGTTGTCGGGTGAAAAATAGTAGTAGCCTTGGTTCTTGAGGATGCCATCAATGCGTACTCGCTCATTAACTAAAGTCTGGAGATTATACGGGTCACCTACTTTCAGTAGAGAGCCGGCTTTGGTAGCTTGAATGGCCCGGTCAACGAGCGTATCACGGTTTGGGAACTGGATTTCCTTGATGAGGTAGGGCTTACCAACCCTGGCCGTATAGTCAACTGAGGCAGTTTGGTCTTTCACTTCAACTTTGGCATTCACAGCCGGCTTGAAATACCCGTTGTTGTTGAGCCGGTTGACCATCAATCCCTTTACACGCTGAGTGTCCACTTCACTTAATAGCACTGGCTTTTCGCCGTACTTGTCAGCTATCCACTTGCCTATTCCTTTGGTCTTGCCTTCACCGAGATGCCAGAAGTACAGTTTTGGCCGCTGCCCTAGAAAAGAGGTATTTGGCTTAGGAGCAATAACCCCTTCTAGTTCGGTGGTCAGAAGGCTCTCGTTTGAGATGGGGCTATCTGACTTCAGCTTTACGGTGCTACCCGTATATAGCTTGGAGCCTTCAGGAATATACTTGGTACCTGAGCATGATGCCGCTGTTAGTAAAACAACCAGAGCTGCCCAACGTCCAAACTTATTTTTCCAACTCCTCACTTTAGAAGTAGAAGAATAAGCCAGACCATTCTTGACTGGACGAGGAGCACTAGTGAGCATATGCAATAGGTGTTTTGTTGAGCTTCTGAGAAAACTGCTGGCGCGGCACTACCGAGCGTTGTAAGTCAGCCTAGCGGCCAGAAGTAGTAGCACGCTGGGCAGTCCGGAGGGAATCGCGGCGGGGAGCAGTGGTGATGACGTTCGAGGAATCGGGATTGGCTTTCCGCTCGCGGCGGTTACGGCGACGGTTATCTTTCACTTCCTCCTTCACTTCCTTGTCGAGGCCCTTGAAAAGGTCTGCCAAGCTCTGATAGTCGCGCTGGAAAATCAGGGAGACACCGTTCCGAATGTATTGGCCGTCGATGTCGGCGTAGGCATTGTTGCGGAATGCCCGGAGGCGGATGCGGCCGTTGGCCAGTACATTGTACTCGATACTTACATCGCCAGCAAAATTGCTAACTCCTTGCTGCCCCTGGGTGGCTTGGTTGCCTCCGCCAGCTAGAGGGACATCAGTACCTAGCCGTACGCTTACCCGGTCATTGAAAAGCTGTCGACGCACGGCTACATTCAGGTCAGTACGCGTTTTCTCCGAGCCGCTTGAAAAGTCAGCAGAGGAATTTACGCCTAGCTCTACACCGAGATTGGAAAGGTAACTACCAGTGAGGTTGTTGAGCTGCTGGGTTAGTACTTGGCTTGCACTACCTCGCAACTGGTCGTTTACAAGGCTTCCACTACTGCTCTTGAATGGGTCGCTGGCGAGGAAGCGGTTAAGAACCAGCAGCGAGAAAACCTGCTTATTGAGTTCCGACGATTCGCTAGGCTGACGCAACTGCGCTAAGCGTGCTTCAATTTCATTGCGGCTAATCACATTGCTGTTTTCAGGAAGCTTGATATCAAAGCCAATAGTTGGTTTCAGAAGCTCACCAGTAACATTTAAGTACACCTGAAAAGGTGTGGTGTTGCGCAAGCGCGGATCATCAGTAGTAGGACCTTGAGAGGCTAGTAATTCGGCAGGAGCCGCTTTCACTTCGTAGATGGCAGCTATACTCAACTGGGCATTGTACGGATCACCAGACCAGACGAGGTAGCTGCCTTGACCGATAGCGAATTCGCGCGAAGCCAAGTCGTAGAGCGACATGTAGTAGCTGCCTTCGGCTACTTCTAAACGTCCGGCCAGAGTAATAGAGCCGGCAGCATTGATGGTAGTATTAAGCGTTCCGTTGGCGCGCACTTTTAGGTTATCGCCGGAAAGTGGATCAATGATGACAGTGAATTGGCTTTTGTTATTGACCGTGATGCGGGCGGAAATGTCGTAGCCGGAAGCTGTTTTGGCGGTGTCTACGGGTACTTGTTGAGCCAGCATCGGGTCAATGGGGGCGCTTTTATCGACCCATTCCACAATGCCGTCCGTTTCTACCAAGCCCGCCTCGTCGTTGGGAGTCACTACCGTCAGCGCGGAGTTGTCGCCGACAACCGCGCGCGTGTTGATTACGGGTAGGTCAAGAGTGCCGCTGATACGCGTATCGGAGTCAACAATCAGTCTGCCGTAGAACAGAGGATTGTCGCGGGCGGTGCTTTGAATGGCTACAAAGTCTTCGGTAGTGGCATTGAGGTTGAAGCGGTAGTCATCGACGTAGTTTTTAGTGAGCACCCGGCCTTCTACTACTGCTTTGTTACCCAAGGAATCGAGCACGGTGAAGTTGTCGAAGCGCAGGCCTTGGTCGTCGAAATTAATGGACTGGCTTTGGATTCGGAAGGGTGCGCCTAGCTGGGTGAGTGTGAAACCCGCGTCGGCAGTGGTCGTCAGGGTGCCATTGATACGGGGCTGGCTGACGGTGCCATTTACGGTCAGGTTGCCAGTAATGCCACCAACGGTTTCTTGTAGCTGACCAACTGAGAACGGCTCGGCTATTTTCAAGTCAAACCGATTGACATTGACAGCAAACTGGATGGGGCTTGGTGGCGTGGCCAAATAGTAGCCGACTGCCTGCACGTCCATGCCCTGCTGGTTGGTGAGGCGCACATCAACGTTGTAGCGGTCGGGGGTAGGGTTAGTCGCCTTCAGATTGATATCGCCAAGCACCGACTTGTTGAAGGCGAAGCCCGTGAGAGCGGCATCGGCTGTGAAGGCCTGCCGAGGCTGCCCAAGGCTAAAGGCTATGGCTTGGCCGTTGAGCGTTCCGGCTACCAAAGAGTCTTGCAAACCAGCAGCACGAGCTAAGCCATTGATTTCCAAGTTGCCCATGCTGACCTGAAGCGGATACTGCGCACCGGCCAACGTTTGAAGGGTCAGGAAGCGGTTGTTGCGGCGGAACTCTACATTTTGAGCGAAGATGGCGCCGTTGGTGGTTGTGTAGCGAAGCTCGTTGCCAGGCGTTACGGTCCATTCTACGCCGTCGAGCAACACCTTCGGGTCGAAGCTGAAGGCGTAGGCGTCGCCGCCACGTAACACCCGCAGCACACCCGCCAGGTTCAGCCGTTCGGCGCTATCCGATTCGGCAATGCGCAGGCGGGTGCCAATCTGGTTGTTCTGTATGCTACCCGCCAGCGTTGGGTTCGGAATGCGCAACGAGGTGTCTTGGCTGACCTGTCGTAAGCCTAAGGCGTAATCCAGCTTTTCGGGGTTGGAGCTCACATCAAATTTCAACGAGTCCAAGGCAAAGCCGAGGTAGACGATACGCACGATACGGCTTCTGAGGCGTAAGTCGGCTTCGCGGCTGTCGAACGAGCCGGTGAGCTTGAACGGGGTGAGCTGCTTGAGGTCGGGCACCAGCCGTTGCACTAGCTGGGTGTTCTTCACGTTGGCATCAAAGCTGAATTGCCGGTAAGCCGCCGAAGGTCGGAACTGAACTCCCGGCAAATCGAAGTACCGGTCGATATGGCTTTGTAATACCGTGGCTAAGTCGCCGAGGGCCGTGTTGCCTTGCAGGTTGAGGTCGACAATATTGGAGTTGAAGGCCACCTCGGTGCGACCCGGCCGCTGCACAATACGACCAGTTATCGAGTCGAGGGCAATGGGCGTATTGTCGCGCACCACCACAATGTTGCGGCCCGTGAAGGTGCCATTAATGGAGTTGGCATCGGCACCGCTCAGGTTGGCGGTCAGGTCGCCTTGTACGCGCAAGTCGCCACCCGTGTAGAAGCCCAGGGCGGTGAGGTTGGCGCCGCGTAGGTTGAGGCGTTGTACCTCGTAGCTTGGGTTGTCGGCGTTACGCAAGTTGATGGTCGCCAGCAAATCGAGGTTCAGGTTGGGGTCTTGGCGGCTGCGCGCATCCACTACGTAGCGGTTCCGGTCGATGCCCACATTAGCCGCGATGCCGCGGTACGTATAGCCGTTGTAGGTGGCACTGCGCACGTTGGCTACCAACTTTCCACGCAGCAGGTTAGGATCGAGGCCCCCGCGGCCGGAGAGGCGGCCATCGGCTGTGATGCGGCCAATAGTTGGGTCGCGCAGTACTTTGCCCACATCGAAGCCTTGCACATTGAACGTGGCATTGATGGGTTCTTGCCCTTTGGGTCCGGCGCCCAAATCTACCTTAGCCGCTACGTTGCCGAAGCTAGTGGTAGCTCGCAGATCGGTGTCAAAAAGCAAAGCCGTAGGCCGTCCCCGGAAAGTGCCGGCTACATTGATGCGCGGTGGCAGTTGAAAGTCGGGCGGGATAGTACCCTTGGGCACCAAGCTGTTGATGTCGGCCGACGTGGTAGTGAATTGCTTGATGTTGAAGTCGGTGAAGAGGCGCTGGTCGGTTTCAGGCAACCCCTGAATTCGGCCGCTGGCCTTCACAACGGTGTTGCGGAAACCCACAAAGTCGAGGTCCCGGATGCGCAAGTCACCTACGCGGCCACTCACACGCCCACTCACCAACACCGACTGATTAGGGCCCGTGTTGAAGGGTGGGGTAGTAGCTAGGTCGGGCGCTAAATACAGAATGTCGCGGAAGCCAATGCGCACGTCGCGCAGGTCGCCTTCGATGCCGAGGTTGGGCAGTTGTTTGGTATCCGACAGCGCGTCGAGGCTGGCGTAGCGCATGCCAAGCGTCTGGCGGATGCGGGTGTGCGGCGTGATCAGATCGAGGTTGGTAAGCCGGGTTTGCACCGAATCAAATACCACATCCGCCTTGGTGGAGGTAATCTGAAAGCCGCTCTGGTCTTTACCAGCTAGTTGCGTGATACGACCGGTGGTGCTGTTTTCCGAGTATGAAAGGTTCTCTAGGTTGAGTGTGAGGTCAGTGAACTTGAGGTGGTTGTAGTCGAGAGCCGGTACGCGAGTGCGTAAGCGAGGCTCATCGAAATTATCGAAGGCAACGTCCACACCGGTGATGTCGGAGCGCTTCAATGTAACCACCCAACTAGCTTCCTGACCCGTAGCTTTTTCCACGGCATCGTTGATGTCCCGTACAGCTTCGGCAGGGTTAACGACGCGCTTCTCTACCGGCACATTTTCGTTTTGGGCGTAGGCGATGCTGGTGTTGCGCAGCAGGAGCGTGTTCAAGTCAACGCGCGAGTTGATGAGGTCGATGTTGTCGGCCGTAATGTCGGCTTCGCCCACACGGGTACTGATAAATTGGGCCGAGGGCGTGTTCCTGTACACCAAGCTGACGTTGTTGAGCGTAGCCTTGTTCAGCCCAAAGGTTAGTTCCAGCGGCTCGGAAACGGCAGTGTCGGGTGGGGCCGTTTTGCTTTGCTCCATGCTGATACTGGTGTTGCGCAGCGCGGCCTCATCTACTTTATAAATAGATTGGTCTACGTCCACCGCGTCCATGTTCACGGCCAACTCCCCAACTTTGGTGCTTAGGTTCAGGCCTTCGACTTGGTCGTTGTAGGTGAGGTAGATGCTAGTCAGGCGCAAGTCGCCGATGTCGTATTTGAAGCCGGAACCAGTGGTATCGGCTGGAGTAGTGGTGGTTGTGTCGCCGGCGGTGAAGGCGTTGACAATGAAATCGTAATTGGAAATACTGTCCGGCTCGGTCCGGCTGATAGCTAGGCGGCCGTCGTTCAGCTCCAAGGACTTTAGGTTCACTTGCGACTTGGTAAGCGCCCAAATGTCAAGGTCGACGCCGAGGTGACCAACCGACAGCAGCGTGTCCCCTTCTGGTCTTCGACATACACGCCATCGAGGTTCAAGGCGTGTTTGAAGTCGGTGCGGAACTTGCCGATGCGCACTTCCGTGCCGATTTTATCTTGCAAGTAGTTGGCTGCTTTACGCGCAACGTAATCTTGCGTAGAAGGAAACTGCAACGCTACTACAACCCCAATCACGAGGAGTAGCACGAAGCCAACGAGGCCCAAAACAACATACAGCGTACGACGAAGGTAAGTAGGCACAGGCGTGGTAATCAGACAGAGTGACGGTTATTACAACCAAACGGAAAAAGTAAGCTGCGGGTTGGAAGGCAACAGTACAGCTCTATCTCAAACGTTCTGAAGAGGTGTTCGTAGTGCGTCAGGTCTCGATTAAAACCTATACTCCCTATCTTTCGCGCTCAACCTATTTCCCCTTCCCCATCCATGATTCTCCGTTTCTCCTTGCCCTTTCGTACTGCGTGGGGCCAACGGCTGATGGTGTTCGGCTCCGAGCCTAGCTTAGGTCAATGGAACCTCGACCAGGCTTTGCCCCTGCACTACGACGCCGACTCTGGCATCTGGAGCCAAGAAATCAGTGTCCCCGACGACCAGCCCGGTACCCTCGACTATAAGTACATATTGGTTGACGAGCGGGACGGCAGCCGGCAGCCGGAGTGGGGCCCCAACCGGACTATCGCCTACGACGGTCGGCAGTTTGCCCGGCTAGTGTTGGAAGACTTCTGGCGCGCACCCGCTGAACCCGACAATGAATTGCTCACCGCCGCTTTCACCAAGGCTCTGTTTCAGCGCCCGAATAAAAACGGAAAGGCAACCCCAACAGCACGGATAGCCGACTCCGTAGTTCGCTTTCAACTAGCTGCCCCACGCGTCGAGCCAAACCAACAGTTATGCGTGCTTGGCTCCGATGCGGCCGTGGGCGCATGGGACGGTCGCAAGGCGCTGGTGCTCTCGGATGCCACTTATCCTACCTGGGCCACTGAGGTAGCCTTGGAGCAACCCGAGGTACCACTCCGCTATAAGTATGGCATCTGGGACCCGAACGACAAGCGCGTGGTACAGCTGGAATCGGGCGAGGACCGAGTGCTAGAACCAAGTACTGACCGCCGCACCTTGCGGGTGCGCGCCGACGACAAGTTCCGGTACCTCAACACCTGGCGCGGCGCTGGGGTAGCCCTGCCAGTGTTTGCCATGCGCAGTCAGCGCGGCCTGGGCGTGGGCGAATTTCCGGATCTGAAGCTACTCGTAGATTGGGCTGTGAGTACCGGCCTGAAGCTGGTACAAATTCTGCCCATCAACGATACTGTGGCCACGCACACCTGGGTGGATTCGTATCCGTACGCGGCTATTTCGGTGTTTGCGCTGCACCCGCAATATCTCAACCTCGATGCTGTAGCCCCGCTGCAAGACGCGGCAGCACAGCAAGAACTGGATACGTTGCGGCATGAGCTAAACGGGCTTGACTTCGTGGACTACGAGCCCATGATGACGGCTAAGTGGAGGTTTATCAAGCAACTCTATCAGCAGGAGAAAGCCAGCTTCCTCGCTGACCCCGCCTTCCGAGCGTACTACGACGAGCAACGGGCTTGGCTGGTCCCTTACGCCGCCTTCTCCGGTTTGCGTGACCGATTCGGCACCGCCGATTTCCAGCAGTGGCCCGAAGAATACCGTACGCCCAAGCTGGTAGACGAACTAACCCAGGAAGACACCCCCGACTTCGACGAGTTTGGTGTGCACTTCTTCACCCAATTCCACCTCGACCAGCAATTGCGCGATGCCGTAACCTACGCCCGCCAGCACGGAGTGGTTCTGAAAGGCGACTTACCCATTGGCATCTATCGCCACTCCGTAGATGCTTGGACGCAGCCCGAACTGTACCACATGCACCAACAAGCTGGCGCACCACCCGACGACTTCTCGACCACCGGCCAAAACTGGCGCTTCCCTACCTACAATTGGGAGCGAATGGCCGAAGACGGGTACGCGTGGTGGAAGCAGCGCATGGGTCAGTTGGCCCGCTACTTCGACGCCCTGCGCATCGACCATATTCTGGGCTTCTTCCGCATCTGGGAGATTCCGGGGCATTCGGTGGAGGGGCTGTTGGGCCATTTCTCGCCGGCTCTGCCTCTCTCGCAGCAGGAGATTCAGCAGCGGCTGGGCTGGTTTGATTACGCGCGGTTGTGCGAGCCCTACATTCGTTGGCGCTTGGTACAGAACATCTTCCACGGCCAGGCACAAGCCGTGTTCGATGAGTTTATGGAGGAAATTAGCAGCGCAGGTGACATTCGGCTGAAAGAACACGTGCGCACCCAACGCCAAGTGGAAGCCGTGTTCGAGGCGAAAACCGCCGCCGACCCCACTAATGCCGACCATTACAAATGGTTACGCACGGGCCTGTACCAACTCATTAATGAAGTGCTATTCGTGCCCGACGACCTCCGGCCCGACCACTATCATCCGCGCATTACGCTCCATAAGAGTATCTCGTTTGCAGAGCTAGACGAAGAGTCGCGCCGTCGCTTGTACCACGATATCTACGTCGACTTCTTCTATCACCGTCACGAAGGGTTCTGGCGCGAGCAAGGCCTAGTAAAACTGCCCCCCGTACGCTACGCCACCGATATGCTGATCTGTGGTGAGGACTTGGGTATGGTGCCCGAGTCGGTGCCGGGCGTGATGAAGGCCTTGGGTATCCTGGGGCTCAACATCCAGCGCATGCCTTCCAACCCCAACACCGAGTTCGGCCACCCCAACGACGCGCCCTACTTGTCGGTGGTAAGTCCAGGCTCCCACGACATGAGCACGCTCCGCGGTTGGTGGGAAGAAGACCGGGTTAAAACGCAGCGTTTCTTCGAGACCATCTTGGGTCACCATGGGGAGCATGCACCCTACCATTGTGAGCCTTGGGTGGTGCGCGAAATACTAGTGCAGCATCTGCACTCGCCGGCTATGTGGGCTATTCTCCCGCTGCAAGATATACTGGCCATGAGCACCGAGTTACGGCGTGCCGATCCACATGATGAGCAAATTAATGTGCCTGCTAATTCGCAGCATTTCTGGAAATACAGACTGCATCTACCTCTGGAAACATTGAAGGATACTTTTGGATTTAATGAAGAAGTTATTTCTATTGTAGCAGGCAGCGGAAGATAGAAAAACGCTCATACGCCGAAATACACCATTCAATCATGGACAGGGCCTTGCTATTTCAGCAAGGCCCTTCTTTTTGTCTCAATACGGGAAAAATCCAGAATCATAGCTAAATACGTAACAGTCAAAAACACAGTTTAAGTGTTATAAAGCTTGATTATTAGTGTTTTCGTTAGAGAAGGAAAGTCAACTCCAAATTGGGACTTTTCAACTTGTATATAACTGAGTTCATCGAAAAGCGCCCTGCTTAGCTCAACAGTCATACTACTTTTGGCTAGTCAAGAAGCTGTGGTGTTCGTAACGCTCACGCCCGTTTTCTGATTTTCTAAAGAAGCGCGCCATTAGACGTTTTCAACTGAAGTATTCTGCTGTAGTGCCTTTTAAACGGTAAGAATTCATTACACACTTTGGCGTGATAACCTACGCTACTTCCTTAAGCACACATTCCCCAATTATACCCCTGTTATGACATCACCTTTACGCTGGCTTTTATGGAGTTGGCTTCTGTTTTCACTGATAAGTAGCCAGGCTATTGCTCAATCAACACCAGGTCAAAGCGGTCCAGCTTTTTCCTGCGATGGTATATTTTATCAGATCCGGCAAGTTCAAATAGCTACCGGCGTTTACCGTAGCACTTTATTCCGGGTGAACCGAAATGTTACCCCGTACACCACCACCCAGGAGTTTGACCTAGGGGTCGGTGCCGGCGTTGCGGCCACACAGGACTTTGTGGTTAACTCTTTGGCTTACAACCCACAAGATGGATACTTGTACGCGCTAACGTATCCGGCTAACAACAATGGCGACGGGAGCGGCGAGTTTCCGCAAGTGCGCATGTACCGTATTGGCCAAACTGGAGTGCAAGATCTAGGCGTTACCACTGTAGATGGATTTACCCCCGGAACAGGCCAGCCTCTAACCCGTTACCCGCAGTACGCTGCTGGTGTTATCGACCGCAACGGAAACTACTATGTAACGCCGCGCAACTTGGGCGCATCTGGTGCTGCCAATGAAAACCGGAACACGTTGTTTCGCTTTCGGTTAGGAAGCGCCACGCCGTTGAATGCCGAGCGTTTCACGCTACGCAATGCGGCCAATACCAACCTGTTGAACCCCAACACGCAAGCGTCTACGCCTGAGAATACCATCAACTTCATCGACTTGGGCATCGACCCAACGGACAACGCTTTGTATGGGATTTATTTCCCTGGCCTGATCTATCGGTTTGCTGTTCCGGCCACAGCAGGCAACACTCCTGTTACGGCCATCGGTGCCCGTTTGACTACCACCGATCCGGCCTATGACGACAACTTGGGTACCGCATTCTTTGATATTACTGGCAACTTCTACGCGTATTCCAACGAGGGCAACTTCTATGCTATCAACAAAGCCTCGGGGGTTGCGACGGATATTGGCGATGTTGCTGCGGCCGGTGTGAGCGATGGCGCTAGTTGCGTCAACCCGGAGCAGCGTATTGACGTGGTGAAGGAAGTAATCTCTATTATTCCTATTACCACGGCCGGCCAGTACACAGTTGATTTCAGCATTAAGGTCCGCAATACCGGCACGGTTACCACCACGAACGTGCAGGTCAGCGACTTTCTAACCGGAGCCGCTAATAACACAACGTTTCCTACGGCCACGTCGGTAACAGTTTCTAACTTAGTCGTTACCAACTCAAACGGGGCTGCGCTTGCTGCCAATACCGCTTATACCGGGCAAGGTACCAATGCCGACCTACTGACTGGTAACCACCCCCTGACAGCAGGGCAGGAAGCAACCATTACTTTCCGGGCCACCGTTTCTTATGGTTCAGCGGCAGCTGTTCCCGGTACGGTTCAGAATAATACGGCCTACGCATCCAGTATTTCGGGCACCACGCCAAACCCAGGTTACTCGTTGCAAGGCGCCAATGGTGCCCTGATACTGCCTCCCGGCGACTTGGTGGCTACGGATGCCTCTACCAACAGCGCCGCTCTGCCCGATACTCCCAATGGCGACGCGCCTTCTCCTAGCCCAGTATATTTCGGGTTAGCCATTCTGGGTAATGTATTTGAGGATAGCAACTACGGAGGCGGGGCTGGCCGCTCGCAAGCTGCTAGTAACGGATCAGGCGTTAATCAGGCACGAGTGGAGTTGTATTTAGCAAATTCCGGAAGCTTTGTGGTGGCCACTACCACCGATGCGGATGGTAACTACAGCTTCGTGGACGGGGTCAATACTGTTGATCTAACTGCGAATACAACCTACCGGGTACGAGTTGTCAATTCAACAGTGGTGAGTAATCGTTTGGGTAGCATAGCGGGATTATGGCCGGTACAAACGTTTATTAACGGCGACGTAAATCGGGTGGGCGGAGAAAATCCCAATGAAGCTGATTATGGTAGCCGTTCTACCACGCTTCCCTTATCGTTGGATCCTGCTAACCTAGCACTAGAAATCCAATCTATCACGCCTAGCTCGGGAACTGGCTCAGTACGAACCTCTTCTAATGGCCCAATAGTCGGCGTTGATTTTGGCTTCAACTTCGATACGGTCGTGAACACCAACGACAGTGGACAAGGCTCATTGCGGCAATTCATCACCAATGCAAACAACCTCGGTAACGACAACCTAAGTCAAGCCTACTCTGGAGCTATTGCCGGCCAGGAAGCAGCCATCTTCATGCTCAATGATGGACGTACAAATGGAGCCCCTGCCGGCTTGCGCAACAATATGCTAGCCGTAACGGGCTATAGTGCCGTAACCAAAGCCTTTACTATCACGCCGGCGTCTGCACTCCCTACCATTTCGGCCTCTAACACCACCATCGATGGGGCACGGCAAACGGCTATCACCGGCGACAACATAGCCGCTGCTGCCGAAACTACGACGGGCCCGGAAGTATTACTGAACTTCAACAACTTGGCTGGCTTGTTGGTAACGGGCGGCACCACGCGCATCGAAAACTTGGGCCTCAACAATGCGCGGGGTACCAGTACTGCTGCAACCAATCCGGTACTCGCTGATGGGGCAGGCGTGACTTTTAGTGGCGCAGCAACCACGGGCTCGGTCCTGAATATGGTAACGACCTCGGGCAATACCACGGCCGGTGCTCGTCTTCAGGGAGGAGCCACGAACGTAATGGTTACCAACAACGTGTTGAACGGCAGCGCTGCTGTAGGCTCCGTAAACGGCGAAGGGTTGGTACTAGCTGGGGCTTCTCGCAACACTATTTCGCGCAACACACTTTCCAACAACAGCGGCTTTGGCTTGCTGCTAGAAAGTGGTCAGGCCAACAACGAAAACACCATCTCCAGCAATATCCTGCGCAATAATGGCAGCGGTGCCAACGCTGAAGATGCCGGCCTGGCAATTGGCAGTGGCAACAATAACCTGATCAGCCAGAATATATTTAGCGCCAATGCCGGTACGGCCGTAGTAGCTGCCGCTGGCACGAGCGGCAACCGCATTACGCAAAACAACATGTCGGGCCACAGTGGCCTTGGTATCGACCTAATGGCTACCGGGACCACCGGGTTGAGCGGTGATGGGGTAACCCGCAATGACAATACAGATGCCGATACGGGGCCAATGGCTTGCTTAATTTTCCGGTGCTAACCCAGGCTGTAACGAATAATGGCAATTTGATTGTGACGGGGTATGCTCCTGCTGGTGCGCTAGTTGAGTTGTTTGTGGCCGATGTGACAGCCAATGGCTTTGGCGAAGGAAAAACGTACCTCACAAGTTGGACGGAAGGCTCTACGCAGGATACCGATAAGGGCCAATGGGGCTACAGTGGCTTGATATCCGGTGTAAACCAAGGGGAAGAATCAGTTGCCAATCGTTTCACTTTTTCAATTCCTCTCACCAGCCTCTCGTCCGCGCAGCAGGCGGCCCTTACTGCTGCTGGTGCCCGTCTTACGGCTACAGCCACCTTGCTGACCACCGTCAATAGCGTAGTAGTTGGAAACACTTCCGAGTTTTCGGGTAACACGGCCCTACTCCAAAACCGGCCGCTGCCCGTAGAACTGGTACGGTTTAGCGCAGTGGCACACAACGTCGACGTTCAACTAACGTGGACCACCGCATCCGAGAAAAATAATGCTCGCTTCGTGGTAGAACGCAGCTTTACAGGCGACAAATTCGAGGATATTGGTGCGATAAACGGCCAGGGAAACAGCGCCGGAGCACATACGTATCAGTTTGCAGATCAAAATGCTGCAACCACTGCTGGCAATATTGCTTACTACCGCTTGCGCCAGGAAGACACAGATGGCAGCACTAGCTTCAGCGATGTACAAGTAGTGCGTTTCACTGGCGTTGCTCTTCCTATAGGAGTGTACCCTAACCCCACCGTCGGAGATGCTTCTCTTGATTTGCGCAGCTTACCTGCTGGTACTTGCCAAATCAATTTAACTGACTTGACTGGCCGCGTAGTTCTAGCTACTACGGGCAGAACTGGCCAAGTAAATACCCTTGTTACAGCGCATTTGCCACAAGGCAGCTACATAGTCAACGTTCTCGGAATGGGACGAAAAAAGACTTGCCTATTGATTAAGAACTAACGCTATTATCCTTTAATATGAAAAGCCTCTGTCTATTCGATAGAGGCTTTTTTGTGTTAAAAATATTATAAATAATAAAGAGTTTGTACAGTACTATAGATTATATTTTAATTATAAAATTTGTAATTAAAATAATGAATAATCTTTAATATTCTCATATTGAAACAGAAGAAAAGTGTAATTAGTATTAAAATAGTAATTGATATATGTTACTAACTTAAAGGTATTTATGAAATAATTAGAAAAAATTATAGCAGCAAATCCAAGTTTAGTTATATATCGTAAAACGTTATCTAGCTTTGCATGATTCATATAAAAGGCTTTAAAAGCACCACTTATTATTTCGAATCATCCGTCCAAAAATAGGTATTCGCCGAGATGAGTTTTGTATTCAGCGAAAACCTTGGTAAGCTCCTAAATACCTAATGTAGTTTTGAAAGTAAGCTCATCATTACTAGTACTTTAAGTAGATATCATATTCTTTTTCCATTCCCCACCTCTTTTTTCGCTCTATGAGAACAATCTTACGATTTGCAGTCTTGCTTCTTGCTTGGCTGACACTACTGCGAACGGATGCTTGGGCACAGGCATGTACTACAACTAGTACGCTGAACTATGCCAACGCCAATACAGGTGACCGAAGAACAGCAACCCAAACGGTTGGCGGTACCTCCTTCACGTTCAGCAACTACACCAGCAGTGTTCCGGCAAATCAAACCAACACTTTCTCGGTTGGTACTAACAACACCTATGTCAGCGGGCAGACGTTGATTTGGCAGTTAGATAACCAAGGAAATTCTAACCCTAATAGCTCTTCGGTTACGCTTACATTTGCGCGTCCTGTCAGTAATCTAACTTTTCAGTTTCAGGATATTGACTCCGATGTCAATTTCATTGACGACCTGGTGTTTGAAGCGTATGTCAACGGAAGCACTACTCCGGCTACGTTGGATGCCACCAACTTCACCACTAGCACCAATAACGAGCATGTAAGCGGAGGTAGAGTACGGGGTAAGGGTGGTAACGTGGCCGCTGGCAATGCTAACGGCAACCTGACTGCCCGTATGCCCGCCAACGTAACCAAGCTGGTTCTTAACTACAACAACTCAGCTGCTTACACAGCCAACACGAGCCGCTTACAAACCTTAGGCATCAACTCGATCAGCTGGTGTGCTCAAGCCGATGTGTATGCTCAGTTCACAGCTGCACCAGACAATGGAGCTACTGGACAAAGTCTTACGTACACCGCGCAGTTTGGCAACAACGGTCCTGATGTCATCGCTACGGGAGTAATACGCCAAGTGACAATACCAAATGGTGCTACAGTAACTAATAACGGTGGTGGTACCGTTTTTGGTAATACCATCACGTTTCCGCAGGTTTCTATAGCATCAGGCGCAAGTACTTCTGTTACGTACACGTACACAGCCCCAACTACTGCCTCTGAGTACAACAACGTTGCTACCATCTCGACAGCAACGCAGAGTAGTGAGCCCACGGCAAACAACACGGCCACTAGCAAAGTACTTGTGGCACCAGCTGCCGATCCTTGCGCGACGGCGCTCAACACGCTGATTTTTGGTAATCGTGCCAACCCAGAAGATTGGAAAGCTCATGCACAAGAAGGAGTACCAACTTCCACAGCTATCACCAAAATCGGCACAAGCAACTACTCGTTCAACAATACACCTGGTACACTCCAGATTGGTACGCTAAACAATGAGCGGATATTAGTTTGGAGCAATAATTTCACTGAAGCCAACGGCAGTACTTCTGTGCAGTTCAACTTCAGCCGGCCTGTTAGTGACTTTAGCGTAGAGGTAGCTGATATTGATGCGAATGCGGGAATAGTGCTTACCTCTGACTTCACAGATCAGGTGGTTTTTGCCGGGGCTAATGGTACTACTCCTGTAACTCCAACGCTTAGTTCTACTGGTGACGTGACGGTTGTGGGAGCTACGGCTACCGGTGTAGATGACAATAATGCCAGTACCAGTGCTACCGTACGGGCATCCTTTCCTCGCTTGATCACTACCCTAACAATAACCTACAGAAACGGTAATGCTGCTCTAGACAATCCTAATGCACAAACCATTGGGATTCGGAGTATGACGTGGTGCCGCTCAGCGCCAATAGCAAATGATATAACAAATGGTAGCCTCCCCGGCGGTATTGGTGCCACTCCTATCACCGGGTTGAGCGCTAGTACGGAAGGTGCGGTGCAGTCCTATACCGTTACGGCGCTGCCTGCTGCAGGGCAAGGTGTTTTGTATGTGAATGGCACCGTCCTGAATACGACAACCTTCCCGGGCTTAACTCTAACGCCTACTCAAGCCGCACAGCTTTCCTTTGCCCCGGCTGCTACGTTCAGCGGCAACGCAACGTTCACGTACACAGTAACGGATGATAAAGGGATAGGGGATGCTACCCCAGCAACGTACGTCGTCCCCGTAACGGCTACAGGTGCCAGCGGCACCGCAGCAGGTTGCGCTACTCCTGGTAGAGATCTTTCGGTCGTTGGCCTAACTGTAAACCCTGATGCTTATTACCCTAGCGCTGCCACTCAGACTCTGGCTCCAACTGCTACCTCTATTGTAGTAGGTGCTGCCACTGGCGCCCAAACCGATATTGCAATTGGTGATCTGCTTCTGGTTATTCAGATGCAAGGAGCTGATATAGACATCACCAATACCAGCGCTTACGGCGACGGTGTGCCTGGTGGTGCCGCCAACGGCAATAAAGACGACGTAAATTTCATTGCGGGCCAGTATGAATACGTAGTGGCAAACAGCGCTGTGACGGCTACTGCCGGCGGTACTATTCAGCTAGCTAGCCCGCTGAAGTTCGGTTACCAAAACGCTGCAGCAACCACCGCAACTGGTCAGCGCCGATTCCAAGTAATTCGGGTGCCGCAGTATATCAACCTGACATTAGGTGCTACCATTACCCCTACGCCCTGGAACGGCTCGACGGGTGGCATTCTGGCCATTGACGTAGCAGGCCAAACCAATCTTAACGGCTTCAACCTCGATGTATCGGGGGCGGGCTTCCGCGGAGGAGCAGGTCGGGTTCAAACGGGTGCCAATGGCAACGATTTATCGTATGTTACCACCACAGAGTCTGGCAACAACGCCCAGAAAGGAGAAGGTACAGCTGGTACCCCGCGCTATGTGAATAGTGGTAACACTACGCTAGTAGATAATCTTTTGGATGGCTACCCGAACGGCGGCAGCGCTAGCCGCGGTGCCCCTGGCAACGCTGGTGGCGGCGGCAACAATAACGTAGACAATGCTGGTGGTGGTGGTGGCGCCAACGGTGGCGCTGGTGGCCGCGGCGGCAACAACTTCTTCAGCAACCAACCTATTGGTGGTGAGCCAGGCGCCGGTTTCTCGGTAGTTAACAGCAATCGCCTCGTGTTAGGTGGCGGCGGGGGCGCTGGCACGACAAACAACGGAACGGGTACGCCCGCTAACGGATTTGCTAGCAGTGGCAGAGCTGGTGGTGGTATTGCCATCCTGCGGACGGGTTCGGTAACGGGCAACGGTTCTATCCTCGCCAACGGTGCAGCCGCTAACAGCAACGTTGCTGATGATGGCAGCGGGGGCGGTGGTGCTGGTGGTTCCATCTTGGTAACGGCTACGAACACTGCTGGTCTAGCCGAAGTCACGTTGACGGCTAACGGTAGCGCTGGTGGTACCAACACGGGTATTGCAACTAGTGCTACTGGTCAGCACGGCCCCGGTGGCGGTGGCGGTGGTGGCGTTGTTCTGGCTAATGGTGCCGTAAAGGCCACTTCAACCTCAGGCGGTGCAAACGGGACAACCACTGGAGCTTTTGCTTTCGGTGCCTCTTCTGGTCAAGCGGGTGTAGTAAACACGCAGATCAGCAACAGCATTGCTAACAGCACAACCGGCGCTAATTGCTTGTCGGATGTGGCAACTACGCTGAGCACGACTCAGACGGCAGTATTGGCTGGTGCTAGCATCACGTATACGGCGCAAGTACAAAACCTAGGTCCTCAGCCAGCTACTACGGTAGCATCTAAAGTGCAGTTGCCAGCTGGTTTGCAGCTTACTACGGCCAACTTGCCTGACGGAGGTACTTACGACAACAACACGGGCCTGGTGACTTTGCCATCTATAACTTCACTGGCAAATGGAGCTACGCAGACGTACCGCATTGTCTTCAATGCGCCTAACTACAGCACCACTATTCAGGGAGTAGCGAGCAGCACTTCGGTTAGCCTCGACGGAACGACAACCAACAACGACGGCAGCCAGAGCAATGCTCGAGTTACTACGGTTGTGACGCTTCCAGTTAACGGCTGCGCCGGAACTCCTTATGGCTCAACCGCCAGCAGTGGGTTGTACACGGAATTCTATGCCGGCTACTTTGCCGATAACATGGGCTATTTCGCGGCCAACACCCCTGCGCTAACTCGGGTTGATGGTACTATCAACTTCCCTAATGCGCGGTGGGGTAACATTGTGCCGCCAGCTAGCGGTACTGTTAGCAACCCAGACCGGTTCAGCACCCGTCATCGGGGCAGCATCAACATCGCCACGACTGGTAGCTACACATTCTACCTGACTTCTGATGATGCTTCCTATTTGTGGTTGGATGGAGCTGCACTAGCAGCAACACCAACTGTCGCAAGTGCAGCTATCAGCAACCCTGGTAACCACGCGGTAGTTACTGTTCAGAAAACGGTAACGCTATCGGCTGGTCCGCACAACCTGCTTATCTTCTACGGCGAAGATGGTGGCGACAACAACTTGGTTCTGGAATACTCTAGCACAACGGCAAACATTGCCCGGCAAGTTGTTCCAAACTCGGTGCTGTGCGCTAGCTTGGCTAACGTACCCCCAGTTGCTCTTAACGTAACGAACTCGCCAGCTATTCCGACCAACGCTGGACCAACGACCATTGCTTCGCTGGCTGGTAGTGACCAAGACGGCACGGTTACCAACTACGCTATTGCCTCTCTGCCAACAGCGGCTCAGGGTGTGCTGCGCTTAGGTAACACGGCTTTGACGGTAGGCCAGGTTATCACGGCCGCGCAGGCGGCGCAGATTACTTTCCAACCCACCTTGGGTTTCATTGGCAATGCCACTTTCACGTTCTCGGCCATCGATAACGGCGGGCTGTATTCCAATGACGTAGCCACCTACACGATTCCAGTAAGTGGTGCTTCTGATGTATCGACTACGTTGGCTGGCCCTACGATTTTGAATGCTGGCTTGCCTTCGGGCACATACACTGCCACGTACACGAACAATGGTCCCGGAGTAGCTTCTGGCGTAACGCAGAAGGTAACCATTCCAGCCGGCGCAACGAACGTTCTCGTTAATGGTATGACTTACGTGCCTACCGGCAACGTGATTGATTTCGGTATGGTTAACACTCTTGCTAGCGGTGTTACCAACACGTTTACGTATAGCTTCACAGCACCAGTTACCAGCGGTTCTGTAACGCAAATCAGCAACGTAACGACCACTTCGAACCAAGGAGCCAACCCAGGACCTGACGCCGCTACGCTCAACGTTACCATCAATCCGGTAGCAGATGTAGTCACTACAATAACAGGTTCGGCTGCTTCAGTTGCCGGTGGGCAACCAGCTTCGTTTACGGTGACGTTCACCAACAACGGCCCCTCTACGGCCAGCAATGTGGTGGGCACAGTCCAGCTGCCAGTAGGTCTAACAGGTGTTACTGCTACCAACAGCGGAACCTACGACCCAAATACGGGCGTGGTATCATATGCCTCGGCAACCTACACTAACGGCACGAGCAACAGCTCGGTGATTTCCTTCACAATGCCAGGTAATGGTGCCGTGACAGCTACCTCAACCATCAACACGACGACCAATGAAGCCGGCCAGACCGCTAACGATGTGGCTACTGCTACAATCAACGGAACGGCATCGTTTGATGTAACGACGAGCATCACGGGTCCTGCTACCACAGTAGCCGGCACCATGACAACGTACAGCGTACTGACCATCAACAACGGACCTTCTACGGCTACTAGTATCGGTCAGACGGTGCAGTTGCCAACCGGCTTGACCAACGTGTTTGTCTCGAATGGCGGTACGTACAACACCGCAAATGGTGTAGTGACGTTCCCGACGTTGGATGCCATTGCTAGCGGCGTGAAAGTGAATAACACGGTTAGCTTCGTAGCGCCAGCTTTCGTAGCACCAGCTACTACTTTCCCGATTTCGGCTACCGTTAGTGGCGACACGAACACTGCTAATAACACGGCGTATCTCAATGGTAGTGCAACACCTGCCAACGTAGCGGTAACATCAGCTTCTACTACCAACGCGAACATATACACGACCATCACGACGCCGAGCGCCGATGCGCAGCCTGGTGCTCCTATTACCTTCACGGTAGTAGCCGGCAACAAAGGTGCGAATACGGCTACCAGCGTAGTGGAGCGGGTTGCGTTGCCAGCTGGTTTGACTGGAGTTGCCATCACGGGTCCTAACGGCGCAAGCAGCGCTAACTACGACGCTACCACGGGTGTTGTAACATTGCCAACCACTTCGTTGGTCTCGGGCGCAACCAATACTTACACTATCACGGTGAATGCTCCTTCTTCGGGCATGATAGCCGCGGTAGCCAGTATTTCGGCCGCAACCAATGATGTGATGGTAGCCGACAACGTCGCTACTACCGATGTAACAGTAAACACGCCTCTGGATGTAGCAACGACTATCAGCGGACCAACCAAGGTGAATGCTGGTCAGACGGTAACCTACACTGTGACCACGACCAACAATGGCATGGTGCCAGCAGCTAACGTGGTGCAGACCGTGAACATTCCGGCTGGCCTAACCAGCGTGAGCCTGTCTGGTAACGGTACCTATGATCCTAATACCGGTATCGTAACGTTCCCGACTATTGCTAGCCAAGCAAGCGGCAACACTGTACTGAATTCTATTTCGTACGATGCGCCGGCCATCAATTCGTCTATGATTATTGCCTCGGTGACGTCTTCTTCACCAGACAATGTTAAGGCCAACAACAGCGCGGCCGTAACGACTACTGTTGATGCTATTTCCGATGTAACCGTAGTTATCAGTGGTCCAACTAGCATTGTGCAAGGCAACCAGATTGATTACCTGGTGGTTACGACCAACAATGGTCCATCAATAGCGAACAGCGTTGTCACGCGGGTGCAGCTGCCGGCTGGCCTGGGAGCAATAACCCTTTCCGATCCAACGAACAGCTCCTATAACAACGCGACGGGTGTAGTTACATTCCCTACTATAGCAGCGCAACGTGCCGGTCAAGAGGGGACCATAACGAATGTTATTCGGTTCATCGCGCCAGCTGGAGTGAGTCAAATCAACGCGACTGCTAGCGTGTCAACGACGAGCGAGGAAGCTACTTACAGCAACAACACTTCGAGTATCGTGACGACGGAAGTAGCGCCGACGACTGCTAGAACCGATCTACGCACGACCGTTACTTCTACGCCTGCGACCTTGATAGCTGGTCAGTCAGCTTCGCTGTCGGTAACAACTACCAACGGTGGCGGCGGCGCAGCAACGGGGGTTGTACAACGTGTTGCGCTAGAAGTAGGGTTGAACATCACTTCTATCTCCAATGGAGGCTTGTATGACCCAGTAACGGGTGTCGTAACGTTCCCGGCTATCTCCTTAGCATCGGGTGCTACCCGTACCAATACCATTGTGTTGGCAGTTCCTGGCACTACGCCGCTGCAAGTGCGGGCACTCGTAACGGGCGACCAGTCAGATCAGGATGCGAGCAATAACTCTTTCTTCCTGAACCTAACTGTTAACGCACGTGCCGACGTGACCACTACTGTGAGTGGCCCGACAACAGCAGCTGCCGGCGATGCCGTTACGTATTCGGTGGTAACACTGAATAGCGGTCCATCTCTCGGAAGCGACGTTGTGCAGCGGGTTACTATTCCAGCTAACCTAACGAACGTAGTGGTTTCGAATGGCGGTACTTACGCTGCAAGCACCGGTGTTGTAACCTTCGCTACCATTACTAGCCAAGGCACTGGAGCAAGCGGACAGGTAATGAACCTGATTAGCTTTACGGCCCCAAGCAGCTCATACACGGTAGTAGGCAACGTGAGCACTAGCACCACCGAGACGCTGACAACCAACAATTCGTCGACGGTGACAGTGGCGCCTGCTAGCCTAGCACCAATAGCCAATTCGGTTGTGAATGCGCTGCAGACGCCGGAAGGCAATACGGCGGGTCCGCTGTCTCTCTCAGCGTTGAGCGGTACCGATGCAAATGGCAACAACACCATTGAGAATTACCGCATCACCTCCATCCCGGCTGATACCCAAGGCGTTCTTTCGCTGAATGGTACTGCCGTGGTAGTTGGCCAGTTGGTGAGTGCCGCAAATGCTGCAAACCTCAAGTTTGATCCGGCAGCCGGTTTTGTAGGTAATGCTTTCTTTGGCTACAATGCGATTGACAATAGCGGACTGGTATCAGCGGCACCTGCTCTCTATACCATCCCAGTAGGTCAGGACTTGAACTCGGTGTACACCCTGACTCCAGCAAAAGGCAATACCAACCCGTACGTGAATGGCGATATCATTGCCAACGTGTTTGATGCCAACAGCGGTGTGTACAACAATGCTGCGCCACAAGCAGTAACCGACACAGGTGTTCGGACGGCTACGCTCACGAGCGGTACGCTACCAGCCGGTACTACGCTGGATCCGGTTACAGGTATCATCAGCGTTACCAACCGCTTGCTGCTAGTAGGTGGTAGCTACCCAGTAACCATCACGACGGTGGATGGTAATGGCGGCACCAACCCGAATACCTTCACCATCATCATTGGTTCGCGTCCGCTGCCAGTGGAACTGAAGGAATTCGCAGTACGCGCCGTGAAAGTAGACGCCCTGCTCGACTGGAGCACGGCTTCGGAGAAGAACAGCGACCGGTTTGAAATCGAGCGTAGCCTCGACGGTACAACCTTCGTGAAGATCGGTACGGTACGCAGCCAGGGTACCACCCAAGCAACTACTGACTACGCCTTCACCGATGCTGGTATCGGGGCTAAAGCGCAGGGTGTTGTATACTACCGCTTGCGTCAGGTAGACACCGACGGCACGGCTTCTTACTCGCCGGTTCGCACGGTGCGATTCGAAGCGCAAGCCGCCGTTACTGCCAAGCTGAGCGTGTTCCCGAACCCCGCTACTTCTTCCGACCGGGTAGTAACGCTCGACTTGAGCACGCTGCCAAAAGGCACGTACCAAGCCTCGTTGCTCGACGCCACTGGTCGTCTGATTGGCACTTACTCGGTAGAGGGTGGTGTAAACAAAGTAGTTGAGGTGCAGACACTGCCAACCGGTACCTACCTAGTCGTGGTACGTGGCAACGGCCTGAACCTGAGCCAGCGCCTGATCAAGGAATAGCGAGCTAAAGTCAGCTACACAAACAAAAGCCCTGTCGGTATCCGGCAGGGCTTTTTTGTGCCTAAATCCAGAGGAATGCTAGTGTGGCGCTCCAGCAAAACTTTAACCTCGACGCCTAACATATAGCTGGTGTTGCGGGTATATGTAAGCTGTCCTTCGCTTGCTATTTCACCTGTATGCCTGCTGCCTCCACTGTATCCTCTGTCCCCCGCCCGCGTCGTCATCGTCCGCCAGCGGCACCCCTGCTCGACTACGACGTAGTGATAGTAGGGGCGGGCAGCGCGGGCCTGAGTGCCGCGCTGGTACTTGGCCGTTGTCTGCGGCGGGTATTGGTTTGCGACGGTGGTTCGCCTCGCAATGCTCCTTCTCCGGGCGTGCAGAGCTTTTTCACCCGCGACGGTATCAAGCCGGCCGATTTACTACGGCTTGGCCACGAGCAGTTGCGCCCCTACACGACGGTTGAAGTGCGCGCGGTGCGAGTAATAAACTTGGAAGCTGTACCAACTGGCTTTCAACTGACGCTGGAAGGAGAATCGGGACGAACCAGCATGTGCACCGCGCGAAAAGTGCTGCTAGCAACTGGCGTTCAAGATGTGCTGCCCGCAGTAGACGGCATGCGTGAATTGTGGGGCAAAGGCGTGCTTCATTGCCCGTATTGCCACGGCTGGGAAGTGCGCGACGAGCCACTGGCCGTATTTGGGCACAGCAAAACAGTAACGGGTTTGGCTTTGCTCGTTAGCCGGTGGAGCAAAGATGTAATCGTTTGTACGGATGGTTCGACCAGCCTTACTGCCAATGCCCTTCGCCGCTTGCGCCAACACGGTATCAAGGTGCGCCAAGAAAAGATCAGCCAGCTAGAAGGAACCAAGAGCGGCAAGCTAAAGCACATCGTTTTCGAAAATGGGGAGAAACTTGCTCGGACGGCGGTTTTCATTCACCCGCATCAGCAGCAGCGTAGCTTACTAGCCGAGCAGTTAGGCTGTCGGTTCACGAAGAAAGGTGGCGTGTGGGTCAACAAAAACGCCGAAACTACTTTCCCTGGCCTATACGCCGCTGGCGACGCCACACCCGGCACGCAGCAAGCCTTATTGGCCGCCGCCAAAGGTGGGCAAGCCGCCATCTGTATCAACGAGCAGCTAACCCGGGAGGAATGTCCTAAATAGGAGCCAAGAGGCAGAGAATAAGCTACCTCTACCGTAAGACTAGCCACCGTCGTGCTTTTTGCGTAGAGCAGAAGCCAACCTCTACCGTACGACCTTATGGCTGCCAAGAAAGCTGCTCCTAAAGATTCTGCCGCAAAAGACGCCACCACCCAAAAGCCTGCTGCCAGCAAACCTACGGCCGTTACGCCCGCAGCCAAACAAACGGCGGCGGCTACATCTGCTCCCAAGCCGGTGAAGCGCCCTACAGCGAAAGAAATGAAGCAGCACGCCGAGAAGCTGCCTTATCCGGCCAAGCAAGCCGATATGAAGTTGCAGCCCGATATGAGCTTCAGCACGTACCGCGCCGCCAGCAAGCTTCAGGATAAGATTGCACTGGTTACCGGCGCCGATTCGGGCGTTGGACGGGCAGTAGCGGTGGCCTTTGCTATGGAAGGGGCACACGTGGCCGTGCTTTACAACGAGAACACCGTGGATGCCGAAGAAACTAAGCGCTTGGTGGAAGCACAGGGCCGTCGTTGCATCTTGCTCCAGAGCGACGTGCGCGACCCCGAGCAGTGCAAGCAAGCCATTCGCCGCACCCGCGCCGAGCTAGGCGGCTTAAACATCCTCGTCAACAACGCGGCCTTTCAGATGAGCGCCGAGAAGTTCGAGGACATTCCCGAAGAGCAAATTCGCCGCACTTTCGACACCAACATCCTCGGCTACATTTGGATGGCGCAAGCCGCCATACCGCACCTGCAGCCAGGCGACAGCATCATCAACACGGGCAGCATTGTGGGTCTGACAGGCATCCCGATTCTGGTAGATTATGCCTGCACAAAATCGGCTATCCACGCCCTTACCAAGAGCCTCGCGACCTACCTTGGGGAGAAAGGAATTCGGGTGAACTGCGTGGTGCCCGGTCCAGTCTGGACGCCCAATATTCCGGGTACGATGCCCGCCGAAGAAATCGAGAAGTTTGGCTATGAGGTGGCCCTGGCCCGCCCCGGCCAACCCGAAGAACTAGCTCCTGCCTACGTGCTACTCGCCTCGCAAGACGGCTCGTTCATGACCGGCTCCTTGGTGCATGTGACCGGCGGCAAGATGAGTTCCGATCAGTAAAAGTTACGTTCAAGTGCGGGCTAGAAAATATAGCACACCGTCATGCTGAGCGCAGTCGAAGCATCTCGCTAATGTGGTAAAATCAAAAGCACCACAACTTCAGCACGCCAGATGCTTCGGCTCCGCTCAGCATGACTGATATACTTTGGCAACGGCAGCAGGCGAGGTGTTTCGACGAGTTCAGAAGGCCTATTGATTTAGCAACGCTAGCACACAGAATCAAGTGTGACGTGCTCTAGAGGACAGCCGCAGCATAACGCTTTTCCCATTGCGGCGCCTATCTTACCAGCAGGTGAGTGTGTAAAGCTCCGCTTCGGGTATGAAAAAACGATACGCATCGGGTTTATTGTTGCTGGCGGCGCTGGCAGGTTTTAGTGCACCGGATACTGCCTTGCAGAAAGTGCGGCAGTACCGGCAAGCGCACGAGTTGCCGCTGCTCACCGAGTACATGCAGTTTCTGGCCATTCCCAACGTGGCCGCCGATAGCGCCAACCTGCGCCAAACAGCCCGCTTCATTGTGGGCATGATGCAGAAACGGGGAATCAAGGCGCAGCTGCTGCCAGCTACCACGCCGGGTGTACCGCCAGTCGTGTATGGCGAAGTACGTACGCCGGGCGCCAAAAGAACCATCATTTTCTATGCCCATTACGATGGACAGCCAGTGAATGCCGCGCAATGGGTGGCGGGGCTCAGCCCGTTTCAACCGCAATTAGCCAGCACGGCACTAGCGCAAGGCGGCCAGCTACTGCCCATGGTGCGCGCGGGCCAGCCCATCAACCCCGATTGGCGCCTGTACGGGCGCAGCAGCTCCGACGATAAAGCGGGCGTAATGGCTATCCTGGCTGGCTATGAAGCTCTGGCTCAAAGCAAACTCAAGCCGGGTGTCAACATCAAGTTCTTTTTCGAGGGCGAAGAAGAAAAAGGCTCGCCTCACCTGAGCGAAATAGTGGAAGGTCACCGAGCCCTGCTCGCCTCCGACCTCTGGATTATCTGCGACGGACCCGTGCACCAATCCGGGCAAAAGCAAGTGGTGTTCGGTGCCCGCGGCGACGTAAACGTCAACCTTACGGTATATGCTTCCAAGCGGCCCTTGCACAGCGGCCACTATGGCAACTGGGCACCAAATCCGGCTCTTACGCTGGCGCAGCTATTGGCCTCTATGAAAGACAGCACGGGGCGGGTCACTGTTGCGGGTTTCTATGATGACGTGGTGCCGCTGACGGCGACCGAGCGCCAAGCGCTTGGCCGAGTGCCTAACCTCGATGCCACCATCAAGCAAGAGCTTGGTTTTGCCCGCCCTGATGGCAACGGGCAGACACTGAATGAATTAATAAATCAACCTTCGCTCAATATCAACGGCATGCGCAGTGCCAACGTGGGAGCTCAAGCAGCCAACGTAATTCCCACCACCGCCGAAGCGGCGCTAGACTTGCGCTTGGTGCTCGGCAACGACAGCAAGCGGCAAGTAGAGAAAGTGGTGCGCCATATCCAGAAGCAAGGCTTCTTTGTGACCACGCAGGAACCCACTGACGCCGAGCGAGCCCGCTACCCTCGCATCGTGCGGGTGGAACCTAAAACCGGTTACAACGCCGAGCGCACGCCCATGGACTTGCCCATTGCCCGCGAAGTGGTGGCCGCCGTGCAGCGTACCACTTCGCAGACGGTAGTGCAAGTGCCTACTTCCGGGGGCAGCTTGCCGCTCCACGTTTTCAAAAAGATAAACGCCGTAACGCTCACGGTACCAGTTGCTAATTACGACAACAACCAGCACGCCGAAAACGAAAATCTGCGCTTAGGCAACCTCTGGGATGGCCTGGAAACCATGGCGGCCATCATGCAGATGAAATAACTTTGGTAGCTCAACCGTAATCCAGATAATTTTTTCAGCCGGCAAGAAGATTTCACTCGTAAGTGGTTTAATAACTCGACAGTACCTGTTGTGCTGTGTTAGCTGCTTAGTGATGTCTGCTCCCGTATACCCTTCTGGTACTGTCCGTGCGCTGTTGGCCACCAATTTGGTGACCGATGCCACCCGCGCGGCCCTACAAGCGCGCCTCGACGCACCCGTTCACGAGCCCGAATTCTTTGAGCCCCAAACCTATGCTTTGCTGCAAGCTGTAGCGGCCCGCCTCATCCCACAACCCGATCGGGCCGAACCCATCGACGTGGCTGGCGGCATTGATAAGCGCCTCGCCGAAGGCAAAGCCGACGGCTGGCGCTATAATGCCATGCCCCCCGACCGAGAAGCGTACCGCTTGGGCTTAGGTGGCATCAACCAGGCCGCTCAAGCTCTGCATCAGCAGCCCTTCTTGGCACTTACGGAGCCGCAGCAAGATGCAGTGCTTGAAGCCGTTGCTGCCGGCACCGCGCCCGGCGAGAACTGGCAGCAACTGCCCATCGGTCGGTTTTTCGAGGAGATGCTGGCCGAGCTAACCGAGAACTATTATTCTCATCCGTTGGCACAAGAGGAAATCGGCTACGTGGGCATGGCCGACGTTCCCGGCTGGACCCATATTCAACCCAACGACCTGGAGCCCCGCGAGCCAAAAGCCGACTGATGAGCGAACCGAATGCGAGGCTCATGCTGATGAGCAGTCTGCTGCCCCCGTTACTCTTGCTCATCAGCCCATAAGCGCACCTCTGTATCAGCAATCCATACCATGCCCGACGAAGAAGTTCTCGAAGAAGGCGTTCTGAATCCTATAAAGACCGAAATCCAGGACCCGCTCTTGCAGGCCATTTTGGAAGAAAATGGTAGCCCCCTCGCGGCTCCTACCGAACTGGAACAGCCTGCGCCGCTCCCCGACCCCGTAGACGAGGTGGACTGCGTGGTAATTGGTACCGGCGCTGGTGGCGCACCGCTACTAGCCCGCTTGGCCATGGCGGGTCTGAAAGTGGTGGCCCTGGAAGCCGGCCCGCGCCGCAACCCTATCACCGACTACGCCACCGACGAAAAAGCCCAAGCGTTCCTGTTCTGGAACGATGAACGCCTTTCCGCCGGCCAAAATCCGGTAGCCTTCGGCAACAACAACTCCGGGACCGGGGTGGGCGGCTCTACGCTGCACTACACCGCCTACACGCCCCGCGCCCAAGACGACGACCTACACCTGCACCGCGACTTCGGGGTAGGAGTGGACTGGCCTTTCGGAATCGATGAGCTGGAGCCATACTATGATGAGCTAGAACAGTTTTTGGGTGTTTCGGGGCCTACGCCGTACTTGTGGGGGGCACCGCGTCGCAGAGGGTATCCGCTGGCGCCGCTGCCCCTCAACGGAGCCGCGCTGCTGATGCAGCAGGCGTGCGCACAATTGGGTATTCAAACTTCTCCGGCCGCCAACGCGGCGCTTTCGGCGCGCTACTACCAAGAAGGGGTTGGCTGGCGCGAGGCCTGCACCAACCGCGGTTTTTGCCAAGCAGGCTGCAATGTCGGCGCCAAAGCCAGCATGGACGTCACGTTTCTGCCGCTGGCCGAAGCACATGGCGCCGAAATCCGGGCCGATGCATTTGTAACCGAAATTGAGCGCGACGAAAAAGGCCGCGTCACGGGCGTAGTGTATGAGCAGTACGGCGTGACGGTGCGGCAGCGCTGTCGTCACCTGTTTCTGTGCGCGGGGGCCGTCGAGACGCCGCGCTTGCTGCTGCTCAACGAGCTGGCGCTTACCAGTGGGCAGGTTGGCAAGCACTTCATGGCGCATCCGGGCATGCAGGTGTGGGGTACTTTCTCCGAGGACATCCGGCCCTACAAAGGCATTCCGGGCGGCCTGATTTCCGAGGACACGCACCGGCCCAAAGACGCTGACTTTGCCGGTGGCTACTTGCTGCAAAGCATTGGCGTGATGCCCGTTACTTTCGCCTCCCAAATGGCGCGCGGCCGTAAGCTCTGGGGCCAGCAGCTGCGTGACTACATGCGCAACTACAACCACATATCCGGTATCAATATCCTCGGCGACTGTCTGCCCCACGCCAACAATTTCCTGGAACTGGCCGAGGAAAAAGATGCCCGTGGCCTGCCCAAGCCGCGCCTGCACTTCACGGCTCAGGAAAACGAGTTGCGCATGAACGCTCACTCCGAGAAGCTGATGCGCGAAATATGGACCGCCGCCGGTGCCACCGACCTATGGGCCTACGAACGATACGCCCACGTCATCGGCACGGCTCGCATGGGCCTGAGCGGCGATGATGCCGTCGTCAACCCCGACGGCCGCGCCTTCGACGTACCCAACCTCTACATCTGCGACAACTCTGTTTTTCCAAGCGCCCTCAGCGTCAACCCCGCCCTCACCATTATGGCTCTCAGCCTGCGCACCGCCGACAAATTCTTGGCAGCACAAGCACGGCTCGATGGCTAGTTCAGCAATCCTTTTGAACACAATAAAAACAGCATAGCAGCCTGTTATACTAATGGCAAATTGGCATAACTGATTAGATTTCAGATATGTAAAATATCAATGTTGCCAACGCCATCAGAACGTCATGCTGAGTGAAGCCGCAGGCGCAGTCGAAGCATCTCGCGTGCTGAGGTTGTGATACTAACTCAATGAACCAAGCGAGATGCTTCGGCTCCGCTCAGCATGTCCGGTATAGTTTGGCAACATCAGCACGCGAGATGCTTCGACAAGCTCAGCATAACCATAGTTTGGCAGCGGACTTATACAATGGCCGTGCGCTAGGCACTTCAGCAAGCGGATAAAGCAACCAAGCACAACGTGCTACTTCCAAAAGGCAGGCAACTGTTCGGCTGGTTTAAGGCTAGGCAGTCAATAACATTAATTCACCCAGCGCAAATCAACGGCTTCATGGCGAAGAGCTTCCTTACCCACATACAAGATCATTTCGGCGACGGGGGCTACGAGGGCGACCAATTTGGCGGCGCGGCAGGCCACGATGGGAGCGGCTTGCCGACGGGCGCACCCGGCAATTTCATGTTTGCTACCGGCATTGAGTGCTCGTACCCTACCATTGCGGGCGGTACGATTCGGCGCGACTTGCTAGCCGAAACCGACCACTACAACCGCTATAAGGAAGACCTTGGGTTGGTAAAGGAAATGGGCCTGAAAGTGCTGCGCTACAACCTGCCGTACTACCTCATTCAGAAAGCACCGGGCAAATACGACTGGGAATTTGCCGACAAAGCCATGGCCGAAATCCGGCGCCTCGGCATCACCCCGATTTTGGACCTGATGCACTTCGGCGTGCCCGACTGGATTGGTAACTTCCAGAACCCTGAGCTGCCGGTGTTCTTCGCCGAGTATTGTGGCGCAGTGGCCCGGCGCTACCCGTGGGTGCGGTTCTACACGCCTGTCAATGAGATATATGTAACGGCCCGGGCTTCTGCCAAAGATGGTATCTGGAACGAGCAACTCAAAGACGACCGGGCGTTCATCACGGCCATGAAGCACATCACGGCCGCCAGTATCATGGGTACCCAACAGATTGCCAAGCACCGCCCCGACTGCGTGATTGTGCAAAGCGAATCGGCGGAGTACATCCACGAAATGCGGGCGGTGCCCACGCCCGAAATCTGCCTCATCAACAAGCTCCGGTTTCTGAGTCTGGACTTGCTCTACGCGCACCCTCTCGATTCGGAAGTGCTGCTGTACTGCCTCGACAACGGCATGACCCGGCAGGAACTCGACTGGTTTATGGCCGGCGAGCCGCCCGGCTACCAAGTGATGGGCAACGACTACTACGGCCGCAACGAGCGGATTATCAAGCCCGATGGCAAGTGGTGCCAGGCCGAAGACGTGTTGGGTTGGTACACCATGACGCGCCAATACTACGAGCGGTACCGCAAGCCCGTCATGCACACCGAAACCAATACCTTCGACGCCAAAGACGCCGAATGTTGGCTCTGGAAGCAGTGGGTAAACGTGATGCGCATTCGGCAAGACGGCATTCCGGTTATCGGCTTCACGTGGTATTCGCTGCTCGACCAGCTGGATTGGGACATTTCGCTGGCTGAAAAGCGCCTCACCGTCAATGCCTGCGGACTCTACGACTTAGACCGCAAAATCAGGCCGGTGGGGGAGAGCTACAAGATGATGATCAGGGAGTTTGGCCAAATAACCATGGTGCCCTACGCCGAGATGTTTGCCGTAACCAGCCAACCAGCTATACTGAAAGTGAAAGTGTAGAGCTCACTTCTGTTTAGTGCGAAATATGGGCTAAAGCACGAAGCCCATATTTCGCGCGCTAGCTCGCATCTATTCTCGTCTATAACATATAGCATCTATTCTATTTTAACTTGGAATTATGTAGGTTGAAGATGTTTAATGAACATTTCAATTTACTGTTATGTGTATCTTCCGATTAGTCCTGCAGTCTAACTGGAGTGCGGCACTGCTTCTATTGGGCCTTCATGCGTGCAGTCCCAAAGCTACTACCAGTATCACAACCCCGGCCGCTACTACGCCGCCTACTGCCACCACCGCGCCAGCGCAGCCCGCCGTAGCGGCCTTCCAAATACCGGTGGAGTACTACACGTTGCCCAACGGGTTGAGAGTGGTGCTTTCGCCCGACCATACGGCCCCTACCGCCACCGTGGCGGCCTACTACAATATTGGTTTTCGCAACGAGCCCCGCGACCGAACTGGATTTGCGCATCTGTTTGAACACCTGATGTTTCAGGGTTCGCAGAACCTTGGTAAGATGGAGTTCATCCAACTCGTACAGAAGAATGGAGGGATTCTCAACGGCTCCACGCGCTTCGACTTCACCAACTACTATGAGGTGGTGCCGTCGCACAAGCTCGAAACCTTACTGTGGGCCGAAGCCGACCGAATGCGTGGCCTTGCCATCACGCAAGCCAACCTCACCAACCAGCAAGGCGTGGTGAAAAACGAGGTGCGTGTGAACGTGCTGAATGCGCCCTACGGTGGTTTCCCGTGGCTCGATATGCCGCAGAAAGCCAACAAAAACTGGAACAACGCCCACAACTTCTACGGCGACCTGAAAGACCTTGATGCGGCCACGCTCGAAGACGCCCAATCGTTCTTTAAAACCTACTACGCCCCCAACAACGCTGTGCTGGCCGTAGTCGGTGACTTCGAGCCCGCCGATGCCAAAGCTCTGGTAGCTAAATATTTCACTGAAATACCAAGCGCCCCGCAGCCGCCCAAGCCCGACCTTACGGAGCCGCGCCAGGAACAGGAACAGCGCTTCACCAAAGACGACAAGCTGGCTACCAAACCAGCTTTGGCCTTTGCCTACCACATGCCCGAGCGCAACACGCCCGAATACTACGCCCTCATCCTGCTCGACCAAATCTTGCTCCAGGGCAAAGACAGCCGCCTCTACCAAGCCATGGTGCAGAAGCGCGGCTACTCCGACAACGTGAACGGCGGCATCAACTACCTCGGCAACGCCTTCAACTACGCCGGCCCCATGCTTTGGATGGGCGACCTAACCTACGATCAAAACGTAAAGTCTGACTCCGTGGTGAGTGTCCTCGACCAGGAAATCAGCCGCCTCAGTAAGGGCGGCATCAACCAAGCAACTCTAGATCTGGCTATGGTGAAGCTGCGCTCCAGCCTCTACGACCAGCTCAGCGGCTCCGACAACTTCGGCCGCGCCGACATGCTAGCTGCCTTCGCCCTCTTCGACAACAACCCAGCCCGCATCAACACCCTGGAAGCCGAATTCCGAAAAGTAACGCCGGAGCTAATGCAGAAAACAATTCAGGAATATTTGCGCCCCACAAACCGTACTTTGCTTATCGTCAATCCGTTGGCGAAAAGCTAAAGGCTTGGCGCAGCATTGCACATCGTTATTCTAGTGTCCACTTCCAGAAACTGAACTCTATGAAACCGCTATACTTCACGCTGCTGTGCGCCGCCTTGGCTGTTGCTGTGGCGCCGGCTGCCTCGGCCCAGACCAAACCAGCCAAACCAGCCGCCAAGCCCGCGGCTGCCAAGCCAGAAGCCCCCGCCACGCCCAAGCAGGCTCCGCCCGTTGGGGGTACGCCCCGCGACTTCGCGCTACCTGCTAAAGAAGAGTTTGTGCTGCCAAATGGCTTGAAAGCTAAGCTGGTTCCTTTCGGTCAAGTGCCCAAAGTAACCATGATGGTAGCCATTCAGGCTGGCAACGTGCACGAAGCCGCCAACGAAGTAGGCATTGCCGACCTGCTGGCGCGGCTGCTAGCCGAGGGCACTTCTACGCTCAACGCCACCCAAATAGCCGAGAAAATAGCGGCTATGGGCGGCTCGCTGGATATATCGGCGGGTGCCGACCAGACCTATGTTCAGGCGTCTTGTTTGTCGGAGTATGCGCCGGAGCTAGCGGCTTTACTGGCTGAAGTGGTGACGCATCCGGCAATGCCTGCTAGTGAGTTGCCGCGTATCAAAACCGACTTTAAGCGGCAAATGAATCTGGCCCGCGCCCAACCCAGCATGCAGGCCCGGCAGAAATTCACAGCGGCGCTCTACGGCAGCCACCCCTATGGCCGCCCGCTGCCCACCGATGCCTCCATCGACGCCTTGACCATGGAGCAAGTGAAAGCCTTCTACCAAACTCAGTACGGCGCCAAGCGCACCAGCGTGTACGTAGCCGGCAAGTTCGACGCATCGGCCCTCCGCGAGGCCATCACCAAAGCCTGGAGCGCATGGACGCCCGGTCCGGAACCGCGCATCGAGGTAGCCAAAGCCCAAATCCGCCCCGACATAACCACCCTCGACCGGCCCAGTGCTCCGCAATCTACCATCGTTATTGGCATGCCCGTTGTGGACCCGAGCCACCCCGATTACCTGCGCCTGCGTGTAACCAATTCGCTGTTAGGCGGCTCGTTTGGCTCGCGCATCACGCGCAATATCCGGGAGGATAAGGGCTACACCTACTCGCCCCGTAGCGTCATTGAAACGCACTACCGCGCTGGCAGCTGGAGCGAAATTGCCGACGTAACCACCCAAGAAACGGGCAACTCGCTTAAAGAAATTGTATACGAAGTCGAGCGGCTGCAAAAGGAAGCGCCTTCGGCCGAGGAACTGAAAGGTATTCAGAACTACGAGTCGGGGTTGTTTGTGCTGCGCAATTCCACGCCAGCGGGTATCATCAACCAACTCAACACCCTCGACCTGCACGGCCTGCCCGACAGCTACCTCACCGAGCAAGTCAAGAACATCAACGCCGTGACGCCGCAGCAAGTCAGCGAAACCGCCCGCAAATACGTCCGTCCCGAAGCCATGACTGTGGTGGTAGTCGGCGACAAGAAAATCATCGACCCCCAAATCAAGAAATTCCAGGCTTCTCGCAAGAAGGCTCTGTAGCAAGCGTATAGCCGTTTCGCGAAGAGAGAGACGCGAATTGTCGCGTCTCTGCATACCAGTTACAGATTTTACAGGACTACCATAGGAGTGACAAGACAGGTCCCTTTCCGCAGCGAAGCAAGAAAGCTGCTACGGAAAGGGCTTGTGTATATCTGGTGATGAAGATAGTTGGCTTAACCTTTGCCTAGGCAGTCGGCATCCATCCAGTACCTTATCCTTTCCGCGCTTCTATGAAAATTTTTACTCGTATGCTGTTCTTGGCTGCCTTAACCACTGCTTCCGCTGTGTTCACCGGCTGTTCCGACAAAGCGGAAGCTCCAACTCCCGCCGATCCAGATCCGGCTTTCCGAATGGGCAGCTATTTCGACTTCACCACCATCACACCCGCTGGTGGTACCGCCCACTCTGGTTTTGGTACCACGCACTCGGCACTCGATATAAAAGGTAGCGCTGCAATAAGCACTCAGGTTTTAGCGCTGGACTTCACCGCGGGCGCCGATGATGCCCACTTCGAAGTGGACCGCGCCAGGCTAAGTGCCGACTGGCTTGGTACTTATGCCTTACGCTGCCGCAAACGCCCCACTGATCCTGTCTTCACTTCGTATGTGCACAGCGCGAACGGCGTTTCGTCTATCTACCGATTTAGCGACTTCGCCCTGGACCTAACTGGTGATGTAACCATCACTACTTACGACGCCAAGCGGCAGCTGGTGAGTGGGCATTACGAGGTGCGGGCACCCGAGCAACTCGACCCCACCAACACTGGCATCAGCAACGCTCCCAAATGCACCATCCTCTTGGCCGGCGATTTCGAAAACCTCAAAGTGAAAACGCAATAGTTGCCTGCCTCTCGATATAGAAAAGCCGCTCCAGTAATCTGGAGCGGCTTTTCTGTTGATAATCCTTTGCGCTTATGCAGTTGCAGGAGCGGCGGCTGGTGGGTACTCCATCAGAATTCCGGCGTCTATGCTGAGGCCTTGGCAATGGTCATATCTAGCAGTACATCGGCGCGGAACTACTGGCAGAGTTAGCGCTAGGTGATAAGGACTTTCCTAGGGCTGTCGATGCCGCTCATGGCACTTACTACCTTGCTGATAAGGTTGCGCGCTGGGCTTGCAGATTGCGAAACAGGTTGCGAGCTTGAGATAAGGGTTATCGTTGCTGGGGCCGGCGAATAAGCCGTCTAGCTCCTGTGCGGAGTCCCCTAGGGTTATGTCTCGCCCCGTAGTTCTTATCAATTAAGCTTTTTGCAAGCCCTACCTCATCTTCTGATACACAATACTAAATATTGCTTTGAATAGTATATATTCATTTATGCTGCTAACAGCAGCAAGCTCTGTGTATTAGATTAGTTCAAAAAATAATTCATTGGGTTATACACCGGGGTATGTGTGCTGAAGTGTCGCTTTGAGGTTGCAACTCTTGCATCAAGTCTGTTTAGTTTTCCTTTCCTCCACCTTTTATTCCTTTCCGAATGAAAGCAAACTTTTACTCACTCATTTCTTGGGTATCAGACGGACTTCGGTCACGACTGACAGCGATGGCTGCCGCTATGCTACTGGCCCCTGCTGCCTGGGCACAGATTGAAGTTCCCGCTGGCAATGTCGACTCGGGCACCAACGGGCGCAAGCCTTTCGGTACGTGGTGGGGCTATGAGCGGAGCGCCATGATTTATACCGCTGCCGAAATTGGAACTACCGGTAATTTAACCCGCATCGGTTTTTACCTCAACGCGGTCAATGCGCCGGGCGCTGCGGCCACTAAAATTTACCTCAAAAAGGTAAGCAATGCCACCTTCGCTGCGGCCACCACGGTAGCAGTTGAAGAAACGGGTGCCACTTTGGTGTACGACGCTACCATTCCAGCGTCCTCGTTCACGGCTAACACATGGGTGAGCGTACCTCTAACGGCTCCTTTCGCCTACGACGGTACTGCCAACTTAGAGGTGATTGTAGAAACCAATACTCCAGCGGCCGGCAACGAAACGAGTGCTAGCAAGGTGTTTCGCTATTCCTCTACTGGCACCAATAACCGGACTCAGTTCTGGCAAACCGACGATGCGCCACCCACCACAGTAGGAACGTTGAGCATCTTACGGCCTAATATTCAGCTTACTGGCCTTAACCCGCTGGCTTGCGCCCCGATAGCAACTTTGAACGTGAACAACATCACGACTACTTCGGCGCAACTCTCCTTTACGCCTAGCGCAACCAGCACCAGCTACACGGTAACTTACACGCCCGCAGGTGGCACAGCTACGACCATAACGCCTGCTCCCACGGGTTCCCCCATCAACCTGACTGGCCTCACGCTCAATACCGCGTACACGGTTACCATCACTAGCAATTGTGCGGGAAGCACCACTTCGCCAGTAGTTACCACCACATTCACCACGCTTGCCGTAAGCAACGATAACCCGTCTGGGGCTATTGCGCTGCCTATTTCCGCTACTTGCGTGCCGACTAATGGCACCAACGTGGGCGCTACCACCACTCCTCCCAATGGTTACGTTAACCCTGGCGCTTCTCCCAACAATTGCGGCGCTGCTCTCACCCCCCGCGACGTGTGGTATACGTTCACAACGGCTGCGAGTGGAGCGGGCAGCACGGCAGCTACTTTGCAAGTGACGGGTAATGCGGCCGGCTACATTCGCGTATTTAGCTCCGCTAACGGGGCAGCAGGGCCATTTACGGAAAGAGCTTGCGCCTCGGGCGGTGCCAACAATACAGTATCAATTCCGCTGAACCTAACCGGACTCACCGCTAGTACCACCTATTATGTAGCCGTGTCGGGATATGGCTCTGCCGACACAACGGGCCCATTCACGATATGTGCAAGCAGCACGCCCGTAGCAATATGTGCTCCTCCGTTAGCCCTGTCTTTTGGCAACATCACTGCCACATCGGCCAACTTGATATTTACGCCCGGAGCTGGCAATACCAGCTACACCGTGACGTACTATCCAACGGCTACGCCGACTATGACGACCACCATAACGCCAGCTCCTACTGGCTCGCCGGTGGCGCTTACAGGCCTTACGGCCAACACCGCCTACACCGTAACGATCCAAGCCCTTTGCTCAGCTGGTGGCACCACGCCAGCCATCACCCGTACGTTTACTACGTCGCCTCCGCCTCCGGCCAATGACAACTGCGCCGGTGCCACGGCCCTAGCCACTGCGGCTACGTGTACGCCCATTACCACCTCCAACGCAGGCGCCACAGCTTCGACGGGGGTACCCGCTCCAAGCTCGACCACCGGTACTGGCTGCTTTGTAGCGGCAACCCCCGTTAACAACGATGTCTGGTATAGCATTGTGGTGCCTGCTTCTGGTGGGGTAACGGTCACGACTAGCGCCGTAACGGGTTCGCCGGTGAATGATATGGGGCTAGTCCTCTACACCGGTACGTGTGGTGCGCTTACGGAAGTAGCTTGCAGTGACGATATTAGCTCGACCAATTTCTTTTCGAGCGCAAGAGCAACCGGCCTTACCCCCGGTTCAACGGTGTATGCCCGCGTATGGAGCTTTGGCACCACACCTACCGGTCAGTTCGGTATCTGTGCCGTGCCTACCATTGCCAACGATGCGGCAGTTCAGATTATCTATTCCGTAAGCAAAGCTCCCATATCGGCTCCGCAGACAATCCAGGCAGTTGTGCAGAACTTGGGTTCGTCGCCCCTGACCAATGTGCCGGTCATTCTGGCGGTGACTGGTAGCTCGCCGTATGCAAACGGTAAAATAGTGCCGACGCTGGCACCCGGTGCCTCGGCTATCGTTACGTTTGATACCTATACCCCAACGGCTACCGGCAGTAACACCATAACGGTAACGGTGCCAGACGACGGGTTGAATACCAACAATTCGCAAACCACCACGACAACTGTTACGACCAATAGCTTGTCGTATTACGTTGAGGGGCAAGCAACTACTACCTCCGTGAGTGTTTCAAGCACAAATCCGGGTGGTACGCTGGCGGTTAAACACATCATCAATACACCATCTACTATCGGTGAAGTTCGATTGACTTTCCTGGCGTCCACGGCCGCAGCAACATACCAAGTGGTCATACTCAATGCCACGGCCACCGGGCAGCCGGGCACTGTAGTTTTCACGTCGCCTACTCTAACCAAGCCAACTACGGCCGGCGTGGTCACGGTGCCTGTCACGAACACAGCTGTAAATGGCACCTTCTTCGTCGGGTTGAAAGAGGTATCGGGTGGGGTTGGTATTGCGTATCAGGTGGAAGACCCGCTGCGCCCCAACACGTACTTCTATCAGACGTCCGCTACCGGCGCTTGGACCGATGTGAATACCACCACCTTGAAAACTCGTTTGGGCATCGAGGTTGGATTTAGCACGCGGATTCTCTCGGCGCGTAGTGCCGCCTTGACGCAGGCTATATCCTTGTATCCCAATCCGGCGCACGACGCCTTCACCCTGAATTTGCCGGCCATTGCAGGTCAGCGTACGGCCAAGCTGACGCTCATTAATATGCTGGGCCAGCCCGTGCAAACCCGCACGGTACAGCTCGGCGCCAACGGTACCGAAACGCAAGTGAAGGTAGACGGCCTCGCCGCGGGCCTGTACACCCTACAAATTCAAACTGCCAACCAACTAGCTACCAAGCAAGTGGTTGTGGAATAGAAAATCAATCAGCAAGGCGAGCGGATAGCTATCTTGCCAATCTGAACAGCAAAAAGCCCGGCTTACGATAAGCCGGGCTTTTTGCTGTTCAGATCGGTAAGTCAGTCACGTACTGCGTATGCTCCCGTAACTTCAGGACAAGCTGCTGGTTGCTTGCATTGTGTTTAGCCCCGTTTCTATGTTACTGCCAACTTCGTCGTCTGTGCCCGGTGCTGCGCCACTTACTTTCGTGTGCTTGCACTACTGGGCCGGTTCGGGTAAAGAATGGCAAGCCGTAGCTGAACTGCTAGCCCCAGAATATGGTGTGCTAACCCCCGACCTAGGAGGTTTTGGTAATGCACCAGCGCCAGCAGGCGGATTCACTGTCGATGCCTATGCCGACGAGGTAGCCGCGTATATAGCAAGCCGGCAACTGCAACAGTACGTACTGGTAGGGCACAGCATGGGTGGCAAAATTGCCTTGGCTCTAGCCGCTCGGCAGCCGGTTGGGTTGCTAGGCGTAGCGCTGCTAAGTCCGTCGCCGCCCACGCCTGAGCCCATGACCGAAGAAGACCGGCAGAGCAGCTTGCGAGCATTTGGAAAGCGCCCGGAAACTGAAAAAACGCTAGCTACAATTACGGCTCGTACATTGCCTGCCGCTGTGCAGCAGCAAATCATCGACGACAACCTGCATACTAGCAAGGCCGCCTGGAACGCGTGGCTACTACACGGCAGCCGCGAAAACATAGCGGCCCGGCTGCACCAGTTGCGCGTGCCCTGCACCGTGCTTGCCGGCGACCAAGATGCAGTGCTATCACCGTCGGTGCACGGGCTCGAAACCCTGCCGTTGCTCCCCGATGGTACCCACCTCGAGATTGTGGGCGGAGCTGGCCACCTGCTGCCCTACGAAGCACCCGAGGAAGTAGCAAACCTGCTGCAAGCCTTTGCTCGGCAACTTCCTCAGGGAGCAGACTAACTTGTTGGCAGGCGGCTGCGTTGGAGGAAAGGTGCGTGAACCTCAGCAAACAGTAGCATTCTCGGGCCGTATGATAGTTGCGTGGCGTCGGCATTGGCCTCACTATGTGGCCGAAGCGCTTGGGCTGGCCTTCTTTATTAGTTGCGCCAGTTTGCTTACCGTTTTGCTGGAGCACCCAGCGTCGCCAGTCCGGCAAGCCTTGCCGAATGAGGTAGTGCGACGTGGCCTGCTAGGAGCGGCTATGCTTTTCGTTGTGGTGACCATTGTCTATAACCCATGGGGCAAACGCTCGGGGGCACACATCAATCCTGCCGTGACGCTGGCCTTTTGGCAACTAGGCAAAGTGCGCCTTCCCGATGCTGTCTGGTATGTGGTAGCGCAATTTGTGGGCGCAATAGTAGCCGCTCAGCTGATGAGCTTGGTACTGGGCCCGCTGTACGCCCACCCCGCCGTAAAATATGCCGTAACGCAACCCAAGCCAGGGGGTGAGGCGCTAGCTTTTGCGGCCGAGTTCATTATCTCCTTTCTGTTGATGCTGGTAATGCTGAAAGCCTTGCACTCCAGCAAACTCAAGAAGATAACGGGCTGGCTACTGGGTGGGCTCATTGCGCTCTATATCCTAATCGAAACGCCGTATTCGGGCATGAGCTTGAACCCAGCACGCAGCCTCGGCACCGCTTTGGCAGCCAATAGCTACCACGGGCTGTGGCTCTACTGGGTGGCCCCACCCTTGGCTATGTGGCTGGCAACGGTGCTGTTCCGGCGCTTCTACCACGGCGAAGATTTAGACTGCGCTATCCTAGCAGGCTGTGGCCCCGGTACCTCGTCGCCCCACTCTCCCGAGGAAGAGCCACCCCAGTACCCCGACGAATGAAAGTGTAAAGCAGGGAGGGTAACAGTTCAGTGGCGCAATCAGCACAAGGCGGGTAGAAAGCGCACTAACTCAACAACCTAATGCCTAGTCTAAGGCTCTTTCGCGGAAGAGGACGTAGCCGATGTGAGCAAACACGCCGAATTTATGGTCGGGGTCGTCGTAGTGAATGAACTGAAGCGAGGCCGGACCTACGGGAGTTTGGTAAACAAAACCCGTCATGGCCGTGAGATAGGGTCGGCTGAAGCTACCGCGAGCAGCAAGCAAGGGGTTGCTTTCCGCCCGCTCATACGGGCGAAACAAGGCGTGCGCATACACTTCGCTTCGCCATTCCAACGACCCTAGTATAGCCTTGATATAGCGCAGCCCCACGGCTGCGTAGGTTGTGCCCCGGTAACGATCCAGAAACAGAGTACGTGAGTCGGGGAGGGGCAGGAATGCTGGCGCCGACGTGAGTGACGAGCGGTAGGTGGCAAACCGGCCCTGCGTGGAAGCTACCGCATCCACGGTGTAGCCCCAGGCGTGCACGCGGCGGCCCACCGAATCCACTTTGTGGAAAGTGAAATACTGCTCGGTATAGAAGCGCGCTTGCAGCCACTGGTGGTCCTTGGTGCGGGCCAACAACCCCGGTGCAGTGGAACCAGGCGTGTATTCCTCCTCTCCGAGTACCCCGCGCAGCTTTATCTCGGCCCGCCGACCACTAACAGCGTACTGCCGCCGGTTTAGGGAGTTACGCTGAAATTCTAGCGTGCCGGTCAGCCCTCGTTTCATGCGACTTTCGTCTAGCTCGGCTCCGCTACTGATTTCATTGGTATTGGCAAATCGGTCGCGGTTCGTGAACAAGCTGCCGCCTACGATAAACCGGCTGCGGTAGTTGGGGCTGTAGCCTACCACAAAACCCGTTCGTAAATCGCGCTGCTGCAACTGCGTATTCTGCGCGGTGCTACCAAGCAGAACGCCGGTATCCTGATAGTTGAAGTTGTTGAAGGTGATAATGGGTTCGAAATAAAACGGCGCATTGCCAGGAATACTAATCCGAAAAGAACCCTGCGCTCCGTTGTAAAAGCGCCCGATGGTGGCATCAGCTTGCACCGTGTACAGCAGGCGGTTGAGGTAACGGTAGGCTCCACCCAAATAGAAATTGCTCATTGAGCGCGACGACAACAGCACGCCTAGGTCGGTGGTGAGGTTGCTGTTTTGGCGGGCATCCAGGTTCATTACGTAGCCCTTCAGTTGGCTGTCGTAGCGGACGCGGGGGTAGACGTTGTTGAAAAAGTCGTTGTTGACGAGGCGGTAGTAGCCTTCTTCCACATCACCGGGCGAGTAGTTGGAGCCAGTGCGCTGAAAGAATCGCCGAATAAACTCTTGCTGTTGGCGCGGCACTCCTTGCACCGTTATTTCCTTGAACTCGGGGCGAGGCGCCTGCTCCTGGAAAGCGCGTCGGCGCTGCTGTAAGGCCAGCGTATCCTCGCGGCGCGGAATCCGGGCTAGCAATTCATCTAGCTTCTTCTCCGTGGCTTGTTTGCCTAGCATGAGTAGCTGGCCCACCCTGTTAAAGTCAGCGGCGGTATACCCATCTAGATTAGGTTGAATAAAAACCCCGTTGCTACCGACCGACGTGGTATCGGCGCCATTGAAGCCCACAAATAGCAATGTGTTGGTAAGCAGCTGGTCGTCTTTCTCTTTGGGGTATTTATTGAACGCCACGTCCCCCACGTTTACCCCAATGATAATGTCGGGCTTGAATTCTTCCCGCATCACATCAGTCGGGAAATTATCTACCACGGCCCCGTCGAAGAGGTAGCGGCCGTCGGGCTGACGTATGGGTCGAAACGCCAGTGGGAAAGCCATCGAGTTGCGCACGGCATCAGACAAAGAGCCGTCGCGCTGCACCACTTTTTTGCGCGTAAATACCTCGGAAGCCACACTGCGGTAGGGCACCAGCAACTTATCGAAGTTGTAGCCAGAAACAGCGCCGGCTGGGGCTAGCATGGTGGCCAGTACGTAATTCAGCGTCACATCATCCACGAGCTTGGGCGTCACGCGGGCCTTCAGCGTCGAGTCGATGGCTAGGCGCAAGTGCAGCGCCGCGGGGTTGTAGTCGTTGTCGTAGTAGTTGTAGACTTTGCCTTCGAGCGGTTCGCCCGACACCCAGTTCTGAAACTCGGGCTTGAGTACAATCTCCTTTATCTCGCGGGGTGAATAACCCGCCGCGTACATGCCGCCCACTATGGCCCCCATACTCGTCCCGACGATGTAGTCGATGGGGATTCGGTTCTTCTCCAGCACTTCCAGCACTCCCACGTGCGCTAGCCCTTTGGCGCCGCCGCCGCTCAGCACCAAGCCTACTTTTTGGGCTTGTGCCAACGGACTGCCCACGAGCAGTAGCAATAGTAAAAATTCGAGGATACGGCGAGTTTTTCGCATGTAATCAAGTAAGTAAGCTCCACCTTGTAGAGGCGCGTTTCCTACGCAACCGTCCTAGACAAGTTGCGCGCATACGGAAGTGTAAGCTCCAGTACAAATAAGATAGGGATCAGCAAACCCTGTTGCTAAGTAAGCAGCTAACGCAAGCATCCATAAACACATGTGTCAGGCTTATTTGGTTCAGGGTGCCAGCCAAGCGCCTAAGGGGCCCGGAAGATTGCGCAGCACCGTGAACAGCACCGTGAAGGTTGCTATGCTCCATCCAAACCAGGGCCGATACAGAAATGAGTTGCGGCGCGGCCGCTTAGCAAGCCACCCGCGCAGTTCTTCCACTGATCCAACTACCAAAACAGGAGCGGCAAGTGCCGCCAGCAAGTTGAACCCAATGGCCTGCTTGAAGTGGCCATGCAAAAGAGCATGCACGGCTCGTTGGGTGCCACAGCCCGGGCAATGCAAGCCGGTTAGCCAGTGCACCAAGCAGCGCGGAAACGGGTGCTGCGCCGGGTCGAGGCGAAAATAAAGGGCGGCCAGCACTAGCCCAGCCAATAAGCTCAGTGCCAGCAAACCTCTTCCCTGACGATACAAAATCACTTAAACGCCTAACGCATGCAAAATGGCCCCACCAGCTCCCAGCACCGCCACCAACACAAAAGGAATAACCACCTGTAGCACGCCCCCAATCAGCCCGTATTTCACCCATTTGCCTGCGTTAACCGAAGCTTCCTGCGCCCCCGCATAGTCACCGACCGATAAACGAGAATTAACGTTGGCGGCATTCACAATGGCAACAATGCCAAAGGGTAGGCAGCAGAAGATGGTAACCAGAATAGACTCTACCAACCAATTCTTGGGCGGAATACCTGTGGGCGAGGTGTACGATTGTTCCATGCGGACGAGAAGACGAATGTGCAGACCGCTGAAAAATAGCGAATTCCAGATACAATCCTACGCGCCGGACTAAGACCAGTCATTTTTTGAAAATAAAATACACCGCAGCCACCAGCAACATAAAGCCAATCAGGTGATTCCAGGTCAGTTTGTCGGTCTTGAACACGTACACGGCACACAGCGTGAAGACGGTGAGAGAAACTACCTCTTGAATCACCTTGAGTTGAAACAGATTAAAGGGTCCGCCATTTTCCTCGAAGCCTAACCGATTGGCGGGTACCTGAAATAGGTATTCGAAAAACGCCAGCCCCCAACTAATCAGAATGACGCCTACTAGCCCTAAGCCGTGCAGCCAGCTTATCTTTTTGAATTGCAAGTGCCCGTACCAGGCAAACGTCATAAACAGATTAGAAACAACAAGCAGCGAAACCGTATAGAGGCTTTTCATCGTGGAGCGTAAGGTGGAGTCATACAAACAAAGCACATATACGGGAGCTTACGGCAGTAATCAGCTTGCTGGTCTAGAATGATAAGGCCCGCTCTAGTATTGGAGCCAGCCATGCTCGTTTACCCCGCTTGTCGTTCTCAATCGCTACTTCGTCGTGGCCCAACATTACAAGCTTCGCGAACTTCTCTATTACCCTTATCAAGCATGGCTGAAGCTGTGAAGAGTGGCTTTAGCGCTACAGCTAATAAGCCTTCGGATAGCGCGTCTGGAGCACCCGTGCGGGAAGCTGTAACCAAGTAAGGTTCTTGCCTGCTAAGCTGGAAGCATCTAGGGTAAACCGAACACAGCCTAACGAAAATATCCATCCGGAAAAGAATTATCCTACTGTCGAGCTAAAAAGTTAAGCTTTGGGGTAGTTGCATAACATGAAGCAGATTCAACTTGTCAAGCAGTTACGGTGAATAAACAAATATAGTATTTTGATATTGCACTTTGCCGCTAAAAGTTTTAAATCAAAATAGGTCTGTACAATAGGCTAGAAAGATGCTGGTATAATTGTTTTATATTGTACCGCCTCTGTAAATGGGCTCGTTTGGTTGGGAACACGAAGTGACACCAAATGCTTTTTCTTGTGCGGTGGGATGTGCAGTTTCTTGGACTTTCCCAATTTGTTCATCAACTATTCTTATTCTGTGCGACAGATTTTATTCCGTTCTATACTCGGACTCGGCATACTCGGCGAAGCACTAGGCGGCTCGGCTTCTGCCGCTGCCTCTAGCCTTGATCGGCCAGGTCATATAGCTAGCGGTAGCGCTCCGCTGGTAAGTCGATTTTCGGCGGCTGACCCAATGCAGAGTGCGGGCACTGGGCTGACAGCCGTCTACTTCAGCAACGGCACTTTGGCCGGGGCTCCTGCTCTTAAGCGAATAGATGCAGCCATTGATTTTCAGTGGGGCCCCGGCTCCCCCGGACCAGGAGTGCCAATTGATAACTTCTCGGTGCGCTGGGAAGGGCTGCTGGCTGCTCCTACCACTGGGCGTTACAAATTCACGGTAGCTACCGCCGAAGGGGTACGGCTGTGGGTGAACGGCAAGAAAGTGCTGGATACCTGGGACGGCAAGAAGGCTGATCCAGCCGGGGCCTCTGCCAACCTGGCGGCCGGCGAGAAAACCAGCATCAAACTAGAGTATTACGACGAAGAAGGCGATGCTCGGATTCAGTTGCAGTGGGTCCCACCCGGACAAGTTGCTCAAACTATTCCTACGGCCAACCTATACCCACTAGGTTCTTCCACCGGACCCGACCCAGCCGGGGCGGGTAGTCCGCCGGCCGCTGCACCTGCTCCCGCTCCAGTAGCCAAAGCTCCGGTCAAGGAAAAGCAACCCGTTGCTGCCAAACCAGCAGCCCCCGCCAAAGAACCAGTCGTAGCGAAAGCCACGAAAGAGGCGAAGCCTGTCAAGGAAGTTAAAACAGCTGCTGCCCCTGCCACCGAAGCAGCTCCGGAAGCTAAAGCTACTTCCACTCAGAAATCCGCCGCTCCTGCTGCCACTCCGTTCGTGCCGGGCGTCTACACCTTAACAGCCCGCTCCGACGGTAAGGCACTGGAAGTGCTTGACCAGGCGCAGCCCAATGCGGCCGTAAATCCTTCGGCAGAGCTGGCAACGAATGGCTTGCCACAATGGAGCATTGAAAGCGCTGGCAACGGCTATTACCGCATTGCGGTGCAAGGTGGACGCAAGGTGCTGGAAGTATTGGGTAGTGCTACTTCCAATGGTACACCCCTAAGCCTGTGGCCCTTCTATAGCGGCAACAATCAGCTTTGGTCAGTTGAGCCAGTAGAAGAAGGCTTCTATAAGATTACCGCCAAGCACAGCGGCAAGGCTATTACCGCCAATACGCCCGAGGAAGGGGGCCTACAGCAACGTCGCTACGGCAACCGGCCGACACAGCAATGGAAACTAGAGGCTATTAAGCCCGTTGTCTTGACACCAGTTGCTGGGCGCCGAAGCGCTCCGGGGGTGGGAGCCAATCAGTTGAGCGTATATCCTAACCCAAGCAATGGGGTGATGCAGATGGCTTATGAGCTCAACGTAGAGCAGCCTATTGGTTGGGTGCTCTACAACCAGCGTGGCGTGGCCGTCCGGGTTTCCGACTATCGCCGCCAGAGTGTGGGTGCTCAGCACCAAACGCTGGATTTCCGCAGCCTGCCCCCCGGTGACTACTTTCTAAATTTGACGGTAGGTACGGTGAACACCAAACATCCTGTGCAGATCCGGCGCCCCTCGGCTGAAGCTCCTGCCCCCACAGCCACGACGCCTACAGAATAGCATATTCTTCAAGCTCGATTGTTAAGAGCGCAACGCCGCCTGGAGTTTAGCACCAGGCGGCGTTGCGCTCTTCTCTGCTACGGGGTTTCCTATGGCTAGCTACAGGAAATCCGGATTGCTTTCATCCAGTGAACACACTCATCTGTGCCCATAGACGCTCAAACTCACGAACGAAGGGCTGTACTGTAGCGTGGTTATCGGTGATAACAAGATTTTCGAGGTTGTGCTCGGCGGCGGACCGGGTCCAGTTATAAGAGCCAGTTAATACAGTGTGCTTGTCGGCAACGGCAAACTTGTGGTGCATATGATACTCGGTATGATCAATGCGGACCGGAACACCAGCCGCGAAAAGCTGACGCACATCCGAGCCCCGGTCATAGAGTTTATCGTTGTCGGTGAGCAGGCGCACCAGTACGCCCCGGTGGTGAGCCGCAAGTAAGGCGTTGGTCAACCGGTCATCGGCTACAGTAAACACACAGATGTCCAGCTGTCGCGCGGCTTGCCCAATAAAACGCTGAATAGCGGCTACGCATTCAGTGCCTGGGCTGAAGTGCACTTCAGCCCGCGTGGAGCGGGCCGGTGGGGTGGCCGGAGGCAACAGCAAGGCGCTGGCCGCTTCCAGCCATTCCACTACTGCCTTATCCTGAAAGCTATTGAACCGGCTACGGGCTAGCACAAACAACTCGTGACGAAGCTCGTGCAAATCGGTACCATGCTGACCGTGTTCAGCCAAGCGCTGCCGCAGTTGTCGCGCTTCCTCCATCGACAGGGTCGAGTCGGCAAAAGCTCGCTTGAAGTGCTGCAACAAGTCCGTTGTGGCAGCCGCTAAGCGGCTCGTTCCGTGCAAGTTCTGCGACATAGCTGGCAGGTAATGGATTAGAATAGCACACCACTCTCTTTGACCTTGGGTAAGAGCTTCTACCTCAAGCTCGACTAACATTGCACCAAGTGTTCAACTTCAGTACTCTTTGCGGAGGTACCTTATGGCAGCGTAAGTTCTTGGGGTACAGCTATTCCAGTGAGAGCCTTCGCCACGCGAGTTTGAGCTTTTTGCAAAGCTTTAGCATAGGGCTCATGAAGCACGCGCAATGGTGGACCATCAGGCTGCACTACCGCATCCCAAAGCCCCGAACGGTGCCACTCTTGGTCCAGGAAATCCCAGTCGGGTCGGTCGAGGATAGGGTAGAGGCACACGCCCCACAAGGGTACACCCATTTGCAACGCGGCAACGCATTCCTTGCCAATCATATCCATCCATTGCGGCCGGTCCACGCCGGGGTGGCTGGTTTCGGTAAGCACGACGGGCTTGTGGTAGCGCTTGTGGGCGTCTGCCAGCAAATGCCGCAAAGGGCGCCATCTACGGTCGGCGGGCCGATCGGCCCACGGAATACGGGCCCGGGGCTCGATATCCCATTGGTTGTCGTAGTAAAAGTTGAAGCCGAGAATGTCTAGGTATTCGGGCCGGCCGCCGAGCTCAGGACACATGCGGCCCGTTAGCATATCAACCGCCTGAAACTGATTTTCGTGGTGTTCAGCCGCCCGAATTTTCTCGTTGTGATTGGAGCCTGCCCTAGGGCGGATATTGACGAGCGGTTCCGTTGTAAGAATTCGCACGCTTGGGTCAACCTCACGCATGGCCCGTACTCCTTCAATGTAGGCTCGCATCAAGCCGTACTTCACTTCCCACCCTTGGTGTATACAGTAAGGAGCAGTGCCCCGAGCGTCACCGCCCAGCCAACTTATAAAGCTAACCTCGTTGATGGGAGTCACAATTAGCTCGCCTTCAGGCTGTTCTTCCCGATATAATTGTACGAAGGCTCTGCATAGTGCTGCAAAGCGCCGCGCAAACATCGGGTGCAAGGGTGTTAGGTCGTCGGGATAGCCGAAGTGACAAATGTCCCAGAGCTGCTGAATGCCGTGGCGCCGGCCTGCGGCTAGCATAGTACGCACCGTGCTCCAGTCGTACTGGTAAGGGGTTTTCTCGATCTGGCTCCATCGAATGCCTTCGCGTACCGTGCCTAGGTTATGGTGCTGAAGGTCTTGATAGTCTTGATCGAGGAGCTGTAAATGGCCGGTGAGCGGCAAAAAATCTACGCGGTGACCAAAGCAGTTGAGCTGATCGGTGCATTCGTAGCCAGCCATCCAAAATGATTGGAAGGGATTGTTGCCAGTAGGGGGCATAGGTGCGGAGTTGGAAAAGGACACGCTTCGGCTTTGCCAAGCTTATGAACTACCTTTTACCGCAAAAGGTAAGGTTGAGTTGCTGGGATGAAAGCAAACCGTTGCGGCGTTTGCAACAACAGTAGGCAAGCTCGCAAGAGCAACTCACATTGACCTGCCCACAAAAAATCTTCTTTACCCGGCGCTATTTAGTGCCGCTATATCTGCGGCGATACGGCCGAAGAATCGGAGGCCAGTGGTGCGCGTTGCTTGCCGGCAATGGACTTGGCTTCAATAAAAATGCGCTTGAAGTCAGGATACTTGGCCCGTATAACGTCTTGTAGTCGTCGGACAGCTTGCTCCACTTCATTGGCCGAAAGATGATCCTGGAACTCTACGTCAAGCGCAAGCACGACATCGTGGGGACCTAAATACATGGTAAGCGGCCGGCGAATAGCTTCTACTGCATGATCCTGACGGGCTAACGCCTCAAGACCATCCAGCGTCTCATCATCTACCCCTTCACCTACTAGCAGGCCCTTGGTTTTGTAAATCAAGAAGATAGCCACCGATACCAACAGGATGCCAATACAAATGGAGGCGCCTCCGTCAAAGAATGGATTGTTGAGCAGGTGCCCGAAGTAAACGCCTGCCAACGCTATGACCAAGCCAACCAAAGCAGCCATATCTTCCATCAGAATGGCGAAAACCGAAGGGTCTTTGCTGCGGCCCAGCGTTTCCAAGAAGCCAGATTCGCCCCGGCCCTTGTTGAACTCACGGAACGCTAAGAAGCAGGAAATGCCCTCGAACAAGAGCGATAAGCCAAGTACCACGTAGTTCCAGGTAGGGTCAGTGATGGGCGAAGGGTGCCGCAAGTGCTCAACACCTTCGTAGAACGACATGCCGCCACCTACCGAGAATACCAGAATGGCCACAATCAGCGACCAGAAATACAGTTCTTTGCTGCGCCCGAAGGGGTGACGGGTATCAGCTGGCTTCTCGGCCTGTTTTACGCCGTACAGAATCAGAATCCCGTTGCCACTGTCCACGAGGGAGTGAATACCTTCCGAGAGCATAGCCGAGCTACCAGTGAAGAAAGCCGCCACAAACTTGGAAATAGCAATGGCGACATTGGCCCCAATAGCCCCGTAGATGGCAATTTTAGAAGATCCAGCAGACATGAACGACGTAGTTTAGCAGCCCTAAATAAAGCAAACAGGCTACTGACGGTACGAAGCTATGCAAAGCGAGGTTGACGAAACGCGTATTCAAGAAGACGTAGCTAAACTGTGCCGGCGCAGGCAGGTTAGGGCACGCAGGGCCAATCAAAAAGCAGCCGGCTAAACTTTTGCCTCGAACAATTCCATTTAATCCGACTTTTACGCCCCTATGGCTGAACCTGCTACTCCCAACTCGGTTGCTTCTGCTGCTCCACTTCGTCGGCGCTTGGGGCTGATCCAGGCCACGGCGCTCAACATGATTGACATGGTGGGTATCGGGCCCTTCGTTACGTTGCCGCTGGTGATGGGGTTCATGGGGCCGAACTTCCTGCTTGGCTGGTTGGCCGGCGCAGTACTAGCGCTGATAGACGGGTTGATTTGGAGTGAGTTAGGCGCCGCTTACCCCGAAGCAGGAGGATCTTACCGGTTTCTGAAGCTAGCCTACGGCGAACAGAAATGGGGCCGGTTGATGTCGTTTCTTTACGTGTGGCAAACGTTGGTACAAGCTCCGCTGGTTGTGGCGTCGGGCGCCATTGGCTTCGCGCAATACTTCAGCTATCTGGTGCCTCTCAACGATACGTGGCAACCCAAAGTGGTATCGGGAGGCGTGGTCTTGCTGCTGATTGCGCTGCTCTACCGTCGCATCGACGATATTGGTCGGCTCGGAGTCATGCTTTGGGTGGGCGTACTGGGCTTGATGGGTTGGTTGATTTTCGGCGGCCTTACCCACGCAAACCATGCGGTAGCTTGGCTCCCCGCTGGTGGGGTTGGCGGGTTGTTGTCATGGCACGACGGGCAATTGACGGGCCTACTGCTCTCGGCAGCACTGGGGCAAGCGGCCGTCAAAACCATTTACTCTTATCTGGGCTACTACAACGTGTGCCATCTGGGCGGCGAAATAACGAACCCGCAACAAGTTATTCCGCGCAGTATTTTCTTGAGCATCCTAGGCATTATGGCGTTGTATCTGCTCCTCAACTGGAGTGTAGGAACCGTTATACCGTGGCAGGAAGCCAGCAAATCCCAGTTTATTGTAAGCTCCTTCGTAGAGAAAATCTACGGTGCCACCGCCGCCAAAGCCGCAACGGCACTGGTGCTGTGGGTGGCATTTGCGTCGTTGTTTGCTGTGTTGTTGGGCTACTCCCGCATTCCGTATGCGGCGGCAGCCGATGGCGAGTTTTTGCCGGTTTTCGCCAAGACCCATCCTACTAAGGAATTTCCACATGTGTCCTTGCTGATACTAGGAGGCGTAGGCTTTGTGTTCAGCTTACTGTTTCGGTTAGGAGAGGTCATCAGCGCCATCTTAGCTATGCGAATTCTAGTGCAATTCGTGGGGCAAGCGGTGGGGCTGGTACTACTACGCCGACGGCGCGGCACCCAAGGACTGCCCTTCAAAATGCCTTTGTATCCGCTGCCAGTGGTAGTAGCCGTGGTGGTATGGCTGTGGGTTTTTGCGAGTATCAAAGATGGCGCCGTGCTGTACGAAGATGCCAGCACCCGCATTTTTCTGCCCTTCCAAGTAGCCGCCTTGCTGATGATGGCGTTGGGCAGCATCGTGTTCTTGCTTTGGAGCCGCCGACTGGGAAGGTGGCCGTTTGAGAAGTAAATTATATTTTTGCTAGAACACTTGTCTTTTATTTAGTATTGTGAGACGTTTATTTTATCTTTTTTTAATCTGGTCAGCTTTATCAGGTTTTTCTGCCTGTGCACAAGTGTCAACCACATCTGATACTGAGTACTTGCGGTGGAGCGCCACTCGTCGTCTCTGTGCCGCCGACTTTCAGATGCCACTTAAGCCTCACAATAACTTGAAGGGCAGCAACGCCGCATTCAGTTTTAGTATGGACGGCCATACATACGACCTGCTCGGTAAGCGTAGCAATGATATCATCGTCAACCAAATGTTGCGCACCGCTTCGTGGATAGATACAAACAACCCGGCCGCTATAGAACAGCAGATTCTATTTCACCAAACTTTATTCGACATTCAAGAAATATACGTTCGACGCCTCAGGCAGCAGGCTCGCGCAGGGGTTAAAAAGATGATCCTCATCGGTAAGCCTGATATTAATGACTTGGTCAATCAGCAGATGAAGGCTTCGCAAATACGCCAGGCAGAATATGCAGAAGAAACCGATTACGGCACGTTGCCTGGCACTCAGGCCGTTTGGGAAGCAAAAATTCAGCAAGAACTTCAGGCTTTAGAAGCGTATAAGGCTTCCAACGAATAACACCGTTGAAACCGAGCTATAATAAATTGCTAACTACCAAGCCCGTACCAGTGCCACCCCGGCGAATGTAGCCAGTAGGCCGAGCAGCACGCTGCCGGCTACGTATAGGGCCACTAACAAATAATGCTCAGTTTCAAGCAGGGTAAGCGTTTCGTAAGAGAAGGTAGAGAATGTAGTGAAGCCGCCACAGAAGCCCGTGGTAAGCAGGAGCCGTAGTATTGGTGAGGCCAACGTTCCTTTTTCGGCTAGTGCGTAGAACAAGCCTATCAGCAAACAACCCAACACGTTGACTAGTAGTGTGCCCAACGGGAAAGGGTGCGTGAAATGCCGGACCACGGCCATTTGCGCCAAGTAGCGGCTTACACTCCCTACGGCTCCACCGACGGCAACAACAGCTAGAAATCGAAGCATGATAGAGTAGTGAAGTGTAGTAGAGTATGGCTCGTGGGCATGCGAATCTGCGCGTTTAGATTCTAAATCTCATCAACCCGCCTGTTCATCTCACAGAATCAACACCAGCGTACCCCAATGATAAGTGCTGCGCCTAAAGCTACTTTCAGCGTAAGTGTCTCACCCAGAAATAGTACCGACAGCACAATCGCAATAGCCACGCTCAATTTATCAACGGGTGCTACCTGCGACACCTTGCCTAGCTGCAATGCCTTAAAGTAAAATATCCACGATAACCCCGTTGCCATACCCGATAACACCAGAAACAGCCAGTTGCGGGGCGTAAGGGAATAGAAGTCAGTGGCGCTATCGCGGGCGAGAACAATACCCCAAGCAACTACCAAAATCACAACGGTCCGAATAGCCGTGGCTAGGTCAGAATTTACCCCTTTGATGCCCACTTTGGCTAGGATAGCGGTGAGAGCAGCAAAAACTGCCGAGAGCAAGGCATAGGTCCACCACATTGAACTGTCAATTACGAGTTGCTAATTGCCAGTGTACGAATCAACAATACAAACAGGCAATGGCAGCTACTAGCTGACAGCTAGTACTCTATCCTACTAACTGCTTTTCATAGCAGAAAAAGCGCAGTCCCGGCCGAAACGCCAGGGTAATTTCGCCCGCAAACCGGTATCCTAGCTTCGGAAAGAGCCGCTGGGTGGCCACGTTTTCGGAATTGGTATCAACGCGCAACACCTTCAATCCTTGCTCGGCTGCAAGCACTTCGGCCTGTTGTAGAAGGGCTGCCGCTACTCCCCGGCCCTGCGTAGAAGGGTCGACGGCAAGGCGGTGCGTCACTAGGGCCGGCTCAGTAACGTCCCAATCAGCCTGGCTGTATTCTTCGTCCTGGTCGCGTGTAAGTGCTGCCACGCCTGCTACTTGCCCTTCCAGTTCCGCTACCCAAAGCTGTTGTTGGTTGATGTCGTTTTGGAAAACAGATTCGTTCGGGTAATCGACCGACCACTGGAAGTTGCCCGCTTCATTCATCAACGGCACCACGCGGCGCACCAGTGCGACAATAGCGGGCAAGTCAGTAGCAGTAGCACGGCGCAAGACCATACATTAGATAGGTAAGTCGATAAGAAGAGCCAAGAAACAAAATTGAGCAAATCTAGCGGTACTAACCACTGGACTTGCCCAATTTTGTTTGCGTTAAAATAACCGTTCAATTACCCTCGGCGCAGCACTTCGGCAGCTTCTTTCGCGAAATACGTGAGAATAGCATCGGCTCCGGCCCGCTTAATGCTGGTCAGAACTTCCATCATGGTTTTCTCGCCGTCGAGCCAGCCATTTTGCGCCGCCGCTTTCACCATAGCATACTCGCCCGATACGTTGTAGGCCGTTACAGGTAAGTTGGTGTGAGCTTTCACATCCATAATTACGTCCAGATAGCTCAAAGCTGGCTTCACCATTACCATATCGGCGCCTTCCTGCTCGTCGAGAACTAGCTCGCGCAGGGCCTCCCGACGGTTGGCTGGATTCATCTGGTAGGTTTTTTTGTCGCCTTTCTTAGGAGCTGAATCCAGCGCGTCGCGGAAGGGGCCATAGAAAGCAGAGGCATACTTGGCCGTATAGCTCATGATGCTGACGTGGTTGAAAGCATTGCTGTCGAGCACGTCTCGAATCCAAGCCACGCGGCCGTCCATCATATCGGAAGGGCCAATAATATCGGCTCCGGCGCGGGCTTGGGCCAATGCCATTTGCCCGAGTACTTCCAAGGAAGCATCGTTTAGGATCTCACCAGATTCTGCGTCTACCACGCCATCATGACCATCAGAGCTATAGGGGTCCATAGCGACGTCAGTCATAATCATGACCTCTGGAAACTGACGTTTGATTTCGGCTACAGTTTTCAGATAAAGGCCTTCGGGATTAGCGCTTTCTTTCGCTAGTCGGTCTTTCAGGGCATCATTAATACTCGGAAAAGGTGCAAAGCTGTGAATCCCCAGCTCTACGCACCGTCCAATTTCATCGATAAGTCGGTCAGCCGTGAAACGGTGAATGCCTGGCATTGAACTTACCTCAAGCGTTTGGTTTTCACCTTCAATAAGAAAGACAGGGTATATAAAATCGTGGGTGGTGAGTCTGGTTTCCTGCACCATGTCCCGAATAACGGCTGATTTGCGGTTGCGGCGCGGACGGTGCGTGGGGAGCTGAGGCATAGGTTTGTTCAGTTGATAAGACAGGACAAAACAACTGAAATAAAGGTAAGGTTGCGTTGGAGAGCAGTGTTTCTTGGATGCAAAAAGCTTTCTTTCACTGATTTGTTGGTAGCGCTACCGACTCATTGATAGGAACTACAGTCTCACTAGTAGCAGCTAATAGCAAAAGCCCCTGCTCTCACTTCGAGAGCAGGGGCTTTTGCTATTTGACTTTCAACTAAGCGCCTATTAAGCTGATAGTTGCTATTACCGTAGCCAGGTTAGTAGCCAACATATAGCTAACATAAGGGCAACATTTAGCTTTACTGGCTAACCGGCAAGGCAGTAGTTGTTGCTACTTCGCTAAGAGAGTTTACTCGCTTATAGCCCGCCGCAGCTTCTAGAATCCGCAAGTAGCGCGCCGCTACTACTTCGGGCTGATGAGCTGATAGGTGAGCGGGGGCCGCCCGTCTAAGCTCTAGCTCTAGGTTCGGATCATGCAGGATGCCCAAGATGGTGCTTGCCAACGATTCCACACTGCCACGCTGAAAAACCAGTCCCGCCTTGCCAACGGCATCAGGCAGCCCATCACTGTTCGAAACAATAGGTAAACATCCACAAGCCATTCCCTCCAGCACCACGTTACCGAAAGCCTCCCCGTACAACGACGGCACCAGTTGATACCGATAACGGTTCAGTTCTCTAGCTAAGGCTCGTCCTTCTAGGAAGCCGATAAAATGCACATAGGCTTTTATCCCAAGAGAAGCCACTAGTGCCTCTAGGTTTTCACGCTCTGGGCCGTCGCCAATAATAGTGAGAGAAGGCTTATCAGCGTCCTGCTCTACCTCATCTAGCTTAGTTAGTACTTGATGGAAGGCCTGGATAGCCATAGCAACTCCTTTCTGGGAAACAAGGCGTCCCAGAAATACGAAGTTGTTTGTTCGATCTACATCCGGAATCATCATGAAATCCTTAGCCCGGTAAGGATTTCCAATAACCGAAGACGCAGGCCAGTTTTGCTTGCGTACCGCTTCGCTAACTGAAATCACAGAATCAGCCCTTTTCAACCAGTTACGCTTCAACCAACTAGCACTGCTATCCCATTCTATTGCCGTATTCAAAGCAATGACGGAAGGCCGACCAAAGAACACAGCTGGCCATGCTAAACGGACACACGGATTGTTTTCGAAAACAATATCGGCCCACTCGTGCTGCTTGAAGAGCTGTGAGGTACTAGGGTTTCGAACGATTTTGAACGGGAACTTTGCGTCTTCAGCTGTGACCGTACTCGACCAAGTTAAAATACGAACCTCATGTCCTGCGCCCGCAAAAGCACTGGCATAGATTTCAGAGTTGACCTCTATACCCCCAATGTCGGGGTGGAATTTGTGAGAGAGTAACAATATTTTGAGGGACATAGAGCGAATCTAAAGAGATTTTATAAAATAGTTGCCGTTTTTAATGCTGTGCCATACTGTAGTATGGCAGATTCGAAGAGTATATAGTATTATCTATTCTTTGAGGCAAAGTGCAAAGTTATGAGTCTAGTACAAGAAAATCGTTAGAACCATTAAAATATTTGGATACCATTCCCTAAGCGTATAAGCTCAGTTAGTGGATATATGTACACAAAGTATAGCTATGCAACATAACTTTGCTACTAGTACATAGCCAATTTACGATTGCCATAGTACTTCGGACTTCTCTTGCCGATACAGACCGCATGTTACGCAAAAGTAAATAGTTGCTAATAAGGAACCCTCCAGCGGCTATCATAGAGAAAGGAATAGGTTGTTCGAGTTTCAATTACTCTATTGGAGTAAGGAACAGATACTTATATAGTATATTTGGTATTTAATCCTGCGTATATGGTAACACTCGTTATATTTAAGGGAGCTACCGTATGCAATAGGTATGTAGATGAACGGTTCTGCTACTAAATACAAACACTAGTTGCTGCACCACAACTTCAAAGGTTTATAACTCGGTGCTAAGAGCAACAGTCAGTCTGATATAATGAGGACCGTTGCATATTCGGCTGCACTAGCTACAACAGCATCATTGTTAACTGTATAGCGCAGCAAAAAAAACGATGCGTCCACATAACAAACTAGGTCCGTGCCAATTTAAACTTAGAAGATTACCGTACTAAAATGGTGTTCATTATCTTTCGGACGGTAGCTATTAATGAACAGTTCAGCTGAAACTGCATTGTAACTATAAATTGTCCTAAAAGCAGCAATGAAATTTTTGCCTTATAAACTAGATTGATAGCGTTGTTTAGCAACACAGTCAGTCTTTTTTAATAAGCATCAGACATTGATCATCACCTGTTGTCTATCAAGATCTAGGTAACAACAAACGCTCTAAACTCTCTTTTGCCGTAAAAGGGAGTTTACAATCAATATGCTAATGAAGGTTTCAGTCTGCATTCCTACTTACAACCAGTCGCAATACTTAGCACTTGCCGTGCGTAGTGCGTTCAACCAAACAGTTGCACCAAGTGAAATCATTATTCTAGATGATTGCAGTACTGATAACACTGCAGAGATTTTAAAGGAATTAGAGAAAGAAATACCGGTACTGAAAAATTTTCGGCAACCGAAAAACGTCGGAATCTCTAAAAATACCGACGAGTGCTTGCGAAAAGCTACTGGAGAATTTATAGTACGCCTCGATTCTGATGATATTCTAGCTCCTTCCTACATCGAAAAGCTTTCGGCTTTGTTGGTGCGTCATCCGGAGGCCGCTTACGCGCACGGCGCAATTCAAGAAATTGACGAGCACGGAAACTTCCTTCGGCAAAGACTGCTCATTCGTCAATCAGGATTTCAGAAGAGTGAAGATGCCTTGCTGGCTTCCAAGAAGGGATACAGAGTGGCAGCTAACATCATCATGTTTAGAAGAGCAGCTCTTGAGGCCGTTAATTACAACACGGGGCGCCCCAATTCTGCGGAAGACTTTCATCTTTCTGCTGCGTTAGCTGCCGCCGGATTTGGTAATATCTACCTCGACGAAATTCTTGCTTTTTACCGCGTGTGGTCTGATGCTGGTAAGGTACGGCAGCGGCGCAAAATGCTGGAAATTGACGGTGTGCGGAAGGTATTCGAAGAGGTACTAGAGCCCGCGTATAAAAAACGTGGCTGGAACATAACTCAACTATACAAGGAAAGAGCAAACTTTGCAGGAGTACTATCAGATTGCTTAGGCTCCGACGTTTATACAGCACAAGAAAAATCAGAGTTAGCTGAAGCTCTCAATCTATTATCATCTTCAAAAAGAGCGCAAATGTTTGCTTGGGCTCACATGAATGGGTTTGGATCTATTTTGAGCAGTTATAGTGATTTAATGACAGCGTTGAAAGCCACATTTAAGAAGTATCGGCGGGGTCTTAGGCAAAGTGATATACCTAATCCAATCTAGAAAGTAATTACCTCGCGCTTTTAGGAGTAGTTAGAGCTTCACTGCGGAATAAGTTCGCCGCACAAGCTTGTAGCTACCGCTATGATTTTTAATGACAAATAATGCTCGAATAATTCGAATCGGGGTACTTTATCAGGGAACCTATCTTCGCTCTTGGGAAAGCCAAGCGCTTCGCTCTATCTCGCTGCTTGCCAATACTTCGTTGGAAGTACTGATTGAAGTAGACGCAAAGAATGCAAAGGCTGCGCAAGAAGGAAGCTTACTATGGCAACGCTACCTGAAGTGGTTTTACCGGCCCTCAGCTCTTCTGCAAACCACTACTGCCAGCGACTTTGCTCTCAACGTACCGAGGCTTACGTGCACTCCGCAGTTGCAGGCTGCTAAGGTGCAGCTCGACGAAACAACGGTTGCTGCCATAAGTAGTTATCAGTTGGATTTCATTTTAAGCTTTGCCGACCAATCTATTAGCAGTTTGGTTGCCAACCTAACTCAAGTAGGCGTTTGGTATTTTCAGTTTGGAGCGCAAAGCAACAAGCCGAACTTGCCAATTGGCTTTTGGGAAACTCATACCCATAAGATGGTCACTCCGGCCACACTGTACCAGTTGGCAGGCACAGGAGAAACCACAGTGTTGAAGCAAGGATACTTCCGCACGTTGCCGCATAGCCTGTCACTTAGTGCGGCCACTCTATACAAGGAATGCAGCAATTGGCCTGCTGACATGTGCCGCCAATTACTTGCCGGTTGCAAACTGCCTAGCTCAGCGCTTCAATCGTTGCCTGCTGTCAGCGAAGTACAAGTGCCCTCCAATACAGCTACACTGCGCTTTCTAGGGCAATTAGTGAAGCAGAAGGTTCAGCAGCTATACAACGTATACCTGCAAGCCGATCAATGGAATATGGGAGTAGTAGATAGACCCATCCAGGACTTCCTCCGCCCAGAAACACTGCGCGGAGTGAAAGTAGATGCTCCCGTACTTCCTAGCAGAAACGTGTTCTATGCTGACTGTTTCGCGCGGCAAGAGGCATCAGGAGCCGTGATTTACTTTGAAGCATACGATTACCGTGTACGACGCGGCAACATTTCACGCCTCAACTATCCATGGGAGCAAGGCAGCGTGCCTGAATTGGTCTTAGACTTTCCATTTCACTTATCATATCCGTTTCTTTTCGGGCCTTACTGTATCCCCGAAGCTTGGGTTACCAACGGCATCCGTATGTACGATCTGCGCAAGCCGGTCACGGATCATACCACGGGTCAGCTGTTGCTGGAAGCACCCGCCGTCGACTCTACCTTGCTGGAGTATGATGGGCGTTACTGGCTGTTCTACACCCGCATGGACCGTGACCCCATGCTCAATCTGTACATCTCCTACGCTGACCGTATAGAGGGGCCTTGGCATGAGCACCCGCAAAATCCCGTTAAGACGGATATTCGCAGTGCACGTCCTGCTGGACCGTTTTTCGAAGAAGGCGGCAAACTTTATCGCCCCGCTCAGGATTGTGCCAAAGACTATGGGTATGGCATTACCATCAACGAGGTACTCACGCTCACCACAACTGAATACGTTGAACGAGAAGCATCGGTACTAACTTCTCCGCATCCCGATTATCCCGATGGCCTGCACACTATTGTAGCGGTTGATGCAACGCGCACCATAATCGATTTCAAGCGCCGCCGCTTTATTCCTTTCGCTACTCTATTGGCTGTGTGGATCTGGATATCAGGCTTTATCAAGTTCAAGAAGAAACCGCATACGCCACAAATTGCCCAGTCAAGCCAAGCAGTACCAGAGGTGAAAGCAGTTAGTTCAGTTCGCTAAGACCGTAACTGCTCTAGCGCTTAACTAGGTCAAGCTACTTTTCTGCCCGTGATAATATAATGTTTGCAGAAGAGGTGTTTGAAAGGATACATCTGTTGCTTTAAGCTCTGGGGTAAGCTTGTTTTTAAGCGCGAGAGGTAAAGCATTTGTATTGGATACACCAATAAAGCAACTGGCAAATACACCAAGTCTTTGGAATAAGAGGAGGTGTATTCAATTTTCTCAATCTCTACCCCTTGCTTGCGCAGAAGCCGGCAAAGCTCTTGCACAGGTACGTTCTCGGTTAATTCTTCTGTGTCATCATAGATCGGCCTGAACATCCGATATCTCCCAAAAAGCAAATAAGCTATCCGGTCGATGACGGTAGCAGAATTATCATTTGTGACGATAAAAGTTCCACCGGGTTTTAACCGAGAAGCACAATTTCGAATAAAGGATAGGGTGTTACTAAACATCATTACGCCGCTAATAGAAGTAATGAGGTCAAATTGCTGTTGATCAGGCAACGTAAAATCCTTTGTCAAATCCATTTCAACAAAGGATACGTCTTGGCTCTTCGTTTTAGGAGGGAAAAGGTCTGCGCCCCATAAGTTTGCAGACGGAAATAATTTCCGCAAATACGTTAAAAACTCCAAGTTACCACACGGCAAATCCAACGCTTGGATAGTAGCATCTTTCGGAAACCTACTGGCAAGATTGGCCAGAATAGTATAGTTAACGTCTTTCTGCGTTTGGCCTCTCTCTACAACAAAGTCAGCAGGAAGAGTAGCTTTTAGAGACATGATCTAGAATTACGCGTAAATGATAGACTGCTAGATACTAAATAATAGTAATGTAAACGCAAATAACAGGGGAAAGCTCGCAATTATAAAGCATGCGCGAGTATTCCCATTATTATGTTATTATGAGTTTATGACGGTGTTCTCAAAGGTCCTCATAACCTTTTCTATTGAAAGGTAATTCTCGGCGTATGTTCGAGCGTTTTTAGTAAGGCGTTGATTATCCTCGTCAATGGCCTTGCGCAAGCCTTCATTTAAAGCGTGCTGATTTTCGGCTTCTACTAGCAAGCCCATTTCGTATTTGCTCAAAAGAGAATGTAAGCCTGAGCCTTGATTTGCCGTAACAACAGCCAAACCGCCTACCGCTAATATGGTAGTCAGTTTGGAAGGCATAACTAAATCGCCGGCTGTACCTTTTTGAATAACTAAATGAATATCAGCCATATTCAGAAACTGGTTGAATTTTTCGAATGGCTGTAAAGGCAAGAATATAACGTTCTTCAGCTGCAATCCAGCAGCCATATTTTGTAGTTTCTCTTTGTATGGTCCTGAACCGCAAATTACAAACTTCACGGATTCTCTGTTCTCAAAGCTTTTTGCCGCGTGCAGAATATATTCCAGTCCTTGTTTTTCACCAATTGCTCCCGAATATAAAACGACCGTATCGTTAGAATTGAAACCAAATTGCTCTTTTAAGCCTGCCTTATCATCGATGGGAAAAAATAGCGAATTATCAGTCCAATTAGGAAATAATAATACTTCCTTTTGCGCTTTAGCTTCTATCTTCTTAATCATGTCTTCCGATATACTGCTAATATGATCGGCCTGATTAAAGATATATTTTTCTACTTTGAATAGGGTATTGATCACGCCTTTAGAGCGTATCATATTCAAATCTCTTGCAGCTTCGATCTGTAGATCTTGGATATGATAAGAGAATTTGGCTTTCGATATTTTTTTGCACGCTATTCCTAGCAAGCCAAATTGAAAGGAGGGAGCAACAGTAATAACTGTATCGAATTTTTTAGTAAAAAGCAGCTGGATGAGCTTCAGAGAAGCGGTCAGGGAAAAAGACATGTCCAACAGCATTCGCTTCAAACCGGAAGGAACCGAAGGAACATACATCGGGCATCGATGAACTTGTAATGTTCCCCCTGAGGGAAGTGTTACTGTTTCTGTTTTGAAGCTATATCGGCTGTTGTAATAAGAAGGATCTACCTTCCATTGTGGGTAATAAGGATAGGCTGTAATAACATCGCACTGGTAGTTGTTTTTGGCCAACCATGCCATCATTTCCCCACTGTATTTGCCAATACCGGTAGGCTCAGGAGAAAAGTTATATCCAATAAGTAATATCCTTTTCTTCATGCTGCGAGGAACGTAATTTGGGGTGAACTCATGGTTTTGCTGTTGCGCTTACGTGAGAATTTCGCGCTTACGCATATAGGTTGCCGGGTTGCCGGCATAAATTCCCCATGCATCTAAGTTCTTGGTGGCTACAGAATGTACAGTGAGAATAGAATGCGACTCGCACCGCACACCAGGGCATACCACCGATTGAGCACCAATCCACACACCATCTTCCAAGGTTATTTTACCTAGTTTGTAAGGAAAGCTACTGACTTTGTAGTCATGGTTGCCAGTAAGAAGCATAGCCCCTTGCGAAAGAGTAACGTTGTTGCCTATTGCAACATCCTCTAAGTTGTCTATCCAGACGGATTCCCCTATCCAGCAATTCTTACCGATAGTGAGGCGCCAAGGGTTCTTGATTCGCACTTTGTTTTTGATTACCAATCCTTCTCCTACCTGCGCTCCAAACAATATTAATAAAGACCGTTTGAGCTTATAAGGCCATGGAAAGAAACTATCCATGATCAAGTAATTGAAGAAAAACCAAATCAATACTTTAAGCTTGGGCCCAGCGACGTACCCTTCCGTATCGAATTTAGATAAATCGGTCTGCAACATACAACAACTTTACCTTGGCTTATTTCTGAGAACAGCCCAGAAAATTTTATATAAATAAATCCCTATAACTACACCTGTTACATTTAAAATAATATCATCGATATCAGGTACTCCTATTCTGAAAACGAACTGGATTAGCTCAATGGAAAAGCTCATCAAGAACCCAATAAGTATTATTTTCCTCTTGGTGTAAATACCAAATATATTAACCAGGAAAAAGGCAAGAGGCACGAAAATAACTACATTGCCTAACAAATTAGCAACATTATTCTCTAAACCTATAAGATCGGAACGCCGAAATGATTGAATAGTATGCTTGATAGGAACCAAATTCACTAGGTTGTCCCGCCAAACAAGAGATTGTCTTCTTCTGGCAAAAAAGACGATGTAAGTGAGTAATCCTGCATAAGAAAAAAATAAGAAAGTTCTTATATGTTTCATTAAATAATAGAACGGTGCGTTTTTTAGCGGGAAATGGCGTAATGACATATGCGTCGATAATTTAGCTTGGCATCAAAGTTTTATAATAATCGGTATATTGTTTAGTAAGGAAATTCTTGTTGAAATCGTGAGAAATAATATCAGGTGCACTTTCGTGAATGAATTTGCGCTTATCAGCTTCGTGATAAGCCAACTCTAAATCTGCGGTAACTTGGTTGATATCATTTATATTCGTTATCCAGCCCAGCTCTTTGTCTGCTACATAACTGGACAGCCCTACATTCTTGCCTAAGAATACGGGAGTTCCTACCGACAAAGATTCGATTACTACGACAGCAAAATTCTCGTTATGCGAGGTAAGGGCAAACAAATCTATTTCAGAATAAAACTGCATTTTCTGAACGTTGTCTTTCCAGCCTACCCATTCAATCTTGTCAGCATTACCACACTCTACGGCTAAACTCTTCAACTTATTGACGTAATCGTCCTCGCCAGTGCCGGCCACCTGAAGCTTATAGTTGAACGATACTTTTGCAAGAGCTTTGATCAATATATCCAAGCCCTTTTTCGGGTCTATCCTTGATATGAAGCCTACAGTGAAGACGCTATTTGCATCTCGTTTTACTGGAGGTTTCACATTGTCGAGCTCTACCAGGTTGGATATAACGGCTCCTTCCCACTTTTCCTTTAGTATGAGCTGGCTCTCCTCCCACTCCATTGGTGTTGACACGTGGAGGAAAGTGTTCTTGAGCAATGACTTACCTACAACGGTTTGCAGAATCTGCTTTTTGACTTTATTATTTGTAGTCAATATATAATCGCAGAACATGCCGTGGGGTGACAAAATCGGCTTCACGCCTCGCATACGGCAAACTGCCGCCGCTGCTACAATAGCGGGGCTCCACCATGAGTGCAGATGGACTACATCAAAATCGTTAACTGTTTGGAATATTTTATTCCAAAATCCTGGTGATAGGTGGGAGTTGCCTTTCGTGTATCGTTTAAAATAATACACTTTAACACCGTCAACTAGTACTTCCTCACCGGTTTTGACATCTAATTCCTCTTTGCCATTGGCGGTGGTTGTATATACCGTTACATCATGACCATTCCGAACCAAGGATTCGGCTAGCAAATACACAACGGCCATTAGGCCTCCGTATATGTACGCAGGTTTATAAACAGGAATTATGAAAAGTATCTTCATGTCTAACGGGCCGGCTTACTTATTCCGGCTGTTTCTTTGGTGCAGGTTAAATAAATCGTCTCGATTTGATCTAATAGCTTCTTAGGTTCAAACCTCTTGGCATTAAGAATGCCTGACTCCACTGCACGGCTCCGATCGGAGGGAGAGAGGGAGAGGATTTGTTGGAGCACTTGAGCTGACTCGTCGGCCCAAGCGGCAACTTTTTCTTCAGCACCGGGACGGCGGGGGGCCAGGAAACCTGCATCTCCTGCCACTTCCGTCATCGGGGCCTCATTGGTTGTGAGGACTAGGCATCCCGAAGCCATTGCCTCGGCAATAGGCCAGCCAAAGCCTTCGGCAAGTGATGGGAAAATGAACACAGAAGCCCCTGCATACGCCAACTGCACAAATTCGTCGGGGATATTCGTGAGAAAGTGAATATCGTCTTGATAAGCAGACTGCTCACGCATTTGCATCAGGGTGGGCGTTGGGGCCTCGCCAATCAACAAAAGTGGAAGGGTGCCACCTGTGTTCTTGCGCCACGCATTATAAATTTCAACAACTCCGGCTCGGTTCTTATACCACTGGTTCCCTCCGATATGCAGGAGGTAGCCAGCGTTTAAGTCTATGCCGGTTTGCTTGGTTAAGGAGGCGCGTGCTTGCTTTAAATCTACGGGGCTGAACTTTTGGTTTAGCGCGTTGTAGACGGTTTCGGAAGAGAGAGGAGCGGAGGGCAGAAAGTGAGCAAGATCTTGCTGCGTCTTCTGGGAAACAGAAATGAAATGCTTGGCTTGCGAGTAACCCTGCCGAATATACTTCTGGTACTGGCGCCCCGACCACCCCGTAGGATTCTCCGGTATAGCTCCCAAAGCCGACCATTGCGCTAAAAAGTCGTGGCAGTGTACCACGTGTGGCCGATCGGCTACTATGGGTACCCAAGGGCCCAAGGCGTGGTCAGTAAACACGAAGAGCGTATCCGGCGAATAGCTAGATAATTTCTTGCGTACGGAACTCGGAAAGGTGATGTACTGATCGATGTAATACAGCCATTTCCGCAAAACTCGTGGAGCAGGAACGCGAGATACTTTTGCTTGAGGCGAAAGTATCTCAACGCTGTGTCCTCGGTCCTTCATCCCTTCTGCCAGCATTCTTGCGAAGCGGGGCATGCTCTGATGACCGAGGAAGTCGGGATGTGCAAAGAAAACTATGTTCACGACGCTGATTTTGGTGTAATACTAGTGCCACACAGCGTGGCTAGACAAGTCTAAATCAGCTTGTGCGAACTACACGTTTTAGCGGGGCGCTCCGCAAGGAAGCAATTAATAGCCCCGCTATTAAAGTGCTGAATCCTAAAGCGGTTGGCTGTGCCCATTGGCCCTGTGGTATCAATAGCAGGCCATTGCTCAGCAGAATCCAAGGAAGAAAGTCGCTCGCACTAAGCTTTTCATAGCAAGCAAAAGCAACTTTAATACAGAACCCAACCCGAAGGAAAATTACGATTATACCGAACAATGGGCCCATCTCGCCAATCAAGCGCGCCCACTCTTCTTCTGCTATCAGAAACTGTGTGCCGCCACTCAGCAGCATACTACCTACGTTGGTACCCATTCCGATGCCGTACCCAAAGAAAGGCGTGTTGGAAGTGCCGGTTAGAGCTGATATCATCCCACCCAAGTATCGGTTGCCAATGGTGCCTTCCAAGCCACCTTCAGTTTCGCTAGCGCTGGTGAAGCGGGAGAGAAAGGCTTCGGTTGCGTTCTGGAAGAAGCTAGCTTGGCTCAGGACTGCCAAGGCTATGACCATTGCAAAACCAATAGGGATGATCTTGGATAGGTATTGAGGTTTTCTAGCTACTGCCGCTAACGTGAAGATCATGGTTACGCCTACGCTAAACAGCAGAGAGCGGCTTATCGACATAGGTATGGCAGCAAGCAAGCCTGCTGTCGCAGCAATGAGGACCAAGCGGTTTACGTTTTGTGAGTTCAGCCAGAAGTAGAACACAAAACACGCGACAAACATGAAAAACTGCGTATTGCCGTTGGTAAAGGAAAAGGTACCAGGGGGCGGAAATAGTTTAGCGCACCACTATAACCTGCACCAGCCATGTCGCCTCCTACCCCACGGTTCACCCAGGCGGACTGTGGGCTATAGAACTGCAAAGCAATAAGGACAGTCATCGGAATGGCTATCCACAGCGTCACCTTCCCTAGCTTCACTACATCCTCGCGATTGAAGATGCGACCAATCACAAACACCATCGGGAAGTGAAGTAGCAAAATGCGGGCTCCGTATATAGCAACCGCAATGTTGCCGTGGCCGAAGAGTACGGCCGTAAAGGTTGAGAGTAGTCCAATCAGCATCATCCCAATCATGTAGGGATTAGCTGGAAGTAAACCGCGCTGCCAAGTGACAAATAATAACCATACGACCAACGGGTCGCGGACAATAAGGAGAGGAGTTGCTAAACCTGGCAGAAACCATTTACGCAACGCCCCCTCGAAAATTAGAAGTAGAAAATAGGCCCAAACCCCTTGCTTGAGCAAGCGGTTTGGGTCTTTTGCTGCATTCTTGCGCCGCTCCAACACAACCCTTGGCTCCGGGCGAATTACTGCAATGTTGGTGGTGGACACTGTGAAATTGCTTAAATAAGATAATCTACTATTGAGCTTCTAAGCTCTTCTTTTTTGAGCTTGTGCTTACCTCTTCGCCGTAGCCGTAACCATAGCCGTAGCCATAGGTACTGGTGTTCTCCTTCTTCGCGTCGTTCAACACGATCATCGGGTGGTTTAAGCGCTTGTTCTGATAGATAGAATCTATAATCTCGATCTGCTTCTTATAAGTGAAGCCGTAGCGGAGCAGGTAGATAGTGGAATCCACGAGTGGGCTCAAGCTGAATGCATCAGAAACCTGGCCAATTGGTGCCGTATCGATGATGATATGGTCGAAGATGTCTTTGAGCTCGTTGATAAGGTGAGCAAGCTTGGCAGACATCATCAATTCAGCTGGGTTGGGCGGGAGCGGCCCCGAGCTTATCACGAACAGATCGGGCGCTTTTTCTGAAGTCCGGATTATGTCGTTGATGGTGATGGTATCAGACGTCAGGTAGTTCGTGATACCTACGTTATCGTTCAGGCCAAGCTTCGATGACAGCGTAGGCTTGCGCAGGTCCAGTTCAAGTAAAACAACCTTCTTGCCTGTCAGAGCTAAGCTAGCTCCGAGGTTGATGCTGAAGAAAGTTTTGCCTTCACCACCCATGCTCGAGGTGATAAGCATTACCTTATTCTCTTTACCAATAGCTGCAAAGTGCAGGTTGGCACGCACAAGCCGGAACATCTCCACAATTGGGCTGCGGCTGTCCTTATTTACTACTACCGCGTTGCGAGCGCTGCGCGAGTTGTGGCAAATTTCGCCAAGAATAGGAGTAGCGGTGGCCTTCTCAACATCCAAACGACTCTGTACTTTGTCGTTCAACATGTTTTTGAGGAAGATGCCAGCAAACGGAATTCCTAGACCAGCAAGAAGAGCAATCAGATAGATGTTCTGAGGGTTCGGGCTGATTGGGTAAGGCGTGCTTACTGCTTGGTCAATAACCCGTGTGTTGGATACAGTGGCAGCCAAAGCAAGAGCAACTTCTTCGCGCTTCTGCAACAGAAACAAATACAGGTTCTGCTTTACGGCCTGCTGTCTGTTTATTTCCAGCAGTTCTCTTTCCATCAAGGGTACGCGCTTGATCTTAGACTGGAAATTGCCAGAGTTCTGCTTTAAATTATTGCTGGTAATAACCAAGCCCCTCTTGATGTTGCGAAGGTTCTCCAGAATATTCCGCCGCAAATTAGCCAGTTGCTCATTGATGCCTACTACAACCGGGTTTTCAGCTGTGCTTGTGCGCAACTGAGTCTCACGCTGCAGTTGCAAGTCGTTGAAGCTTGTAATCAATCCTAACAAAGTAGGATCTTGAATTCCAAGAGAGCTTGGTACTGTCTTGTATTCCGACGAAGACATATACCGCTCGATTGATTCCAATACTTCAATCTGAGTAGCCCACTCCGAAAGCTGCCGATTGTAGTCGCTGGCTTGCGACAAGTAATTAGATGCCTGAGTGGAAACATCTGCAATACCTTCTTGGCTCTTATACTGCTGAACGTTCTTTTCAGCGCCAGCAAGTTCTGCCGTAATATATTTCAAACGTTCGTCAAGGAAGGCAACCGTATTAGTTGCTTTAGCATTTTTGTCTTCGACCGATTCTTTCTCGTAGACTTCAATAATCTTGTTGATAATATCCTCACCTCTTTCAGGGATAGGGTCAATTATACCCATGGTGATTACACTAGCATTTTTAGCGCTAGGCTTAATATCAACACGCGAGAAGAATACATCAGCCATATCTTTTAGCTGATGAAACTGAATATTAATTTTCTTGTTGGGTCCTTTTGTATTTGTATAAAATGCAGGACCAGGTGCTACCGTAAATGAGCCGTAAGGTTTGGTTATTTCCTCGCCTAGCTGATAAACGTTGGTTTTTCCATCGGTGTCAATCAGCTTATATGAGTTGCTACCCGTCAACAGGATTGAGAAAGCTGGATTGGGGTATTTGGGATTCATTTTTTTGGTAATGATCTGAATAGGCAGACCCTTACCATAAATCTCAACATCGCGAATTCTGCCTTCAACCACGTAGCTTATCGACAGGTCAAGCTCTCTGATAACTCTCTGCATCAGAGTCTTCGATTTCAAGACCTCCACTTCATCATCCACGTTCTTGGACGACTTAAACAAGTCCGGGTCGTTGATTGCCATTGCCGAAGACGTGCCAGATTCTGACTTTTCGTCTTTGATCAGAATAAGGCTGCTCGTATAATATTCAGGGACAGCATAGTACCGTAGGTACGCATACGCAATACCAATAGTGATAACGGCTCCTATTAGGAACAAGTACCAATAGCGCAGGTATTTTGAAAACGCAGATTTTAAATCTACCGCTTCATTTCTTTCCGAAGAAAGAGGAAACAATTCTTGATTACTCATATTCTTAGAGCTCGGTTTTGGGTTTGTTGAGCAATTGCTTATCTAAATATTATAAAGGACAACACACTAATTAAAGAAGCTATAGTGGCAATTACAGGTAAGTAGTAGTTGCTGGAACTAGCTTGTAAGCCTTTTGCCTTTTCTGCCTCAACATAAACGATATCGTTCTGCTGCAGATAATAGTAAGGAGAGTTCAAACTTTCCTTATTGCTTAAGTCGATTCGAGCGGTATTTCTAACGCCATTCTTTTCTCGGATGATTAGCACGTTAGTCCGCTTACCATAAATCGTCATGTCGCCGGCCAAGCCAAGCGCTTCAACAATGTTGATTCGTTCGGTGCGAACATCAATAGTTGCAGGGTGGTTCACCTCACCTACAACGGTTACTTTGAAATTCAAGAACCTGATGTTGATAATGGGGTTCTTAACGTATTGACTGATCTTCGTCGTCAAAAGTTGAATAGCTTCTGTTTTTGTTAAACCAGCTATTTTCAATGTGCCTAAAACAGGATAGTTGATAGAGCCTGTTTTATCTACTAGGTAGCCCTCATTTAATTTTTCGCCAGAACCTGCACTTCCACCTCCACCAGGAGCTTGCAATAGACCGTTATTAAACAGAACGTTTGATTCAGGATTTAAGCTACTCAACGTAATGCTTAATAAATCATCTGGCTGAATAACCGGTTCTACTTTATTGGTAATAGTTGATGTATAAGTTTCAGACTCTTTTAAATTACCGAAATACGTCAAGCTTCTACCCGCACAGGAACTAAAAAAGAGTAATACAATAAAATATTGAAAATTCCTTAGCATTTTTGAATCTTTAAAAAGTGTGGTCATTGTGGGTGAATAATACTAAATCAATGCTGATTGTAAAAATCAGTGATTTATATGCTTGAATGTAGGCGCTAATGTACTTGATTTTGCTTGACTTACCACAATCTCAACCGTACGACGCCAAGCTGAGTCTTCGCTGAACCTGCTTGTAAATCAGCTTATTGGCGATTGTAGCACGCTAGCTATCTTCCGATTCGATACTTTCTCCACCTACTTTGCTGCCGAGCCATCCCATCCTCCTTATGTTAAGGAGTGCTATTCTCTCATCCGGCAGCTAGGTGGCAATGTGGATACTCACCACTAGCTCTTAGTCATTGCTAAGCAGAAGGCCCATCCTACACATGCTTGAGATAACGGTATAAGTACGGCCCGCTAATGTTAGGACTGACACTGCCATATGCTGTGCCAGCCGCAACTCATATCAGGACAGCTTAGTAATTGAGAAGATTTTAGAAAACATGCTTGTTGCTTCTGAACACTTGCGTAACGGTCATTAGCACAATCTTTAGATCAAGCCAGAACGACCAGTTCTCAAGGTAGTGGATGTCGGCACTTACGCGTTTAGCCATGGCCTCGGTTTCCTTGGTTTCGCCACGATAGCCTGATACCTGTGCCCAACCCGTAATACCGGGCAGGATCAAATGCCGATCCATAAAGTTGTCAATGACCTTAGAGTAGTCTTCTGTGTGGCGAAGCATGTGCGGACGGGGTCCTACTACCGACATTTCACCTTTCAATACATTGATAAACTGGGGTAATTCATCAAGACTAGTTTTGCGTAAGAAGGCACCCACTTTAGTAATGCGGCTGTCACCTCTATGAGCTTGCTTTAGGTCTGCATCAGCATTGATGCGCATGCTTCTAAACTTCAAGCAGTAGAACGGAGTACCGTTTTTCCCGGTACGAAGCTGCTTGAAGAGCACTGGCCCTTTCGATTCTAGTTTGATGAGAAGTGCAATTATGGGAATCAGCCAGCTAAGCACCAAGATTGCCACAATTGCAGCAAACAAATAGTCGAAAGCGCGCTTCAGAGATGAAGTTTGCACAGCTAGCTTAGGAGATGTCTTATAGCGCGTGTAATGAGTGGAATTCCGCTTCTCCAGGGTAGGGGCGGGGCTCCAATCAAAATGTAAGGTCGATTCCTGTTGCATGAATCCAATATAATATGTATTAGTCACAAAATTATCATAGAAAACTCTGTCTACAAAAAATAAATCCAAATAATTTAAGGAATACTGATAAAATATAATTTTTATAGAAATTTCATGTTGTCTTCAAATGAGACAATTTTAGGTTGTTTGGCGTGATGATGAGAGACAGCCAAGCAAGGCACAAATTGGGTAGTAAGCAGTAGATCAGGCAGTAGGGCAAGATCAGGTGCTTTATGCAATCGGTTGAATAGCCAATCACGGATTCAGCTAATTCTGCCCACTTATAATGGTGCTAATCTCTAGAGCCCATCTGTGGATGAATGAGAATCCGTAAATGGTCATAAATCAATTTTCAGCAATAGGAACTTTGCAGGTGCTGGTCATCGAAATTGCTCGATGAGTCGCGGCTTTTTAGCTGAAAAAAGAAGGGGGCTACCCGTTAAAAGTAGCCCCCTTCGGCAGATGAAAAGCAAGAAGCTAGAACTCGAGAATTACTTGCTCGATTACGTCACAGGCTTCATGAAGCTGGTCTTCGGTGATAACCAAAGGTGGCGCAAAACGAATGATGTCGCCGTGGGTAGGCTTGGCTAATACGCCCCGCTCCATCAGCGTCACGCACACATCCCAGGCAGTTCGCCCGTCAGTTGTCGGTTTTATAACTATTGCGTTAAGCAAACCTTTGCCACGCACCAATTCTATAACTTCTGGGCGCTTGACCTGCACCTGGCGCATACGCTCCCGGAACACTTCGCCTAGCACGCGGGCATTCTTAATAAGTTTTTCGTCGAGAAGCACGTCAAGAGCGGCTCGTAACACTACGCTAGCCAACGGGTTGCCGCCGAACGTAGAGCCATGCTGCCCCGGCTGGATGGTGAGCATGATGTCGTTGCGAGCCAGCACCGCCGAGACGGGCATCACCCCACCGCTCAAGGCTTTGCCAAGAATCAGGATATCAGCATGAACGCCTTCGTAGCAGACTGCCAATAATTCGCCAGTGCGGCCTAGGCCGGTTTGTATCTCATCGGCAATGAAGAGCACCTTGTGCGCTTTGCAAATGGCTGCCGCCTTGGCAAGGTAACCTTCCGAGGGCACTACCACACCGGCTTCGCCCTGGATGGGTTCTACTAGGAAGGCACACACGTGTGGGTCCTGCACAGCTTCTTCTAATGCTTCTAGGTCATCGTAGGGTACCACTTGGTAGCCAGGAGCATAGGGCCCAAAGCCGCCCGTAGAGTCGGGGTCAGTGCTGAAGGAGATGATGCCGGTAGTACGGCCGTGGAAGTTGTGCTCGGCTACTATGATGCGCGCTTGGTTGGGGGCAATGCCTTTCTCTTGGTATCCCCACTTGCGGGCTAGTTTGAGGGCCGTTTCTACTGCCTCGGCGCCTGAATTCATCAGCAAGGCTTTGTCGTAGTTGAACAACTCGCAGAGCTGCTTTTCGGCCGCGCCTAGTTGGTCGTTGAAAAAGGCACGGGACGTGAGGGTTAGCCGCTGGGCCTGCTCGGTGAGGGCGCCAATGATACGTGGGTGGCAATGCCCTTGGTTGACGGCTGAATAGGCGGATAGAAAATCGTAGTAATGCTTGCCGTCTACGTCCCACAAGTGCACTCCTTCGCCGCGGCTTAACACCACGGGCAGCGGGTGGTAGTTGTGGGCTCCATACTGATCTTCCAGCGCCATTAGCTGCTGGCTGCGGCTGTGCGTGTCGGTGGTGGGGTGAAGAGACATAGCGGAAAAGGTGGGAATGGAAGAGGTTAACGAACTGTAGCTCAAATCTACGCAAAAAGACTTGCCCCAGATAGCAGTACTACAGCTAAGCTCGGCTATAACAAGTTGGCATCAAGTGCTCGTATGGAATAGGTAAAATGCTGACTAGTAATTCCTTGTAAGGTTGAGCTTGAAGCTGGACACTATACTCGCACTTAAGCTGAACCGTAATGACTACTCGTCCCTATTACAAACGTCACCCTATTGTCTCCTTCTTCGCATTGCTGCTCCTGGTCTTGGTTGGGATAGTAGGATGGGTGTATGTAAAGAACGACAAAGGCAAAGGGCTCGTGCCCACACTGGCCGACAAAGGCAAAGAATTGCTGCCCACGCTTGAAAATACGTCTCTGGCCGTTAGTAGCATGAAAGGCGACTCAGTGAAAGCCCAAGTGAAGCTGGATGTGCGCAACAACATGCCCATTACGCTGCGCATCGACAGTTTCCGGTACCAAACCCGCCTCAATGGCGATTTGCTCACGCAAGGTGCCAAAAGCACTCCTACCGTGCTACGCAAAGACTCTATCAGTCACTTGCAGCTGCCCTTGGCGCTGGACCTGAGCAAGGTGAAAAACAAGCTCGAAGCCAGTCAGCAGGATAGCGTGGATGTACAACTGTCGATGGACTTGTATACCAAGCTGCCCATAGCTGGTACCAAGAAGATACCAGTTAAACTCACCAAGCGCATCTTTATGCCGAAGATGCCAACGCTGGAAAACGTGTCCTTCGCGGTGAATAACATCACCCCGGACTACGTGTACGCACAAATGGTGACAGACATACAGAACCATATGCCCATCACGCTCCGCATCGATAGTTTGAACTACCAAACCCGCGTTGATGGTCGCCTGCTGGCTAGCGGGCGCAAAAGCAAGCCTACTGTGCTGAAAGAGAAGGGCTTGAGCCACATGCAAATTCCGGTCACAATGGACTTAAGCAAAATAAAAAACACCATTAAAACCAGTCAGCAGGATTGCGTGGACGTGAAGATGGTAATGAACCTGTACGCGCGCCTACCTATGGCGGAAGGCACACAGAAAATTCCGGTGAACGTGACCAAGCGCGTATACGTCCCTAAGTTGCCTAAGATTGAAGTGGCCGACATCGATGTGGAACACCTCGGCCTCAAGAATGGAGAGGCTATTGTTAATCTTCGAGTTACCAACTACAATCCGTTTCCAGTAGTCATTCGTCGGGTATCGTACGACTTCCGGGTGAGCGACGATATGCAGGTGCAAGGAGTAGAAGAAAAGGACGTCTCATTTAAGACCCGTGGCACAGAGATGATGCCGATTCGAGTGAAATTCGAGCCGAAAGGACTGCCGAAAGTGGGGTATAAAACCATTTTCAGAGCCAAACAAACGCCCTACAATTTGAAAGGCTCCGTGGTGGTAGCGGCGGGTAAAAACAACCCCAAAGACATGACGATGCGCTTTAGTAGCACCGGTACGCTGAAGGACCTGAAAGACATTCCGAAGTAACGTGTTTGTTACTGAAAGCAGGTGCTGAGCGAGTTATGCCGTAAAGCGCAACACAGTTGATCTGCCGGTGCCTTTCTTTACTGGAAGCAATTAGTGATACTTTTACACTTGAAATTAGTGTACAGCCACTTCGCTTTCCGTGAACCGAACTATGGTAGGTGCTACTGCCCAAGTGTATCTGAACTCGCCCTTAGGCACTATAGCCTTGGAGGGCACAGAAGCTGGGCTTAGCGCCGTGCAGTTCTTAGACGAGCCCCAGCTGGAGACACCAGCTACCGCAGTACCGGAATGTTTGCGCGAAGCACGCCGGCAGGTAGCAGCGTATTTCACCCGTGAGTTGCGCGATTTTCAGCTAGCGTATGCTGTAGTGCAGGGCACCGAGTTTCAGCGTCGGGTGTGGTCGGCACTGATTGGCGTAGGATTCGGCCGGACTGCTTCGTACTTGGACTTGGCCCGGCAGGTAGGTAATCCAGGTGCTGTGCGAGCCGTGGGCGCGGCCAACGGACAAAATCCGCTGGGGCTGGTTTGGCCTTGCCACCGCATTGTCGGGGCCAATGGGCAACTGACAGGGTACGCCGGGGGCTTGTGGCGCAAGAAATGGCTGTTGGAATTTGAGCAGCCAACGGCGCAAGCAAGCTTATGGTGAACTACTGGTTCACCAGCTTCAAGAGTTCTTGGTAGACCACGTTGTTCTTCCAGTACAGTTGCAAAACCATAGGAACGTGCTTCTTACCAGGTAGCACCGTGAACTGCGGCGGCCGGCCGAGGTCGGTTAACTTCAACTGAAACTTGCGGCTGCTGTTGCGAATAGAAGGATAGGTTTCTCCGCCGATGAAAATAACGAACGGCGGCGTGGCGGCCGTCACGTGGTACAAAGCCGAAACGTCTTTCCACACCTCGGGCTGCTTGCTGTATGGAATCAGGTATTGGGCGTCGCCGGGGTATTCGAGTTTGGTGAGGTAGTCGAACATGTCGAGGCCGGCAGGGTCGTCGAGGAGGGCACCGCGGATAGGATTCGTGGCGAGGCCGCGCCGCGTAAAGAGGCGGTTGTCGGCGGCGAGCAAGGCGACAAGACCAGCCCCGGCCGAATGGCCCATCAGAAACAGACGTTGCGGGTCGCCGCCATATTCGCGGATGTGCTCGGTGGTCCAGATAACGGCGCGGGCACAGTCATCGGCCATAGCGGGTACTTCCACTTTCGGGGAGAGGCGATAGTTGATAACCACGGCTACCACGCCCTGTTTGGCTAAGCGTCGGCCAATGAAGGAGTAGAAGTTCTTGTTGCCGCTGTTCCAACTGCCGCCATGTATGAAAACCACCACTGGATAGGGTTTAGCAGCTTTGTGCCGGGGCGCGTACACATCCAGCAGGTGGCGCTCGGCGTCATAGGCTGGGTCGGTAGCCGGTACGTAGGCAATATCTTGGGTGCGGTGGCTAGGGCGGGCGGTGGCATATTCGTTGGCTACCAATAGTAACAAGGGCAGCAAAAGCAAGGTAGGCAACGCCAGCCAGCGGCAGGAAACACGCATGTAGTAGAAGAAGCAGAGCAGAAGGAAGAAATAAGTAGCACCCGACTTACAGATGTGGCAAGGCACTACCAGCAGGAGCAAGACACTTACGCACGTGCCACTGATTTAGGATGGTGGCGCTGGCAAAAAGTAACAGGTTGCTCCTCATTTCAGGGTGAGGGCACGAAGGCTTTGGGAGCGTACGTTATATTTGCTGGAAGCCAGTTACCGCTAGCTAACTTCTTCTACTGCATTTTATTCTTTTAAAACGTCAATGAAATACTTGATTTGCCTGCTCCTAGGCTTCAGTACGCTGCTGACCCTGCCAGCGCAGGCCCAGCGCAAAACCAAAGTAAAAACCAAAGGAGAAGCGACTGTTAGTGCTGCCAACCGCTTGCAGCCTTTGTTTGGAGGCATCTCCCCAGCACAGGCACAAGCCCTGGTCGGGGCCGCTTTCCTAGCCGATATAGAACGTAGTTTTGCTTCCAAGGCCGAGGCCAGCAAATTCTTCTCCACTAAAGGCTACGAGTACTTAACCGAAGGCAAGCCAGATACTGCTATCTACCGCTTCAATCTGGCGTGGCTGCTCGATCCCAAAAACGCCGAGCCTTACCGCGGCTTGGGCGTAATAGCCAGCCGCAACCCCACGCCCGACGAATCCATTAACTTGCTCACGCAGGGCTTGGCCCTAGCGCCCAATGATGCATTGATGCTAGGCGACCTGGGCAGCAGCTACCTCATCCGCTACGAGCAAACCAAGAAGAAAAAAGATTTAACCACCGGCTATGACTATCTGCAAAAAGCTGTAGCCGCCGACCCCAAGAACGCAGTAGCCTGGCAGCAATTAGCGCGGGTGTATTACTTGCAGGAAGATTACGCTAAAGCTTGGGATGCAACGCACAAAGGCGGCGACGTGAGTATCAATAGCATCGACTTCAACTTCCTAAGTGAATTGATAGCCAAAATGCCAGATCCGCTAGGCAAATTCAAATAAGGACTGTTACATCCCGTTGTAACACTTCCGAATGGACTGCCTTCCCCGCTGGTGTGGCACTAGCTCCCGTCGCGGAGGCCAGCCAGGAACAGCGGCTTAATCGGCATACGAATAAGGGTAAGCAGACAACTACTTAGCGCCTACCTCTTCCTTATCCTAGCAACTTCGCCCCGTCACGGCACGTAGCCAGCGGCCTAGCTTGTTCACATAACCTTATTGCGTGAAGCACCTTCTGCTGATTTCCTCTTTCGCGACCAGTATACTGCTGGCGCATTCCGTTACGGCCCAAGAAGGCCCCGAGCGTCGTCGCCGGCACTACAACGCGCAGGCCCGCGCCTACTACCGTGGGCCCGTGCGCTTCACAGCAGGCGGTGGGGTAGGCTTGTATAGTGGCGACCTAGGCGGCTTGTCCGAGAATTTTCCGGGCGGCAGCGTCAGTTTAGGGCTGCTCTACCTGCTTCGGCCGCACTTGGTTATCGGGGCCGAAGGGTCTTACTTCGAGATTGGCGCCAAAGACCAGTTGCCGGAACGAGGATTGGCCTTCAAAGGACAAAACATAACCGGCGTTACCTTTTTGCGCTACGAGCTGATACGGGATGAAAGCCAGTTTGCTAGTCCTAAACGGGGCGCGGCCCTCGTGAAGCCCTACATAAAGGCAGGTGCGGGCCTCTTGCTCTATAACCCGAATGCGTACATAGGCACCAAGCGCCCCGACCAGAACACCACTTACTTACGACCAGAGCGCAACGATTATCCGGCGCTAGCTGTGGTAGCGCCCGTCGGGTTCGGTGTGGTCTTGCGCCTTAGCCCTCGGGTTAATGCTACCGTTGAGGGGGCCTACTATTTCACTACTACCGACCACCTCGACGATGTTAGCCAACGTGCCAACCCCAACCAGAACGATGGATACGGAATAGTGGAGCTAAAGATGGAGTATTCTCCATGGGGCCGGTAAAGCTCTTCAGGTACTACTTACAGTCCTTAACCAGCCCAACAAAAAAGGCCCGTCAGTCTGACGGGCCTTTTTTGTTGTGGCTTGAAAGCCAACCATTAGCAAGTTGTTTAGTCCTTAACGAAACGCTGGTGGAATACCTTCTGCCCGTCGGAAATTTCAAGCATATAAATGCCCTTCGCCAACGTTGATACGTTCAGTTGACCGCCCTTTACCTGCGTGCCAAGCACCTTTATACCCTGTAAGTCAGTTACGCTCACCGCTACGACGGGGCCATTACCGGGCGTGGTCACGCGCAGCATGTCGGTGGCGGGGTTCGGATATACATCCAACACTTGAGCGCGGCCTGAACCGATTAGATCTAGCTCATTACCGCTCTTCGTTACTGCTACTTCTTGCAGCGCTGTACCGCCCGAGATGGTGATGCTGTAGTCCTCGGTTTCGCCGTAGCTGTAAGAGCCGCAACTACTCGTGGCCGAAACATCACTCATTACCACGCGCAGACGGGTTTTGCCGCTTTTGGCAGTAGTCGGCACAGTGAAGTTAGCGCTGATCGTCGCGGCACTCGAACTGCTGCCACTCACAATGGTTTCGCCGCTGTCGATGAAGTCACCGTCTTGGTTGTAGTCGATAAAGATTTTCCAGTACTCAGTGTATGCTGTGGATGCAAACCCGGCCGAGAAATTAATAGTCTGAGCAGAACCAGCCGTCACGCTCGTGCCAAGGGCCGTTCCATTATAGTAGCCTGCGTCTTTGCTAGAAGTGCGGTTGATGCTGCCAAGGCTCACCAAGTCAATCCACTCGTAGCTTACGTTAGTGCCTTTGCTGGTGCAGTACGTCGACGTGGTAGGTGGTGGAGTGGTGCCACCGGCCGCTGCGCCTACACCCACGGCGTACCACGCATTGGTTACGGCTGTTACCTGCGTCGAGCCCGCTCCGTAGAGGTCAGTGGCAGCCTGGATAGAGTACGTACGGGCAGCTGCGTAGTTCGACGACGAAGTCAGGTATACGCTTTCGGTCCGGTAGGCAATCTTGGCAGCGGCGTCGATACCGATGCCCGTTACGCTGAAGGAACTGCCAATGTCGTTGGTGCCCGTTTTGCCGACGCTCAGGATATAGAACCAGTGGTTGAGCACACCGCTGTTGGTGTGCACGCCGCCGTTGTCGCCGGTGCCGGCGTACCAGTTCGTGCCTTTATAGGTATCGGGCTGCCCTTCCGCGTTGGGGTCGCTCATCGAGCGCAAGGCGGGCCGTACTTTATCGATGTCTTCGCCGATCAGCCAAGTAGCTTTATTAGGCGCCTTGTAGTACTCGACGGCCGCACCCCAGATGTCGGAGAAGCCCTCGTTGAGCGCGCCCGACTCGTTGGAGTACGTAAGGTTGGCGGTGCTAGAGCACACCGCGTGCCCGATTTCGTGGGCGCAAACGTCCAGAGAAGTCAACGGGTCGAAGCGGGTGTACCCGTCGCCGTAGGTCATTACGGAGCCGTTCCAATAAGCGTTTTCGTACCCTTTGCCGTCACCAGGCGTGTCGTCGAAGTGCACGTAGCTCCTGATTTTGGCGCCAGCATTGTTGTAGGAGTTGCGGGCGTGCACGTTTTTCCAGTAGTCGTACACGGCTTGGGCACCCCAGTGAGCATCAAGGGCAGCGTTGTCGAAGTTGGTGTTGGCGTACTCGGTCCAGTTGTTGTCGGCGTCCACAAAGTCGACAGCCGTGGTGTAGCTGCTGCCCTTTTTGCAGTTGTAGGTTTCGATGCCCAACCCCCGGGTAGCTTCACGCAAGTAATAGCCACCGGTGGTTGTGCTGGTAGCACTACTCTGGGTGCCAGAGTATTTGGTGGCAACCGTTCCAGTAGCCGCCACGTGCTTGATAATGGCATCTTGCAACACTATCTCGCCCGTCTCCGCATCTACATAAATGTAGGCTCGGCTGATTGGTGCCTTGGCGTAGACGTTGAACTTCCAGGCCAACGTAGGTTTGCCATGTAGCCCCGGGTTAGGATTACGGTCGTTGCGCACAATTACCAGCTCGCCCTGCGGACGGTAGGTAGCTGTAGGATCGTTTTCCATTTGCTTCAGACCCGCTTCTTCTACGGCATCATCCCACATGTACTGGGTGGCACCTACAAAAGCCAGGGCGTACCGTAGTGCAGTCGCAGCGTCCATGGCAGGCGACGTTTTAAGGCCCTCGATGCGCTCTATCTGACCGCTCATGCTTTCCACATTGCCTTGCTTGGCGTGCAGGGTGTAAGCGGCATGCTCTACTTTGATGCCTTTGTAGTACTGGTTGTACTTCTCATGCACGAACCCCATACCATCGGTTTCCGTGCGGCTGTGCAGCATTTGATCTTCGGCTTTCAGTTGCAGTTGCTCCACCAATGCCTGCCGGCCTTGGCTCAGCGTATAAGCAGGAGTTTCCGGACGAAATCGAACGAGGGCAGGAGTGCCATCTTCGGCCATGAACTTTTGCGCTGCACGAGCAGCCTGCTGCGCATACGCCGCTGAATAAGGCAAGGCACCAAGCAGTAAGAGAGCTGCTACAGGGTATTTTTTAATCATAAACTTGAATGTTGGTTGGATTGGGAAAGGAGGAAGTACCTGCTTCTAGGAATCAGGAAGTGCGTCAATTTATAATTTCAATAATTAGAAAACGATTGCACTGAAAATATCATCAGTGAAACAGTATATAATTTAAAATATATCAATAATATAAATTATAAACTTTCTTAGCTCAGTGCATTTTATCCGCTAAATGTGCATTCCTGAGATGAATTTTCTTGCGCTGAAAGCCATAGTTTTACACCATCACCTTCATCGATCATCATGCAGCAACTACACCCCTTATTACAGAAGCGCTGGAATCTAACTGGTCAGTTGGCAATTGTTACAGGCGCGTCCAAGGGCATCGGAGCGGCCGTGGCAGCTGAACTACTGGCCTTTGGCGCAACGGTAGTGGCAGTAGCCCGACAAGCACCAGAACTGGAAGCCCAAGTGGCGGAGTGGCGCGCTGCTGGACTTGACGCGCACGCCGTTGCCGCCGACGTAAGTCAAGAAGCAGGGCGGCAGTCGGTGCTGGCAGCCGCGGCGCAGCTCGGGCCCGCACTGCATATTCTCGTCAACAATGTGGGCACCAATATTCGCAAGCCCACTACCGACTACTTAGCCGCAGAGTATCAGCACTTGTTGGCCACCAACCTTGAATCGGCATTTGGGCTTTGCCAGAGCGCTTACCCGCAACTAAAGGCGGCGGGTGGTGCTAGTATCATCAACGTATCGTCGGTGGCTGGACTTACGCATTTGCGCACCGGCGCTATTTATGGAATGACCAAGGCCGCGCTTATTCAACTTAGCCGTAATCTGGCTGTGGAATGGGCACCAGCGGGCATCCGGGTTAATGCTGTTGCGCCCTGGTATATCCAAACGCCGCTGGCCGCAGCTGTTCTTGCCAGCCCCGACTACTTACAACAGGTAGTAGCTCGCACACCCCTCGCTCGCGTCGGCGAGGCCGAAGAAGTGGCCGCTGCCGTCGCTTTTCTTTGCTTGCCCGCTGCGAGTTACATCACGGGGCAGTGCCTGAGCGTGGATGGGGGCTTCACCATCAATGGTTTTTAACCATATCTTCCTTGCTACAGCAGATGTGCACTACCTCCTGAAATCCAAAAGGGCGCTCCGAGGAGCGCCCTTTTGGGTTAATGGTATGGTGGTTTGTTTTTACGCTACAAATCTTGCCGCTACCTTTTTGATTCCGGCTTCGTAGCGTGCGAATGAGCCTTGGGCAGTATCCAAGTACAAGAAGGGTTCGATAAGCTCTAGCTCCATGAGCAGGAACTCGCCGTTGGCTTCCACACCATCGACGCGGGCATAGAGGCAGTCGGTGGCAAAGCGCTGCACGATGTCGTCGGCAATGTGGCGCAGATGGGTGGGCGCTTCCCGGGACTCGATGCCTCCACCCAGGTAATGCTGCACTCGGAAGTCACCCGATTTGGGCGTTTTCAACACGCAGTGGCTGTACTGACCACCTAGGTATATCAACGACCATTCGCCTTGGCTTTGAATCTGCGGCAGAAAAGGCTGAGCCAGAAAATTTCCGGTCTGCAATAAGTTTGTTAACTCCGAGGCCCGACGCTGGGCTTCGGTTAGGCTCATATCGAACGTGTTTTTAGCGCCGCCACTCACCGCTGGTTTCACCACCAGCCGGTCGGTGCGCAGCGCTTCGAATATCGTTTCTGCTACAAAGCTGGTGCCGCGCGGAAGCCAATGGGTAGGTACTATCCGGACGCCCTGCCGCTCTAAATCGAGCAGGTATTGCTTGTCGGCATTCCAGCGTACCGTCGCTATGGGGTTGAGCATCCGGATGTCTTCCTGCTCCAAGCGTTCCAGCCACGCATAGAATTCCTGCACTCGGTCGAAGTAGTCCCACGGCGACTTTAGCAGTACTACGTCGTAGCTGCGCCAGTTTACTGCCGGATTGCTCCAAATTTGGTAATCGACATAATGACCTTGCTCGCGCAAATAGCTCATTAGCAGGCTGTCTTCGTCATCGATATTAGAGGCTGCGTACTGCGCTTGCGCTAGGCTTTCGCAGGTAACGAGGGCTATAGTAAACACGGGGTTGGTAGGTGAGGTAGGGACAAATATTTCTCTGTTTGTATAAGGTTTACTTCTTCATGCCTAAGTAGTCAGCTGCCAGGGTAGCAATGGCTTGTACGCCTAGCGTAAGGCCACTCTCATCAACAAAGAAACCTGGCGTGTGGTGCGGGGCGGTTTCAGCAGGGTTCTTGCCTTTGGGCATGCCACCCACGAACACAAACAAGCCGGGTACCTTCTCCTGGAAATAAGCAAAGTCTTCGGCACCGGTCACGGCTTTTTGCAGCACCACATGGCTCGGCCCCGCCACTCGTTGTAGCGTAGGCAGCATCCGCTCAGTTAAGCGCGGGTCGTTGTAAGTAATGGGGGCATAATTGACGATGTCGACCTCGGCCGTAGCGCCGGCGCTTTCGGCAATGTTGGTGGCCGTCCGTCGAATAGCAGCCCATATCTTCTGCTGCATCTCCTTGTCAAGGGTCCGGATGGTGCCAGTCAATTCCACCTGATCCGGAATGATGTTGTTGCGTACCCCACCGTGGATCATGCCCACCGTCAGCACGGCGGCATCCTCGGTTAGCTCGGTTTGGCGACTAACAATGGTCTGCAAGCCCGTCACGATTTGAGCCGCCGTTACCACTGGGTCCACTGCCAGCCAAGGGTACGCTCCGTGGGCCGACTTGCCTTTCACCTTGATGGTGAAAACGTCCGCGGCGGCCATAGTGCCTTCGGGGCGGTATTTGAGGGTGCCTACTTCGGTTTGCGCGTTGATGTGCAAGCCAAAGACGGCATCTACTTTCGGGTTGTCGAGCACCCCTTCTTGCACCATCAGGCGGGCTCCACCCACCACGCCGGGCAGAGAGCCTTCCTCGGCTGGCTGGAAGATGAACTTCACGGTGCCGGGCAAGTCTTTCTTCACTTGACTTAAGACTTCAGCCGCGCCAAGCAGCATAGCAACGTGCGTGTCGTGGCCGCAAGCGTGCATCACGCCCACTTCTTGGCCATTGTAGGTGGTTTTAGCTTTCGAGGCAAAAGGCAAAGAGGCAGTTTCCGTAACCGGCAAACCATCCATATCTGCCCGCAAAGCCACTACGGGTCCAGGCTTTCCTCCTTTCAAGATGCCGACCACGCCCGTGCGGGCCACTCCGGTTTGCACCTCAAATCCTAGTTTTTTGAGTTGCTCCGCTACGATACCTGCGGTGCGGGTTTCCTGGTTGCCTAGCTCGGGATGCTCGTGTAGGTCGCGCCGGCAGGCTATTACTTTCGATTCCTGCGCGGTAGCCAGCTTGGCTATGCGTGCATTGAGGGCAGTGTTCTGGGCTGCAGCTGGTAAGGTCAGCGTAGCCATAAGGGAAGTCAGGACTAAAGAATGCTTCATGTAGGAAAGTAGGATTGGACGCAAAAGATACTGCCCCGCTGGTAAAGGAGCGTCCCGCAATGCAAGGTTTCCTTTGGCACCCGCTTCCCCAAAGCGCTAAGGAATGAAGACTTAATCCGTGAAGCACAGCTTATGAATATAGCGGCATGAGTTACTTTTGCGGCTGCTTTTGATTTCTCATCTCATGCCTCATCTGATTGCCGCTTCCAATTCTGTGCCTGCTGCTTGGCAGTCCGCTTGGCAGCAAGCTGCTTTCCGGTATCGGTTGCTGATTACGCTACTGCTGTTGGTGTTGCTGGTAGCCAATCTGCCACATTTTTTTGCGTGGGTGCAAGCCCGTCCCGGTGTCCGACTGTCTGACCCACTGCTGGCATTGCTGCCAGCGCATGAGGTGTCGTGGCCAACTTTTATCGTCATTTATATAAGCGCCGGACTTGCGTTCAGTTACGTGCTGCCTCGGCCATACGTGTTGCTTCGTTTGCTAGGGGCGTATTGGCTGATGCAAATTTGCCGCATCATGTTGCTCGCCTTGCTTCCCCTGGAGCCACCCTTGGGTCTGCTACCCCTCCGCGACCCAATTATTGACACGTTTATTTACGTATCAGCCGGCCCGATCACCAAAGACTTGTTCTTCTCTGGCCACACGGCTACTGTCATGTTGTTTGCCTTGGCAATGGGCACAAGCCAGCGTCGTCGTTGGTTGCTGGCGGCTACTGCCGTTGTTGGGTTCTTAGTGATGGTGCAACATGTACATTATTCCTATGATGTAGTGGCCGCCCCCATCTTCGCCCTAGGCTGTTACTGGTTAGCTGGTTGGTGGGCCGACCCCGCAGCTAATGAATTGGCTTAACGCAACGAAGCACGCTGTATATACTCTGACATAGTTGCCCGGCACGCAAGCAGTCTGCTGGTTAGCAATTTAGATGCAGAGGTCTTCAGCCAATTTTATAAGCATGTATTCGTTGATAAAATCAAAAAGCACTGCTAAAAAAGAGGGTGTTTTAATAGAGTAGGTCAACGTTTTCTTGTAGAAGTTCCTTCTATCTTGCTTAGCCATTCAGTTCTAGCTGCTGGACCCTATTCTCTACATGAAGTGGATAATCACGTTATTGGCTTTACTACTAAGTGGGCCGCTATCAGCGCAATATAAATACTGGGAAACCGATTACGACTCCCTTTCTCACTCCTTACATGGCCAGGTGGCTGACACTACCCGTTTGCGGGTATTGGTGCAACTAGTCGATATAATTGACTTATCGGAACTGCGACGCCGGCGCCAATTGCTGCCGCAACTCGACGAGCTTCTGACGCTCAACAAACAGCTCAAGAAGTTCGATGATGTGCCTTACCAACAGCTGCGGATCGGCTTGCGGCTGTGGGCTCAGGACCCACCTAATCCGCAAGCCCTGGCGGCCATGCAGCAAGCTATTTTCTTGTTTGATGAGGCCAACCGGGAAGTGCCTCGTTTGCTGATTGCTATGGCGCCGTTGTTCAATCAGCTGCGTCAGGTACCGGCTCGGGGCGTGTACTTTCGCGAGAAGCTTGCTGCGTATAGGCTGCGCGGAAACAAGAAAAATATGGCGGCTTGCTATTTAGCTCTCGGTGGCTACTACCGTCATAAAGGCGACTACAATCAGTCGATAAGCCATTTGCTTCGGGCCGCCGATTTATTCCGCGAGTTCGACCATACGCATTATGTAAATGAAATCATGGCGTCGGGTGCTGCTTACGCCGACTGGGGGAATACGCAACGGGCTTTATATTACTTGCGGCAAGCCATGGAACTGGAAAATGCTTATAAGATAGAAGGGGTTAAACGCTTCTTCACTATCGAAGCAATTTCCAAGGTCTACTTGCGGCAAGGCCGTTATCAGGAAGCGTTGCGCTACGCCAATATGGGGTTCAAGGCGGCCTTGAGCGACTCGGCAGTGAAAGCAGTGTATACTGCTTATGCCTTAGTGCAGAAAAGTGCGGTATTGCTTGGCATGAATCAAACTGAGCAGGCCTACCCGTTTTTGCGGCGCGCTCAGCACCTCGATGATTCATTGCATTTGCCAATGACTGGTAGGGTGGGGGAGTTTGAATTAGAGGCCACGTGGGCCCAATATCACGACGCTCGCCACGACTATCCTCAGGCAGAAAAACATTGGCTTCGTGCGTACCAAAAGGCTACTGCGGCCCGCATGGATGTGCTATTGCCTCGCTATCTGGCCCAGCTTTCTCGCTTCTATGATGCGCAAGGACGGCCGGCAGAGGCGCAGCGCTACTCGCGGGCCTACCTGACCCTAGCCGATACACTCAATGCGGCCGAAGGCGCTTTCCATGTGGCGCAATACGAAGGCGAACGAATAGAGCAAGCCCAAAATGCCCAAATAGCCAACCTGCGCCATGAGCAGGCACTGCAAGCACTTCGCATCAAGCAGCGCAACTTGCTGCTCGGCGGAGCTTTGCTGGTAGTTATTCTGCTCTCCGGTCTGGGGGTGTTTATCTACCGGCAGCTCCAAAATAATCGGCGGACGTTGCAACAACTACGGCAAGCACAGAATCAGTTGGTCCAGTCCGAGAAGTGGGCTTTCGTGGGGGAACTGTCGGCGGGTATTGCGCACGAACTACAGAACCCGCTCAATTTCATGAAGAATTTTGCGGAAGTCAGCACCAAGCTCATGGATGAAATGGGCAATGGTACGTCGGTGCAGCAAAACAATCTGCAACAAGAAATAATGACGGGTTTACGCCAAAATTTGCGTGAAATCAGTGAGCACGGCCTGCGTGCTTCCGCCATAATCAAGAACATGCTGGAGCACTCTCGCTCCGGTACCGGCCAGCCCGTACCCACCGACCTGAACAAGCTAGCAGCCGAAGCGGCTCAGCTGGCTTACAAAGGTTTCCGAACTCAAAATCCTACATTTAACGCTACTCTCAAGACCGAGTACGACCCTGAGCTACGCCCCGCGCCGGTGTTGCCGCAAGACCTAAGCCGAGTCTTGATAAATCTGTGTACCAATGCCCTGCACGCCGTGCAGCAGCGCCAACAAATAGAGCAAGCTAATTACAAACCCGAAATATGCGTGTGTACTGCACAGCATAGCAACGGAGTGGAAATTCGGGTGTGCGACAACGGTGTAGGAATGTCCGAGAGCGTGCAGCGGCAGATTTTCGAGCCTTTCTTTACCACCAAACCCGCTGGCGAAGGCACTGGCCTAGGACTATCCTTGAGCTACGACATTATAAAGAAAGGGCACGGAGGCAGCCTCAACGTCAGCAGCGAGGTGGGCAAGGGCACCGAGTTTATTATCACGCTGCCCTGCTAGGGAATCCAACCAACCATCTGTCCCTAAGGATGTTGTGCCGAGCGTAACTTCAGAAGCAATACTCGTTACTTCAGGTGCTTCTCGTAGATGCCGGCTGCAATTTTCTCAGTCAGGGCCTTGGGTACCAAGCTTGTAAGTTTCGAGGATATCTTGTTTAAGGCTCCCGGAATTATCTCGGCTTCGCCCGCTAGCAGGGCCGCAATGCCAGCTTGCGCTACCTGCGCTGGCGTCATCGAAACCTTGTTGGCGGTTTCTTGTAAGCCGGCACTCATCCCAGCTCGGTCGGCAAAGTCAGTGGTGGTGGCACCAGGACTGAGGCAACTCACCGACACACCAGATTCGCGCAGTTCGTAACGCAAGCCGCGCGAGAAGCTTAGCAAGAAGGCTTTGCTGGCGGCGTAGAGTGTAAGTGTAGGCACGGCCTGATAGGCGGCAGTGCTGGCCACGTTCAGGATATAAGCCTTCGGCTGGCGATGCAAGGTGGGCAACAGCAGGTGAGTTAGCGCCACGGGCAGATGCATGTTCAGTTGCAACATATTCTGCTGCTCTGCTAGAGTTAGCTCTTCAAAGCGTCCCCAGATGCCATAGCCTGCATTATTGACTAGTGCCGTCAGTTCCTGGGTTTGTGTGCTTGTCCATTCTGCTACTCGCTCGGCAGCACCGGGTGCCGCAAGGTCACAGGGAAAAACGTGCGCTTTAATCTTATGCAACTGCCGCAACTCAGCAGCCACTGCCTCAAGTTGGTCGGCGGAGCGGGCCACGAGCAATAAATCGTAGCCACGGCGGGCTAGCTCGACGGCAAAAGCCCGGCCGATGCCACGCGAAGCACCAGTAATGAGAGCAGTAGGCATAAAATCAAATAGCGAGGATGACGCACTAGTAGGTTCAACGGGCGAGCTTGGGGTATTGCCTAAGCAGAATACCAAGCTCGCTACTCCGTCAACTCACTATTTTACCAAGTGAAGAAACCGCAAATAGAACGGCGTAGGGCTATTTTCAGACTTGGGTTGGTACTTGCCAGCCAGAATCGGAATATACATTACCCGGCGCCGAGAAGCCTCGCCTACCAGCGGCGACTGTGCCACACGGTGCCACATGCGGCCATCGTGTACCGTTAAGTCACCGGCTTCGGTTTCAACGGCAACTTCATTGGGGTCGAAGCTAACGTCTTTGTAATACTTCTTCCGGAACAGCATTTCGCGCAGTGGTTGGCGGTGTGTGCCCGGTATCAAGCGCAAACCACCGTTGGTTGAGGGCGTGCCATCGAGGTGGAAGCCTACGTTGAGCATCGGCCCGATACGCTTGCCGTAGAACACGTCGCGCAACGAATCGGTGTGCCAACCCATTTGCGAAAACTCACTACCCGTTACGTTCACGTAGTGGTTTATAACGAGGCCGTCTTTCTCGTTGATGCCAATTCGGCCACCGGGAGCTTCAAGCAACGGGAAAAGCGCCTGAAACCGCGGCTCCTCCAAAAATTCGCGCAGTTCGGTGCTGTAATGATTCGCAAAAGCAAAGCGCTGTACAATCGGCGAACCATCGACGTCTTTGCCGTACTTAATCGGCACGCCATTTACTTTCTGCACATCATCGGCTAGCCATTGGCGCTGCACTTGCTCGGAAGCGCGCAACAGGCGCTGCACCGTGCTCAGGTCAGCAAAGCCCCGAAAGTGTAAGAATCCATTTCGCTGGAAAAACGCCAGTTGTTCAGCCGTGAGGGCAGAGCCTAGGGTGAAACGCGGGTAATTCTGTAGTGAAGACATATAGAGCGGAGGCGACCGGCAAATGCGCCTGCGGGCACAAAGATAGGAGAGTGGCACCGGACCGTGTCTTGCTCGCCGTAAAATTAGGGTAACAAGGAAAATCCTGATACTGGCACTTGCAACCTGCTGGGCAGCCAGACTCCCAAAAATTCAGCTTGATAAGTGAAGAACAAGTGAATCAACCCGCAAACAGGCTGCAGGTTTTGTGGGCTTGTGTACCTTCGCTTAAATGCCTGAATTCCGGTTTATTTCGTTTGCGTCCCGGCGACATTTGCGCCTTCTATTTTACTTGCTGAGCGTGCCCCTGGCACTGCTTACCGATACCACGTTGCTTGCTCAAACGGCCTCTTCTGGCCTTGTCCCTTTCCGCCGTGGCAACCGTTGGGGGTACGCCGACCATAAGCGCCACCTAGTGTTGCCTCTAACCTACGACGAAGCTGGACCGTTCGTGAATGAAGTGGCTTGGATCCGCCAGGGCACCCTTTTCGGCTACATCGACGGTGGCGGCAACCCTGTCACGCCAGTGCACTACACGCGCGCCAGCAACTTTCATCAGGGCCAGGCCCACGTCGAGCTGAATGGTGAAGCTTTCGATATTGATTCCAATGGTCAGCGCCTGAGTACGCCTTCCGAGCCCGAGCCGGAAACCGATTATCTAGAGCAAGGCGACATAGTGCGTCGGCAAGGCAAAGTCGGCTTCCGCTTCACGGCCGGCTCTAGCACAGTAGTGCCCACCGAGTACGACGAAATTCAGGACCTGCACCACGATGGGCTGCTAGCGGTTCGTCAGGGTACTAAATGGGGCGTGGTGAATGCCAAAGGCAAGCTAACATTGCCGCTGGAGTATGACGCCATTCGAGCCATGGCTATCAACGGCTTTGCTTATCCGGTAGTCGGACAAGCAGGCCGTTTTGGGTATCTCAACAACGAAGGCAAACTCATGACGAAGGTACAATATAGTATTGCTGAACCCTTCATTGAAGAAGTAGCTCGCGTGACAACGTTGGAAGGCAAAACCGGCTATATCGACAGCCGCGGCCAGGAGTATTTCGAGGAGTAAAGGCAGCACCACCCGATAATCGTGCTCTGGCTATTGGGAAACTGGTTAGCTAGCCTCTTATTTACTGAACGGCAACTGACGAGGTAGCACAAGGTTCGGCTTGGCAATTCGTTGCCTTATCTAGTTAATAGCCTGATATCACTGCTATGCTGCCGCTGCCCATCCTCAACGTCCGCCTGAACGCCTGCCACGAAGATTGGCAGCAAATGACCCCCGTAGCCCAAGGGCACCACTGTAGTCATTGCGACCGGGTAGTCATTGATTTCAATGAAAGCACGCAAGCCGATTTGGAGGCTGCCTTTCAAGCATCTGCTGACGGACGAGTATGTGGCCGTTTTCGTCAAAGCCAACTTGCGCCAAAACCACAATTACGTCCAAAGCTGCGGCGGTTTCTGGTGGCACTGATATTGGTATGCGGGTTAGGCCTGACGAGTAATGAAGCATGGGCTCAGGTGCGAAAGGCGGCACGAGTTGCTGATAGCACAAGTGATACAGAGCTACTGCTACAGACACCAGAGAGCCTGAGCCCAATAGCTCTTATCAGCCATATAAAGCACGAATCGGTATCGGCTACACCTGTTCTTCCGGAGCTACCATGGATAAATGACAGTGAGACTTCGGGAGGATTTATGGGAGCTGTTATGCGTGAAGAAGTAACTAGCCCTAAAGAGCCTCAAGTTTACATTTACGCAGAAAAAATGCCCGATTACAAGTTTGGCGGCCTAAAGGTACTACCTGACTTCGTTAATCGGAATTTGCTTTGGCCAAAGGAGGCAGCAGATGTAGATGGGCGAGTATTTATCAGCTTCATTATCGATAAAAAGGGGAGAATGCGCAATGCCCATATTATTAAAGGCATTCATCCATTGCTTGATGCCGAAGCACTTAGGGTGATAAAATTGCTCAATGGTCAGTTTACACCTGGCAGGCACAATGATCGACCTGTAAACGTAAGCTACACTCTGCCTATCACATTTAAGCTCAGCTGATATGCAACGGATGCTTCTAGTGTTAAGCAGTTTATGCTTGCTAAAGGGTCATGCTTGGGCACAGCAGACCGATATTCAAAATGCTGCTTCAATTTCAAGGTTTAAAGCAAACGTCTCAGACACTATAATTTGCTATTTTCCACCTATGCCAGTTTATAAAGACGGGATTTTAAGGAATGCGCAAATTCATTGAGACGCATGTTCGGTATCCTGTTGGACATCGAGAAAAAGGCCGAGTGTATATAAGCTTTGTAATTACAAAAACAGGGAAGGTGACTGATGTGCGTATACAAAAAGGAATTGGCCGTCCTTTTGATGATGAGGCAATGCGGGTGATTAGCATGCTAGGCGAATTCACTACTGTCAGAGAGAATGGTAGAGTAGAAGATGTGCTGTTCACTGTACCAGTCTTTTTCAATCCGAAATAGATACTAAAGCTTTGCTAGTTGCAGTACTGCCGAAACCTTTCCCTGAAAAAATTCGCACATTACCAGCCGCATCGTCCTACTCCCACTCTCGTCTTCTGCTCCCATGATTTTTACGCCTAGCCCCATGCTGCTGAAGCTGCTCTACACACGTGGCAGCTTGCGCAATACGCCCAACGGTATTGCTTTCAGCATTAAAAACCGCCTCGACACCGTCCGCTTCACCAGGCTGGATTACGTGCAGATCGGGGAGCAGCGCGTAGTTCCCGAGAACATTGCCCTGGACTTAGGTGACGGTGACATCCGACCGGCGCACGATGTGCTAAGCCGCACACCCGGAGGGCTAGAGTTTCCGGTGGGGCACAGCATTACGTTTCATCTCACGGCCAATGCTCTGCCCGAAGGTATTCATCCCATACGCGTGCAATTTGCCGCCGACCCTTTCGGCGAATTGCTAGTGGAGGTGGAAGACGCCATTGTAACCCAACCAGACAACCGTACCCGAATTCCGCGCCAGAGCCAGGACGATTATTCGGAGGCGGCCATTCAGGCCCGGCAACGCTTTGCCGAGGAATTTTCGGGCCAGGAGTTCAAACACCTTAAACACTACTCGTTCGATGCGCACACGCTGCAAGGCAACTGCGAGCATTTCACGGGTGTAGCGCAGATTCCCATCGGGTTGGCGGGTCCGTTGCGCGTAAACGGTGAATTTGCGCAAGGTGATTTTCTAATCCCCATGGCTACCACCGAAGGAACGTTGGTAGCTAGCTACAACCGTGGCATCCAGGTGCTCAACCTATGCGGTGGCGTGAAGTGCACCGTCATCGGCGACGCTATGCAGCGGGCCCCCGTATTTGTGTTCGACGATGCCCGCGGTGCCCGCGACTTTGGCCGCTGGGTAGCCGATACCATCGACCAGATTCGGCCGGAAGCGGAGAGTACCTCCAGCGTGGCCAAGCTGCAATACATTGATACTTATTTGGCTAATAAGTTTGCGTATCTGCGCTTCAACTTCAGCACCGGTGATGCCGCCGGCCAGAACATGGTGGGCCGCGCCACATTTGCTGCCTGCTCCTGGATTTTAGAGCATTACAAAGGCGCTCCTATCCGGCACTTCTACTTGGAGTCTAATTTTGCTACCGACAAAAAAGCGTCCCAAATCAACGTCATGCGCACCCGTGGCAAGCGCGTAGTAGCCGAAGCCGTTGTCAAGCGCGAGGTACTCCAACAGCGCATGCGCGTAACACCCGAGCAGTTAGCTTACCACGGACAAGTTAGCAACGTGGGAGCTTTCCTATCAGGAGCTAACAACAATGGGGCACACTCGGCTAATGGTATTACGGCCCTGTTTATTGCGACCGGGCAAGATGTAGCCAATGTTTCGGAATCGTCGGCGGGGGTACTGTATTCCGAGGTAACCAAGGAAGGGGACTTGTATTTAAGCATCACTATCCCTTCGCTTATTGTGGCTACTCACGGCGGAGGCACGGGGTTGGCTACTCAAAATGAATGCCTCCGGATGCTAGGCTGCGTGGGACGCGGCACGGTCAATAAGTTTGCTGAAATAGTAGCGGGCGTCGTGCTTGCCGGCGAGCTAAGCCTGGGTTCGGCCATCAGCAGTTCCGATTGGGTAAGCAGCCACGAGCAATACGGCCGCAACCGGTAGGCAACCAGGCACATACCGCAAAATCAGAGAGGCCCCATTCACCTAAGAATGGGGCCTCTCTGGTTGCTTAATTGTCTCTACAGTGGATCTGCCGTAACCTTGAAACGGGTGTCACAACGCAGGGTGATGTCGCTCGAAATAGGCTTGCGGATTTCGGCTTCTGTGGTGAGTGTGTAGCTTTTGGCCTTGATGTATTTGTCAAGCACAGCTTTCGTGGGCTCCAGGCTTATGGTCTTCACACCTAGTGGCACATTATCCAACGAAGCTAGCAGCACCTTGTCGTTGCTGTCCGTGCTGATGTAGATTTTGATAAGTTTTAAAAAGTCGAAATTCTGGCTACTTGGATCGGTGACGGTGAGCGTGAGTTGGGTCAGCATCACCTTCTTCACCAAATTGGCGTTCGTGCCTTCGGTGCTAAACTTCTCCTCCGATTTAGTGGGAACAGTAAGTGGCGTCACCGGTACCAGGCCAATTGGAAATCCACCCGATACCTTGATATTCTGTGAATCTTCAATGTTGAAGGTCAACAAGTCGTCGATTTTCTCGCAACCCATAGCAAGTAGCAAGAACGCCAATGGGAATAGCAGCAGTACTTTTTTCATAGTAGTTGAATTTTACTGCGAAAATACAGCCAAGAATAGTGCGAGGATTGTTCGAGCAAGCAAAAAAAACGCCTTCCCGAACAAGTTCAGGAAGGCGTACAACTTGATATAAGTCAGTTGCTAATCCATCATGTCAGCTGCTTTGGGAGCCTCCGGCACGAAGTCAGGCTGCCAACTCATTGGGTAGCGCGGATCGACGTAAGGCAGCGCGGCTTCCGTGAGGTAGAGCGGCCGAAACGTATCGACCATTACGGCTAGCTCATGCGTTTCTTTTTTGCCGAGACTAGCTTCAACAGTACCGGGGTGCGGCCCGTGCGGGATACCACTCGGGTGCCAAGTAAACGACGCTAAATCCACGCCCCGCCGCGACATAAAGTTGCCCGCCACATAATACAGCACCTCGTCGGAATCGACGTTGGAGTGGTTGTAGGGCGCCGGAATGCTGAGCGGATGGTAGTCGAAGAGGCGTGGCACAAACGAGCAAATCACGAAGTTGTGCCCCTCAAAATGCTGATGCACTGGTGGTGGCTGATGCAGCCGACCCGTTATCGGCTCGAAATCATGGATGCTGGTGGCGTAAGGATAAAAGTATCCGTCCCAACCCACTACGTCAAAAGGCGAGTGGGCGTAGGTGAGGTGGTGCAACTGGCCTTCCTTCTTGATTTTCAATAAGTAATCGCCCGATTCTTGGGCATCATCCACAACCAATTCGCTTGGCGGCCGGATGTCACGCTCGCAATACGGCGAGTGCTCCAGCAACTGACCGAAGTGGTTGCGGTAGCGCCGACAGGTTTCCACAGCGCTAAACGACTCGATAATTAGCAAGCGGACAGGTCCTTCTTCGAAATGCAACTGGTGGATAATAGTGCGCGGAATCACCACATAGTCACCGGGTTCAAACGCCACTTTGCCCATTTGGCTCCATAGCTCGCCCCGGCCTTCGTGCACAAAAATTACCTCGTCGGCCAGCGCGTTTTTGTAGTAATAGCTCATGCGCCGCTCCGTGGGGTTGCAGATGCTGAGCGTGACGTCGGCATTGCCGAGCATGGTCTGGCGGGCCGCCAAGTAGTCGCCGCCGGTGGTAGTTTGAGCTAAGGTGCGTAGGTGGCTAGGTTGTAAAGGCCGGTCCTTAAGCAGTTTGGGGCTGAAAGGCTCGGGCTGTCCTACCTGCCGAATATCGGTGGGCGGGTGCCGGTGGTAAAGCAGCGACGAGACGCCATGAAAGCCGAGCGTACCCACAAGCTGCTCGGAATACAGCGTGCCGTCGGGCTGGCGAAACTGGGTGTGGCGCTTGCGCGGAATTTGGCCAAGGCGGTGATAGTAAGCCATGAGGACCGGGTGGGTTTGGGTGGGAATGAGGGACTGGAAGCTTGGAACGTGAAGGTAAGAACGTTTGAGAGGAGTGAATACATGCGCCAGTCAACGGCCTTTTCTCTCATTTGCTGGGGCCACATTCTGCTACATCACTGTGTCAGGTTACACTTCTTTATTAACCGAAAACCTAGCGCAAGCCGAGGCTTAGGTGGGAGGAACGTAGCTTCGTAAACAAAGCCTTTAGCAATACGTTACTTTTGTACCTCCTGTGTCGGTCGTTAATGACCAGCTAGGATATACTCCGCTGCTTTATGTCTGCCACTATACTCCGTTATCTGCTGCCTGCGGGTTTTGCACTGCTGGCCGCTGGCCCGTCGCCGACGCCCCGAGTTCGGACTTTCACATTCGACTACACGGCTACCATGCCCGCCCTGCCAGCCGGTACTGATTCGGTGGAGTTGTGGCTACCTGTGCCGCATCCGGATGCTTCGCAAGACATTCAGCAACTTGAAATCAAAACGAAGGTCCCGTATACTATCACCAATGCGCCTTTTGGCAACAAGGTGCTTCATTTGAAAGTGCCTGCTGCACAAGCCGCCGGCCTCACCGTCGATATGAGCTTTCAAGCAACTCGGCGCGAACACCAGAACCCTTTCTTGGCGAATACTAACGGGAAGCCAGCCCGCGTACTAGAAGCCAACGACCCCAACATGGCCCGGTGGCTAGCTCCGGACCGCCTTGTCCCGCTCGATGCCAAAATCAAGGGCTGGGCGCAGGAAGTCGTGGTTAAAGCCAACGCCAAGACTGACCTTGAAAAAGCCCGCGCCATCTACGAGCACGTAGTAAGCACCGTCACCTACGACAAAACTGGCCAAGGCTGGGGCCGGGGCGACATTTATTATGCCTGCGACGTGCGGCGCGGCAACTGCACTGACTTCCACGCAGTGTTTATCGGCTATTGCCGGGCACTCGGAATACCAGCGCGGTTCAGTATCGGCTTCCCGCTTCCCACCGAGCGTGGTACTGGCGAAATTAAAGGGTATCACTGCTGGGCCGAGTTTTACACCAAGCAAACCGGTTGGGTTCCCGTCGACGCCTCCGAAGCCGCTAAAGACCCGTCGCGCCGCACGTACTTCTTCGGCGCCCACGACGAAAACCGCGTCGAACTCACCCGTGGCCGTGACTTAGTACTGGCACCCCAACAAAAAAGCAAACCGCTCAACTATTTCGTTTATCCCTATGCCGAAGCAGATGGCAAACCGCTCGAAGGAGTGAAAGGGCAGTTCCGATATCAGGATAAAACGTTGTAGTAATAAACCTTATGGGCCTCTGATTGGGCTGTTCGCTGTAACTGCCTGTGCTCATTGCTATAGGGGTTGGCTTGGCTTACTCTGGTTGTTATGCCGCCGATCTATGCGCCTCTAATACAACTAAAAATCAAAACGGCCGGAGTTCCTCGCTCCGGCCGTTTCGCAGTATAGCCTCAGATAATTATAGATAAAGGTTAATTCATTGACAGCTTTTGCATTGGATTAGCTGATCCGTTCCCCATGGCTTGCACGGCTTGCTTTAGCTCTGTGTCTTGCTGGTGCAATACGGCATAATACGTTTGCTTGCCATAAGCACTCCGAGCGATGTACGCCTTGATTTGGTTGCGCAGCAAACTGGCACAATTGCGTAAGTGCGTTGGGTTGGCTGGCATACCGTCGCGGGCTGCCATTTGGGCTAAGGCTTGCAATTGCGCATCGTTGATGCGAAATGTGTTCAGAAATTGCTCGGGCCGTAGTGCTTCTAGCTCTGCTTTGTGCTCCTGAAAGTAGTTTAGGGCGTACTCCCGAACCAGATTGTGGCTTTGCAACCGGGTATAGTAAGCTGAAAAAGCCGTAGTGTCGCGAGGAACAAATATGTCGGGCATGATGCCGCCACCACCATACACCGTGCGGCCGTGGTCTGTGTGGTAACGCAGCGAATCAGCAAAATGAATGCTGTCGGCATGAAATAACTCCCCGTGCCGTAAGCGATTTTGTAGGTCCTGCTCATAAGCCGCCAGTCCTTTGCGGTACGACTTCTGAATGCTACGGCCGGAAGGCGTGTAGTAGCGTGCAATAGTCAGGCGTAGTTCCGAGCCGTCGTTTAGGGCAATAGGCTGTTGGACCAAGCCTTTGCCGTAGGTGCGGCGGCCAACTACCAGCGCCCGGTCGTGGTCCTGCAAAGCGCCGGCTACTACCTCTGCGGCCGAAGCACTGCCTTCGTCTACGAGTACCACCAGCGGGCCTTCTTCGAACTCGCCGGCTACCCGCGAAAAGGTCTGAGTGTCGTACTGGTCACCCTTGCCGTCGGTGTAGACTATTTTGCGGGTGCCGCCAATAAATTCATCGGCTAGTTTGGTTGCGCGGTCGAGGTAGCCGCCTGGGTTGCCGCGCAGGTCAAGCACTAGGCTGGTCATGCCTTGGCGGCGCAGGTCACCGAGGGCTTGCTTGAACTCATCGTAGGTGCCGCTAGCGAAGCGGCTGATTTTGATATAGCCAGTCTGCTTATCGAGCAGATAAGAGACATCCACCGAATTGTTGGGGATGCGGTTGCGGATAACAGCCACATTCAGCGGTTTAACCTGGTGATGACGCAGCAACTGCAAGACCACCTTCGAGCCCCGCGTGCCGCGCAGCTTTCCAAACATCTGCTCGGTGGTGATGTGGATTCCGGAAACTCGCTCCCCATTAACCGCCATTATTCGGTCGCCGGGCTGCAAGCCAGAGAGTTCTGCTGGTCCGCCACTTAATGGCGCAACCACCGTTACAGTATCGTGGAAGATGTTGAACTCCACGCCCACGCCATCGAAATCGCTCTGTAGAAAAGACGAGGCTTGCTGTTGCTGCTTGGCAGGGATGAATACCGAGTGCGGGTCAAGCTGTTCTAGCATTCGGGCAATAGCGTAATCCGATAACGCCTCGGCATCTACTGAGTCTACATAGTCGCGGTCGACATAAGACAGAATCTCTTTGAACTTGAGGTAACCGCGAACTGTGCCGTCAGGATTTTGGCTGGACGGTCGAAACGGATTAGAACCCAACAGTACCCCGCAAGCCAAAGCAAGAGCTAGCAACAGCGGCTGTCGTACCTGCCGCCGCGAGTTGCGGGGCTTTGGCTCTGATGCAGACGTTGGCTGAGGCGTAGGCTCTATTGTCATATGATGCTAAGCGAGTAGAGGTGTGAGTGACAATACGCTTCGAAGAAATGAAGTAGTCAAAAATATTAAAACATTTCTAAGAAATCTAGACTAGTAATATCCATGCTTAAAACTTCAAATAACAATACAATTCTATCTTTATAACAAACTAAAAATCATTAAAAAGGCTGTTTGTAATTCTATGGTACTACTTTTGATTTTAGTTATCTGCCAAAAACAAGCAGCTGATATTTGGCATTTATTTTATATAATAATTGTAGATAGTAAATAGAGTTAATCATAGGCATAGCTAAGGTGATGCGGCCAAGAACCCGCTGATTCTATTGGTCTGTTGTATCTTTGAGGCGGTAGCATACTAGCTGCGCTGTAGTATCACTTTGCATATCCTCTCGTGATGGGCCGTATCCTCGCCATCGATTATGGCAATAAGCGTGTCGGACTCGCCGTAACGGACCCACTACAACTCATTGCCACGCCCCTCGATACGGTGCACAGCAAGGATTTACTTGCTTATTTGAAAGCTTACCATCAGCGCGAACAATTAGCGGCAATTGTAGTTGGGATGCCTAAAACCCTTCTCAACGAAGCAACTGATAGCACCAGCGCCGTGGTTGGCTTGATACGAAGTCTGCGCCGCGAGTTTCCCGATGTGCCCATCCACGAGATAGATGAACGCTACACTTCGCGTATGGCACACGCGGCAATGTTAGCGGGTGGACTCAACAAAAAGGACCGTCGCGACAAAGCCACCGTAGACCGGGTTAGTGCTACCCTTATCCTGCAATCTTTCCTCGCATCCCAATGATATATCCCATAGTTGCCTTTGGCGACCCTGTACTGAAAGCGCGCGCCAAAGACATTCCGCAAGACCTCCCGGCCGACGAGTTGAAGCAAATCGTACAGGATATGTTTGAAACCATGTACCACGCCCACGGGGTGGGACTAGCCGCGCCGCAAGTAGGCAAAAGCATCCGCTTGTTCGTCATCGACTCGGAACCAATGATTGATACCGAGGATGAGGAAACCGGCGAGCCGCTACCCGACGCCGAAAAACCTGTGAAGCGAGCTTTCATCAATCCAAAGATGGTGAGTGAAACCGGCGAAGAATGGGGTTTCGAGGAGGGCTGCCTCAGCATTCCGGGCGTACGCGAAATGGTATACCGCCCCGAAACCATTCTGCTCCGCTATGAAGACGAAAACCGGCAGCAGCATGAAGAGTCTTTTAGCGGTATGACGGCTCGTGTTATTCAACACGAGTATGATCACCTCGAAGGTGTTCTGTTCACCGACAAGATTTCAGGTTTCAAGAAACAACTTATCAAAGGCAAACTCACCCGCATCAGCAAAGGCGACGTGAATGCCGATTATCGTATGCGCTTTGCCAGCCAAGGACGCCGGTAGACACTCAGTAATTACTTTATTTCAAAAGCCAGTTTCATTCGAAACTGGCTTTTCGGTTTTATTCAAAGCTACTATTATCAACTTAGTACTTATTATACCACTGCAAATACAGTGCAATAGCTAGCTTTAGATTAGTGTCATTCGCACCCAGCTTATACAGGGTTAACTACTTGCTGGTTTTCAGCTTCTTGGTTAGATAATGGATGTTCATTATCTTTCTTGCTTATATTGGTATTGTTCAAGCTATATGTCTCGCGTACTATCTCTATTGCTACTTGCATTTTTGTGTTTGTGGCCACAACAACCGCAGGCGTGGGGTTTTTTCGGGCACCGGCTCATCAACCGGCTGGCGGTATTTACGTTGCCGCCTGAGATGATTGGGTTCTATAAAACCAACATCGAATACCTCACCAACAATGCCACCCGACCCGATTCTCGTCGTTCCGTGGTGCCTGGTGAAGCTGCTCGCCACTTTCTGGATGTGGATGTGTACGGTGATTCCGCTCTGGCCAAGCTGCCTCGCTCGTATGCCGATGCAGTAGCTAAGTACGGCGAAGATTCTTTGATGCGACATGGTATTGTGCCGTGGCAAGTGGTCCGGATGAAAGGCCAACTCACGGAAGCTTTCCGCCAGCGGGATGCCGACCGAATTTTGAGTTTGTCGGCTGACTTAGGGCACTACATTGCCGATGCCTGTGTGCCGCTGCATACTACGCACAACTACAATGGTCAGCTGACAGGCCAACGGGGTATCCACGGTTTTTGGGAGTCCAGGCTACCTGAAATTCTGGCGGCCAATTATGACTTCTTTACTGGACCGGCGCATTATTTGGATTCCCCATCCAAAACGATTTGGGCAACCATAGCCCGCTCTAATGCCGCTGTCGATTCGGTGTTGCGGTTTGAAAAGGAGCTGACGAGCAAGTTTGCCGACGATAAGAAGTATGGTTTTGAGGAGCGCAACAATCAAACGGTGCGGGTGTACTCTCGCGAATTCAGCCGCGAATATCATCAGCGGCTTACCGGCCAAGTAGAGCGGCAAATGAGGCTGGCGCAACGCCTAATTGGGGCTTTCTGGTATACCTGTTGGGTGGATGCCGGACAGCCCGACCTAGATAAGTTGCCTAAGGAACCTTCCTCGAACGAGCAGCTGCGCCTAGCGCAGGAAGCTAAAGAGTTGCAGCAAACCGGTGCGGCCATAATTCCTGGTCACGAAGATTGAATAGGAGCAGTGAGCCGACAACTTATTGTTTCCACTGCTCGGCTAAGAAATTATGGTGGAACTTTACATCTTGTTTGATTGCTGCACCTGTTCTATGCCTAGCTCTGCGTTTCTAGCTCAACCCCTCCAACCCGGCGACTACTATCTTACGCCCGAAGGCTATATGGTTTTCACGGAGCAGTATCACCGGCGTCGCGGCAACTGCTGTGGTAATGGATGCCGGCACTGCCCTTGGCGCAAAGCTAAGCCAACTAAGTAGCACCCGCCCGCAGCAAGCACAACTTTACACTCACTTCTCAGCTGTAGCTCTAATTGCCATTAATGAGCTCGCCGTGTCACATCTACATGTGATGCGGCAGGCTTTTGAATTGAGTAGCTTGCCATAAGAAAAGTTACTCGAGTAAGAGGACGCTTAGCTACCTACTATTTCTGAGTTTATGGCGCTACTCACTTCTTATTCAAGCATAGTTTAAGTGGTTTATACGCTACCACATTATGAGATATCTAGATATACTCGGTAAAGCAGAAGGGAGCGGCACTAGTGCCGCTCCCTTCTGCTTTAATTCGCGAGTTGTATAGTGTAAATAGCTACTTTACATCAACTTAATTTACGCGCAGCCAATAGGAGCCACCGTGGGTTTCAACCCCTTGCAAAGTGGGTTGCTGCCAAAGCGGAGTAAGGATGCCACTCAGCTCTGGGTCTTGACTAATAAAGTAGTTTGGCAGAATGGTTTCGTACTTGTCAGGATTAGCGAGTATGAAAGCTGCTAGCATGTATTGCTCGGAATACGCCCGGTCGCACATGAATTGCGGATAGTCGTAAGGTAAATAGATGTCGTGAATGTGCACTATGACACCGGGAGCCAAGCGAGGAAGCACCTCGAGGAAGAACACCATGGAGTCGGAGTTTGGCAACACCCGGTGCGAGTTGTCGATAAACAGAATGTCGTTGGCCTTCAGCGAATACAGGAAAGAGAAGTCAGTATCCTCGAAGGGTTTACGCACCACATGTTGCGCGAGTTGGTCTATTTCCGCCCGCGGATAAGGATCAATAGATGTAATCTGAGTAGGCAGGTGCTGGTCGCGGATAGCCTTAGCGGCTACTTTGGTGGAGTTGCCCGAGCCTACTTCTACATATTGCGCTGGCTTAAAATGCGCGAGCATTCCATAAATGGCTACTATATCGAGGCCTGGCAGAAAGGTGTTATTCCAGGCTGGCTGCTTGGAGTCAGTTTCGACTTTTGCGTCCTTCACCTGCTCGAAGATGGACTTGTAGGTTAGTATGCCGTTAAGTAGCTCCCGGTATGTTTCGCGGTGCCGGTTGATGAGGTCATAAAGGGGCTGATGGGGGGGCTTGCCATGACCGTATCGGGGCTCGAAGCTAACTTTATACTCTAAGAACAGATTCTGGTATTTGGGCGATACAAACTGATAGAGTTCCTTCAGCATGAGAGCAGGTAGTTACAAGAGAAGGCTGACTATCTCAACTAAGTCAGCAGTTGGCAAAACTACGGTTTTCTAAGTTTCTGTTTCAGTGAAACGGACATGTCATAAAAGCAAGTCCTTATTTTCCTATCGACTTGTTGGGGAGACATTTGGCTATTGTCAAACTTATACCGATATTTGCGCCCCTGTTTCTAGCATTGTAACCTCAACCTTCAAATATCATGGCCCGAGTTTGTGATTTGACCGGCAAGCGTACCCGCGTAGGCAACAACGTGTCGCACGCTAACAATAAGACCAAACGCAAATTCTACCCGAATTTGCAGAAGAAGCGCTTCTACATCCCCGAGGAAGATTCTTGGGTAACGTTGAAAGTAGCTACTAGCACCATCCGCACCATCAACAAGAACGGCATCATGTCGGTCCTGAAGAAGGCTAAAGAGCAAGGCTTCATCGTTTACTAGTCTCTTCGGCTTACCTAGAGCGAAAGAATAACAGACGCGTACCCGAACTGAAAAGCAATTTTTCGGTTCGGGTACGCGTCTTTGTTGTATCTGCCTAGCTTCGCTCTTATACTTCTGCCTTTCTTTATGAATCGGTTTCTCTGCCCGCTGTTGTTGGCCTTCGCCTTATGCGCCTCACTAGCTGATGGATATGCTCAACGGGCAGCGGGCCCCGGTCGCCCCACCGACTTCTTAGATCCAGCCTTTCATAAGGCCCGGCGCGAGTTGCTGCGACAAGCACTACCTGCGGGTTCAGTAGCAGTGCTGTTCGCAGCACCCGTCCGCAACCGCGCTAACGATGTTAATTATATATATCATCAAGCCCCCGATTTTTACTACCTGACTGGCTACGACGAGCCCGATGCCGTGCTAGTGCTCTTCAAGGAGCCACATGCAGTAGGAAGCCAATCAGGCATTACAGAAGCCTTGTTTGTGCAGCCGCGCGACCCTAAAGCAGAATCTTGGACGGGCCGGCGCTTGGGCGTAGAAGGCACAACGCAACAATTGAAGCTGCAGTACGTGGCCAACAACACCGATTTTGCCGGTACCGGCATTCGGTGGGCAGACTTTCAACGCATTCATTTCCTGGACTTGCCTACCGATGTACGAGATGATTCGCAGGACCCTGCCGACTTGTACGACCTTATAGCCAGTTTCCGCCAGCAGGCTGGCATTCCGGCCGCATATGATGCCAAGAAGGCTGATGTTTACCGTTCCGTTGAACAGTATGGTGTTACAAATGCACCCAAGGTAAAAGCCTACCTGGAAAACTTGATTAAGACGCAGCCAGCTTTAGCGGCAGATACCTACCTGCAGAATTATCTTCAGGCTACCACTGATGCCGAGCGCCAAAAGGCTGTAGCAGCCCGCCCCACCAGCCGCTTCGAAACGGCAATGCTTAATGAGGCACTAGATGAAATGCGTGCAGTGAAGACTCCTGAAGAGTTGAACCTGCTACGCCGAGCCGTCCGGATTAGCGCAATAGGTCAGCAAGAAGTGATGAAGGCCATGCGTCCTGATATGGGCGAAATGGAAGTACAGGGCCTTCATGAGTATGTGTATAAGCAATATGGTGCCGAGTTCGAAGGGTACCCCAGCATTGTAGGAGCCGGTAACAACGGCTGCATCCTGCACTACGAAACCAACGATAAGCCGCGCCTTGGCAACGACTTGGTGCTTATGGATTGCGGCGCCGAGTACCATGGATATACCGCCGATGTGACTCGCACGGCGCCACCCTCTGGCAAATTCAGCGCCGCCCAACGCCAGATATACGAAGTAGTATTAGCGGCCCAAGATGCAGCCATTCGGGAATGTAAGCCGGGCAATCAGTTTCAAGCTCCCAACAAGGCCGCGCAGCAAGTGGTAACAGAGGGGCTGATAAAGCTTGGCATTATTCAGAAGCCTGAGGAAATGCGCCGCTACTTTCCGCACGGCACCAGTCATTACCTAGGTCTCGATGTGCACGACCGAGGCAACTATGGCTCACTCAAGGCCGGAAACGTTATTACGGTGGAGCCAGGCATTTATATCCCGGAAAACAGCCCTTGTGATAAGAAGTGGTGGAATATTGGTGTCCGCATCGAAGACGACGTGCTTATCACTGCTACCGGTGCCGAAAATCTTTCCAAAGAGGCACCACGCACGGTAGCCGAAATAGAAGCACTGATGGCTAAGTCGAGTGCCCTCGATAATTTTAAGCTGCCAGCTTTGAAGTAAGATATAAGCGCTTCATTAAGCTGTGGAGCCGAATATTCTACCTATAGCTTATAGCGCTACCTTCTGAGTTGCTGAATAAAGGGAGTAAAACAAGTAAGCCAATGGTAGAGTAGTGAATGTCAAAGTGATATTCGCAACTACATTATTGACTTGAGTGTTTGTCAATTCCGAAAAGACCTGTACCTTTGCAGTCCTTAATCCCAAAAACCCCGTCGAGATGGCTAAGAAAGGAAACCGGGTGCAGGTAATCCTCGAATGCACCGAGCACAAGAACTCGGGTCAGCCGGGCACCTCGCGCTACGTCACCACCAAGAACCGCAAGAACACGCCTGAGCGCATTGAATTGAAAAAATTCAACCCCGTGCTCAAGAAGATGACCGTTCACAAGGAAATCAAGTAATTGAGTTATGGCTAAGAAAGTAGTAGCAACCCTGAAAGTAGCAGGCGGTAAAGACTGGGCGAAAGTTATTCGCGCCGTTAAATCCGATAAGACTGGTGCCTACACCTTCCGTGAGGAAATGGTGCCTGTTGACAAAGTGCAGGAGTACTTAAGCACTGGCGTTAAGTAGTTCAGCGCCCTCGTGGCCCCCTGACCGAAGTGAAGAAGTCCCGCCAGTGTGGGACTTTTTTGCGTTATATGTAGTGCGAAGCTCCAGCTTCGTAATCGTCGGACGAGTGAAACCACACTTCGTATGGGTACTCGTTTAACCGCCACCACGCTGCGCGAAGCTGGAGCTTTGCGTTACACCCTATCTCATGGGCCTCTTCGATTTTTTCAAAAAAGACAAGGAAAACAAGGAGCAACAGGAGTCGTTGGATAAAGGGCTGGAAAAAACCAAAACCAGCTTCTTCGACCAGCTCAGCAAAGCCGTAGTGGGCAAAGCTACCGTCGACGAAGCGGTACTCGACGACCTAGAGACCTTGCTAGTACACGCCGACGTTGGCATTGATACCACGGTGAAAGTCATCGACCGTATCGAGAAGCGCGTGGCCCGCGACAAGTACGTTAGCACCTCGGAGCTGGACCGTATTTTGCGCGAGGAAATTGTGGATTTGTTGCAAGACAATCGTACCTCCGGCTCTAACGCCATCCTCGACCGGCCCGACAGTCCCGGCCAGCCCTTTGTGATTATGGTAGTGGGCGTAAACGGAGTGGGTAAAACCACTACCATTGGCAAACTGGCCCATCGTTTTCACAGTGCAGGCAAAAAGGTAGTGCTAGGAGCCGCCGATACGTTCCGGGCCGCCGCCGTCGACCAGCTCATTATTTGGGGGCAGCGAGTAGGCGTACCCGTTATTTCGCACGGCATGAACACTGACCCGGCTTCTGTGGCCTACGATGCCATCAAGCAAGGTGTTGAACTGGGTGCCGACGTCGTAATTATCGACACGGCGGGTCGTCTGCACAACAAGGTGAACCTGATGAACGAGCTGAATAAAATCAAGCGCGTGATGCAGAAGGTGATTCCGGATGCGCCTCACGAGGTGCTGTTGGTGCTTGATGGTAGTACCGGGCAGAATGCTTTTCTGCAAGCCAAAGAATTCACGAAAGCTACGGAAGTATCGGCCTTGGCTATCACCAAGCTTGATGGTACTGCTAAGGGTGGCGTGGTCATTGGCATCAGCGACCAGCTGCAAGTACCGGTGCGTTATATCGGGGTGGGAGAGAAGATGACCGACTTGCAGTTGTTCGACCGGCGCACTTTCGTCAACTCATTATTCAAGAAGTAGCACACATCATAACAGTGTTGTTGCCCTCGACAAATTAAAGGACCTGCTTTAGTCGGAACGAAACGATAGAACGGATTGTCGTTCACAACCAGTTTGTTCCGATTAGAGGAGGTCCTTTGCTTCGCTCGGGACAACAAAAAATCAACGTATGAAAGTTAGAAGCCAGCAGGCCAATAAAGTCAATGTCATTACCCTTGGTTGTTCCAAGAACATAGTCGACTCGGAAGTGCTCATGGGGCAGCTCCGCGCCAACCAATTCGAGGTGACGCACGAAGCCGACAAGAGCGACGCCAACATTGTGATTATCAATACTTGCGGTTTCATCGATAACGCCAAGCAAGAAAGCATTGATACCATTCTGCGTTACGCCGACGAAAAGGAGGCCGGTAAGCTGCAGAAGCTCTACGTGACGGGCTGCCTTTCGCAGCGCTATAAGGATGACTTAGAAGCAGAGATTCCGCAGGTAGATGCCTACTTCGGAACGCTGGAGTTGCCGCAGTTGATGAAGACGCTGGAAGCCGACTACATGCACGAGCTAGTAGGAGAGCGGCTGCTGACCACGCCGCAGCACTACGCCTACTTCAAGATTGCGGAAGGCTGCAACCGTCCTTGCTCGTTCTGCGCTATTCCGTTGATGCGCGGCAAGCACGTAGATCGGCCTATCGAAGAATTGGTGCGGGATGCCAAACGCTTGGCGAGCATGGGCACCAAGGAGTTGATTCTGATTGCGCAAGACCTGACTTACTATGGCCTGCAAGCCTATGGCGAGCGGAAACTAGCCGACTTGTTGCGCCATCTTTCGGACGTAGACGGCATCGAGTGGATTCGGATGCAGTACGCGTATCCGTCGCAGTTTCCGTTGGAGGCGCTGGACGTAATGAACGAGCGCTCCAACATTTGCAAGTACTTGGATATGCCATTGCAGCACGTATCCGACAACATGCTAAAGACGATGCGGCGTGGCATCAGCCGACGGCGCACCATCGAGCTGGTAGATACCATCCGTCAGCGCGTGCCCACTATTGCTTTGCGCACTACGCTTATTGCCGGCCACCCCGGCGAGACGCAACAGGACTTTGAAGACCTTTACGACTTTGTGGAGCAAACCCGCTTCGACCGGCTTGGCATCTTCACTTACTCGCACGAGGACAACACGCATTCCTTCTCGCTGCCCGACGATGTACCGGCCGATGTAAAGCAGGACCGCGCCGACCAAATCATGGAATTGCAGCAAGGCATTTCGATGGAGCTAAACGAGCAAAAAGTTGGGCAGACGTACAAGGTGCTCTTTGACCGAAAGGAAAGCGGCTACTTTGTGGGTCGCACTGAGTTCGACTCCCCCGAAGTAGACAACGAAGTGCTGGTACCTGCCACCAAAAATACGTTCGTCCGCCTCGGCGACTTTGCCAACGTGAAGATCAACGAAGCATCTGATTTCGATTTGTACGGGCAACTCGTTTCGTAACTGATACTGTCTCCCAACAAAAAAGGCGCCCTTTCTATAAGGACGCCTTTTTTGTTGAGGTGGTGCTGCTTATGCAGAAGGGCTTCCTAAGTCCAATTGCATGAGCTGGCCTGATGGGGTAATGACTTGCTTCATGGCTTTGCCAGCTTGTTCGGTAGCGGGCTTGCGTTTGTTCTTCAGAAGCAGGAAATACTTTTCGAAGTAGGTGTAGCTTAACCAAGCCAATCCGGCGCTGAGCGGTAAGGCAATAGCAACCCGAATGACCGTATTGAGCGGAGTAGAAGGAATGTGCAGCTGGTGCGAGCTGAGGGCTAGCAATTCAAGCACGATACTGTGCAGACAGTAGAAACCATAGGTGAAGGTTCCCCAATACGTTAGGAAGGGAATGTTTTTGATTTTAAACCAAGACCGAGTAGCGTAATTCTGCTCTAGAATAACCAGGACAAAAAAGAAGGATTGGGTGATGTGCTGATCGGTAACTGCTTTTACTGCCGAAGGGAGAAACTTCTGGGGGCCTAACGTCAACAAGCCGAGCACATAAATACCCGTGATAGTCCAGCGCGACCACCCCGCTATGAATTGGCGGAAAGCCGGATAACGAAAACAAAGCCAACCTGCCCCGCCACCCATAGCCATATCCGACATAACAGCGAAAGTATGGCGGTAGGTCAGGAAGAAATTAGCTTGGTGCGTGAAGCGAAACCAGAAGGAAGCTGCCATGATCAGCAAAAACGCACCGGGCCGCCAACGGCGGAAAAGGAACATCAATAAGATGGGCCATACCAGATAGAATTGCTCTTCAACGGCTACAGACCACAACACAGCTAGGCTACCAGCGGCTGGCTGTACTCCCTTCCACACGGAGTCCATATTGCCCAAGAAAACCATGTGCAAGCCCAAGCTCGCGTTTTCATGATGGGACATATGGAACAAGTGCATGACAAGCGGATGCACAAAAAAACCATACACAATGACCATGTAAAATACAGGCCAGATGCGCAGGATACGGCGGCGATAAAAATCAAGAAGATTAATTCTTTGGTGCCGTTGTTCCTCGTCTAAGAGAAGATACGTGATCAGAAAGCCTGATAGCACGTAAAAAAAATTGACGCCTAGAGTGCCTTTATTGAAAACGCTAAACGCTGGGAAAGATGCTGACTCCCCAGGAGCAGTAGCTACGAGACCGTGAAAAGCAAAAACTCCTAAGCAAGCTAAGGTGCGTAATCCGTCTAAATTAGGAAAATAAATTTTGGGCTGTTGAGAGCTGGACTGCATAAACACTCGGCATTAAAACGTTTTAATGCTCAAATATTGCAAAAGTATATGGACTTGATGCAAAATAAATCGATTCTTTTTGCCTATAAATTCAATATTCATTAAATAGTTATATTGAATAGGCTGACTACATGGATTGAATACTAAAATTCAATTAATTCTACGTTAAAATGATGGCTATGGTTGCAGTTTTTGAGTAAGTTATGAGCACAGTCAATTTATCCTGAATCATTGATATATGATATATTTACTATATACAGGTAGTGATTCTGTGGCGTGAGATACCCTTAGTTGAAGCTGATCCCACAAATTGCCAGTTACTTTGTGGCGGCTGGCCGGTTATAGCCGAATTATTCCCCATTGTATGTCTGTCACGACCCTGCACTACGCCGATACCGGCGCGTTTTCTTCCTTGCTTACCGCTTATCTGGCCCGGCACGAAGCCTTGAGTCCTTTCTACCACCGCTTCCCAGCCCTCGATGAATTTGCGGCGCAAGTAGAGGAGAAAAAAGCACAATACACGCCCGAAGCCCGGCAGCGGCTGGTAACAGCCCTTCGAGAGCAATACGCGATTCTGCCCCACGTGCACGAGCAGGTGCAGTCAAACCTTGATTTGCTGGAAAAGGACACCACTTTCACTATCACCACGGGTCACCAACTCAATCTGCTAACGGGCCCGTTGTACTTCGTGTACAAAATAGTAACGGCTGTTAAGCTTAGTCGTCAGCTGAAAGAGCAATATCCGCAGTACGATTTCGTGCCGATGTACTGGATGGCCACCGAAGACCACGACTTCGCTGAAATCAACCATCTGCACTTGTTCGGGAAGAAGTACGAATGGAACTCCGCCGAACAAGGTGGGCCAGTAGGACGGCTGAAGCTCGATGGCCTGCGCGAAGAATTACTAGACCAGTTGCCCGCTGATGTGCCCGCTGCTTTCCACGAGGCGTATCAGGAGTCGGGCACGCTTGCCGATGCGATGCGCCAGCTCACGCACAGTTTGTTTGGGCAGTACGGCTTGGTTAGTCTTGATGCCGATAGACCCGAGCTAAAGCAGGCCTTGGTACCCGTACTGGAACGCGAAATTCTAGAGCAAGCCTCCAATAAAGCGGTGCAAGCTGCCAATGCGCAGCTGGAAGCTGCTGGTTTCAAACCGCAGGTGTATTCGCGCCCGCTAAACTTGTTTTTCCTGACGGATACTGGCAAGCGGGAGCGGCTGGAATACGATGCGGCCGCCGACTGCGTGCAAATAACCGTGCGCAACACCAACCGATGTCATACTCAGGAAGAGTTGCTGGAACTGGCTCGGCAACATCCCGAGCAGTTTAGCCCGAACGTGGTGCTCCGGCCACTGTACCAAGAGCTGCTCCTACCCAACCTGTGTTATATCGGGGGCGGAGCGGAGGTTGCGTATTGGTTTCAGCTGAAGCAAGTGTTTGCCGACAATCAAGTGCCGTTTCCAATTTTGCTGCTTCGTAATTCGGCTCAGTACATTGGGAAAGCCAGTGCGGGTAAGCTGCGCAAGCTCGGCCTGTCGGCCACGGATATCTTCCGGCCGTTGCCCGACTTGAAGAAGCAAGTAGGTGCATCGTTGGGGCAAGAAGAAATCAGTCTGGCCGCGCAGCAGCAGGCGCTGGCAGCCGTGTTCAAGGAAGTTTCAGACTTGGCCCAGCGCCTCGACCCTACCTTGGTGCGCACCGTAGCGGCCGAGCAGCAGAAAGCTGCTAGCAGCTTAGCTGGTTTGGAAAAACGCCTTAGCAAAGCGGCAGAAGCCAAGCACGAAACAGCGTACAGCCAGCTCGCTGCCCTCAAAGACAAGCTCATGCCCGATGGCCAGCTCCAGGAGCGAATCGATAACGTGCTCAGCATCCTAATCAACAACCCACAGTTTATCGACCAGTTGCTGGAGGCATTCGACCCGTTGGCATTGGAGTTCACTGTGTTGGAGGAAGAATAGAAGCGCAAGCCAAAGCGTATGTTGCCTAGTATGCTTAAAGCAGATTTGCGGCGCGCTGCCTTGGCGCGCCGCCGCGCGTTGCCGGCCAACGAATTGGCACGACGAAGCGCCGAATTGCAGAAGCGCTTACTTGAAAATTTCGCGGTAGGAGCGTGGAAGTGGCTGCACGTATTTCTCCCGATTCCGCAGCAACACGAGCCCGATACTTGGCGCATAATTCACCGAATTTGGGAGCGGAAGCTACCTGTACAGCTCGCCGTGCCCGTGGTACAGCCTGATGGCCAAAGCTTGCGCCATTATCATCTCACTCCTGCTACCACCTTGGTTGGGAACCGATGGGGCATTCCTGAGCCAGTTGGGGCCGCTGAGGTTTTTCCGCAACAGTTTGATGCTGTACTAGTGCCGCTCCTGGCCTTCGACGAGGAGGGCCACCGGGTAGGGTACGGCAAAGGATTTTATGACCGGTTCTTGCTGGAATGTCGTCCTGAGGTGCTTCGTATTGGGCTAAGTCTAGAGCCACCCGTTCCCAAAATCACGGATGCTTGGTTGGGTGATGTGCAACTCAACGCGTGCGTGACACCCGAAGAGGTGAGGTGGTTTTAGAAGCAGTAAGGTTGCTACACGAAATACAGTAAACAGCGCCTGAATAGCCAACAATAAGCAGCTGCAGCGTGCCGTTGCTTGGGTGTTCATTCACTATATACTGTTCTTGTTATGGCTGAAATTCAATCCTCCGCTCCCGCTGGCCGCGGCACCAAGCCCCGCCGCAAAAAAATGTCGACCCGTATCGACATGACGCCCATGGTCGACCTGGCCTTCCTGTTGCTCACCTTCTTCATCCTAACGGCTTCATTCAGTAAGCCTACGGTGATGGAACTAGCTATGCCTGATGGCAAGGGGCCTCGCACTCCTGTTTCTGAAAAAGTGGCGCTTACCCTGATTCTAGGCAAAAATGGTCAAGTACATTACTTCTTTGGCCTGAACACCGCCGCCAATCCGGCTACGCTGCACACCACTACTTTCGGCTCGGACGGGTTGCGGCGGGTACTGCTTGAGCGGCAACGGCAGTTGCCAGCGCCTACCGTGCTTATCAAGGCCAGTGAAGATGCCAAATACCGGGAGCTAGTGGATGCACTTGATGAGATGACCATCACCGATCAGCAGAAATATGCGTTGGTAGACTTGTCTGCTGACGACAAAAAGCTGCTGGAAGACAATTCGTTATAAGTATTGGCAAACTAGCCGCTTCACTACTGTATCAGTGGGAAGCGGCTAGTTTGCCAACTCGGTAGCAGCTATAGCCAAGAGTCGTTACCGCCAAGAGTTGCACGGCATACGCGCCGTTTAGGAGCAACTGGTAAGGATTTATAGAAGAGGTAAGTTGTGAGTCAGTGGCATTTAAAGGTGGGTAAACTGTCCAGCCAACCATGCCGCTCGTAGTCAGCGAGGAAATCAAGAGGGTAACTATACCGATCAGTAGCGCGCTAACTGCTGCAAGCAACAGGTAGGTCTGAAGGGGATACTGACTTCGCAGCAGCATAAGAAAGCCAAATACCAAGAGCAGAAGCAGAAACAATACGCCTATCAGGAGCAGGGGCTGCACCACGAAATATGTGTTGTGCAATTGAATATCCAGCTGCGGCTGCAGCAGCAAGCCGAATCCTAACGAGATTCCTGCCAGCAAAACTGCTAGCACCAACGACACCAACAACCAAAGCAGCACCGGCCGTACCATCTTCAAGGGCATTACGGTGCGACTGTTGAAGGCGGAGAAACTGGCTGTACATCCACCTGCTTGATGCGTGCTTGCCCCCACGGTGCAATGCTGACTTGCACCCGCAACGTTTGCTTGGGTTTCAGCTTGCGGCCAGTGTCCTCGGGTACATAGTACCGCTCGAAGCCGTAACGCAGGCGTATACTGCGCCGAAAGGCATCAGCCACCCAACCCCGGAGCACTACTTGGTTGGCAGGCACAGTGGGCTCCTGCGGATACACCCCGACGGCTTCGTAATTGCCTTGCCGAGATTCTAGCACCACGTACACGGCCTGTTTACGGCGTGGCATATCAGGGCCGCGCCACAAGTGACCGGGAATCTGGCTGATGCTGTAGTTTAGGTTGAGGTAGTCGCCGTAGAGTAAGTCGCGCGGGTCGACGGGGGTACTACGCAGCGTGATAGTACGGCCAAAGGAAGCCGTAGCATAGCCCGCCGCCGCCACCGCCAGCACAAACAGCACTTGCGCTACTACCAACCACCGCACACCCTGCCGCCGGCGCGACTCCTGCATTTGCGGCAGCGGGGCGAGGGTAGGCAGGACGGCAGCAACCGGCGTAGCGGTATTCGAAGGGACGGATTCGGGAGAAGTCGGCATGAGTTAGTCGGGAGCTTTCACCGAAAATGTTTGGGTGGCACGGCGACGCAAAAACCACCATAAGCCGAGCAGCAATAGCCCGCCCAGCAAGAAAAACAGCGACTTATCCATAAAGCCCCACGTGAGCTTGAAGTAGGCAACGGCCGTTGTCAGAATAAACAAGGCAGTGCCCAGCGTCACGCGGTCCGGGTTGTGCTCGTTGTGGGCGCGGGCCAGCACCGACCCCGAATAGGCGTACAGCACCACCAGCGTCGCTACGGCCAGCGGCAACCCGCCCGGCAGGTAAAAGCCCGGCAACAGCAGAAGCCAGTCGGTGGCACTGCTCAGGCGGCCTCGGGCACGCTTGCCCCAGAGCGACAGGGCCAGCACCGCCCCCAGCGCCGCCAGATAGGCCAGCAGCGGTGGCCGCAATTCCCCGGCGTACGTGTCTGCCTCGCCGAACAAAGCCAGCCCAAGCGTAAACAAGAACGCGGCTACTAGCGGTGGACCTTGCAGAGCGCGGCCGGCGGGCCGGTCGGTTTGCCAATCACCTGCCGCATAAATCAACATAGCTGGTACAAAGAACCACGTGATTTTGACGTGCAAGTGGTTTACCAGCAAAGCTGTTTGCCAGAGCAAGCCCGTGGCCAATACGCCTCCCAATAGCGAATCGGGGCGGCGCCACCAGTAGTAGCCCAAGCCGCCCGCCGTGAGAGCCGCCGTGAAATAACTAAATACACCCAACTGCCCCGTGTTGTAGCCCTGCACTATGCCCCAATAACAACGGTGAGCAGAAACACGAACTGGCTGCGGTATAGCCACGTCAGCAAGATGCCCACTACGGCCCAGGCTAGTAACCCGGTAAGATCGTAACCTATAATCTGATACATCTGGCTGGTAAGCACAATGCTCGCCCCAAATAGAATCAGCCCCAAGCCTACCAAGCCCATGCCCAACGCCTCGTACTGACGGCGCAGAAAGTATTCGGCGGCGGCGTAGGCGCCCGTCAGGGTTCCTAGTAGTAGCCCAAGCCGCATGAGTTCCGGCATTTCCTGCCAGTTGGCCGCCACCACACTCAATGCACTCAGCCCAATAAGTAAACTGCCCAACAAGGGCAATAATCCGATAGCACGTTGTTCGGCCGGGTAAAGCGCCAGCAGTTGAGCATGCTGTTCTGGACTAATGATGCCTTTGCGCACCCAATCTAACCCGTCCGTTTCTAATAATTTTCGACTCATAGATACTGCAACATACGCAGAAGGTATAATTGATAAGCCTCTCCGACAACGCACACGTGCTATAGCGTGGTACGCAGCGCAAGTAATACTCTAAACGTTGCTTTCTCAGTTAGTTTGGGCTGAGTTGCTGAAACCACTGCACCTCCACGTCGCGGTACCATTCGGTGTGCTTGGAAACACAACCGCAGGCTGGACACCAAGTGTCGAGCCACTGCTTGCGGCAGTTGGGGCATTGGCCCGCCGTATCAAAGGTATGCCACTGATACTGGCAGGTGCATTGCCAAACCTTCTCGTGGCCGGTGGGCTGCCAGTTACACTTCGGACAAGCAATAATCGGTTGATAGTCAGCCATTGGAAAAGAGAATAGGTTGCGATAAAAAGTGCGACTTACCACGCCGCTCATAGCGGCTTTCTAGCCCGCGTCATTTCGCGCTTGCCGGGAGGGCCCGGAATTTTCTCTACCTGCCAGCCCGCAGCTTTCAGGCTGCGGCGGAAGCTGCCTTTGGCGCAGTAGCTCACCAGCACACCACCTGGCGCTGTGGCCGTGTAGAGTTGCGCAAATACTTCGTCGCTCCACATATCCGGCTGCTTTTCGGGGGCAAAAGCGTCGAAGTACACAACGTGGTAGGTATCGTTGGGCAGGGGAATATCTTGGAGGGCGCCGGCAATCTTGTAGAGTGCAAACCGGGGCGTAAGTACCGCGAAGGTATCCCAAGCGGCGCTGTGCAATTGCTGATGATAGTCGAGCAACTCCGGATTGAGCACGTACCGCTCCACGCCAAGCTGCTCGATGACAGCAGGCGGCAGCGGGTATTTCTCAATGGTATCGTAGCGAATAGGTTGGAGACTAGCCAAGCTGCGCTGCAACGTTAGCAAGGCGTTCAGCCCCGTACCAAACCCAATTTCCAGTAGCCGCACCGCGCTGGTAGCACTTGCTAGTATAGGTTCAAGGCCTGCCCCTAAGTATACGTGCTGCGCTTCCTGCACAGCCCCGTGGGTGCTGTGGTAGTGCTCGTCTAGCTCGGGTACGTACAGCGTGCTAGAGCCGTCGGCCGTGACGCGGACTTCTACATGAGGAGTAGTCATGAAAGAGGAACTGATGGATAAAGTGTAAAAGAGGCGCTAGAAAGATATACGTTACAAGATGTAGAGCGGCTTGTTTTTGGGCTGGTCCGTATGCCAATAGCAGCTCAGTGCTTCATTTTCATCTATGCTTTCCTCATGGCTCGCGTCAAAGTAAATCTACCCGAAACCTTCCTGCTCTCGGTGGCCATTCCCGTCCGCATCACCGACCTCAACTACGGCGCCCATCTCGGCAACGACTCTCTGCTCGGGATACTGCACGAAGCGCGCGTGCAGTTTCTTCACCACGTAGGTCAGTCGGAAGTAGACCGTGCGACTGGTCAAGGCTACATTATGGCCGATGTGGCTATTGAGTACAAGGGCGAAGCATTCTACGGCGACGTGCTGCACATTCAGCTGGCCGCCAGTGACTTGCACCCCTACGGCTTTGATGTGGTGTACAGCGTCAACAACCAAGAGGGCCGCGAAATAGCCCGCGCCAAAACCGGCATGCTTCGCTTCGACTACAATACGCGGAAGCTGTTGCGTTTATCAGAGGAAATAACGGCGCGATTAGGTAGTTAAGCTTCTGTGGTCAGCAATCTAATATCTTTCACTACCACCGCTTTCTCATGCATATGCCCTCATCCACTCGGCCACTTAGCCTGCTATTCTTACTAGCTAGTTTACTTCTCTCGGTCGTAGGGCAGGCAGTTGCTCAAAGGCCAACTCCCAAAGCGGGTACCCCGGCAAAACTGCCCGTAGCTCTCGATTCCTCTAAGGTCTACAACTTTGTGGAGCGTATGCCGGAATATCCGGGTGGCGGAATAAAAGTCTTCACGACTGAGTTTCTGCGCGAATTCCGAAGTGCTAGTGCCTCTGCAGGTTGTTCTGCTCCTTCCCCAGTTTTTGTAAGCTTGACCGTTGGACCCAGCGGCACCATCTACGACGTTAAAAGCGTTAAAAATTGGTCTGCTCAACAAAATTTACCCAAGCTGTCCGCAGCGTGCGAAACGGCGTTAGTGACGGCGGCTAGCAAACTGTCCCGCTTCACACCGGGCATGCAAAACCGCCGCCGAGTGGCCGTAACTCTCACTGTAAAGCTAGGTGAAGGAACGCCTTAAGAGAAGTTAGTTTTCCGGAACCCAACTGCCTCACGCGTTGTATCTTTGCAGCTATGATGATTGACCTGCCTGTAGTTTCCAAACGCGACATTCGCAAAATCAGCCCCGACGAGCTCAAAACCTTTATGGTTGAGCACGGCGAAAAGCCGTTCCGCGCCAAGCAGGTGAGCGAGTGGCTGTGGAAAAACACGGCCTCCTCATTCGAGGAGATGAACAACATTTCCTTGGCTACTCGCCAGTTGCTGGCCCAGCACTTCGTCATCAACGGCGTGACGGTGCAGAACAAGCAACTCTCCAACGACGGTACCATCAAGTCGGCCTTCAAGCTCTACGATGGCAACATCGTGGAAGGCGTGCTCATTCCGCACGACACGCGCATGACGGCCTGCATCAGCTCGCAGGTGGGTTGCTCGCTCACGTGCAAGTTCTGCGCCACCGGCTACATGGACCGCAAGCGTAACCTCGACGCCGCTGAAATCTATGACCAAGTGGTACGCATTAAGGAGCAGTGCGAAGCCGAGTATGGCACGCCGCTCACCAACATCGTGTACATGGGTATGGGCGAACCCCTACTCAACTACGCCAACGTGGTGAAAAGCATTGAGCGTATCACCGCTCCCGACGGCTTGAACATGGCTCCCCGGCGCATTACGGTAAGTACTGCCGGCATTGCCAAAATGATCAAGAAGTTAGCCGACGACGACGTGAAAGCCAATCTGGCCCTGAGCCTGCACGCGCCTAACGACGCCAAACGCAACGAAATCATGCCCATCAACGAAGCCAACTCCCTGGGCGCGTTGAAAGAAGCTTTACAATACTACCACCAGAAAACGGGCCGTAAGGTAACTTACGAATACATCGTATTCGAGAACTTCAACGACACGTTGCAGGATGCCGAGGAATTGCTCCAAATTTCGAAGTGGTTGCCTTGTAAGGTGAACCTCATCGAGTACAACCCCATTGAAAACGCCGACTATCGCAACACCGGTGAGGCGAAGCTGATGGCATTCTTGAAGTACCTAGCCGACCGGGGCGTACAAACCAACCTGCGCCGCAGCCGTGGTAAAGATATTGATGCTGCCTGTGGGCAATTAGCTGTGAAGGAAAAGTCTGAAACAGCTTAACCCTGCTTATTTAGCTATTGCATCAAAACCCATCTGAGTTAAGTAGTTTGGGCATTGATCAGCCATAAGCATGGCTATTTTACGGCCTACACCTTCCATATGAACTTTGTTGCCAATAGCTTTAAACCCATAGTAGTTCGATAGGGCTTCTATATGCTTGAGTACAGCACCTTGCATAACCGTTTGCATTACTTCTTTGCGCTCGGCAATTGAGCGATTTATAATAGGGTTTTTGGCGTTTTCTGTATCCAGACGCTGACAGATTTCGGTTGACACGATCATCAAAACTGGCTTTTCTTCAGCCGTAATGGTAGGCAAGTTCTTTACCTGTGCCATGCCGATGCTCATGATCAATGGCTGGCTTATTGGGCAGTCCTTGACCATCAACAATACTACTTCGCGCCCAACTACTTCCCCAAACTTGCGCGGATTGTTGATTTTGTTAATGGTCATAAGAGCTGACATCTCGTCAATATGCTCTCGTATGCTACTTTGAAGAACTTCCGCAAACAAAGATTGAGCGTCGGCAGGTGAAAGTTTGCTTAGAGGACTTTTTTTGTCTTCGTCAGCAAGTTTCGAGCAGACTGTTTGAGAAACATGTTGCACAAGCTGCCTTTGGCCCCTAAGTGTATCAGCTGTAATAGATATGCCGTGTGCGTGTCCTCCCAATAGAAATAGCAGAGAGAATAAGGCTATTGTATATAGTTTTTTCATCTACGCAAGATACTATATAAGCGAAGTATAAATAACATAAAAGTTCTACTGTGTTAGATAAATACAAGTAGTGCCTATCGAGACAGAAGCGGTGTATATACACAATAGCAAGCGTAGCTTAGCAGATTCGAAAATGATTGGGAGGAAAGTCCCATAATGCTCTTGCCAGAGCTAAAGTCAGGGTGTGATAAGTTGATAAGGATACGAAAACATAATCTAATCCATAAGGCTAGGGAAGCGTATGATTGCAGCCTGTGCCTAAGCTAAAGCGACAGTTCGTAGAGCGGGCGCTAAAAGCCCACAAGTTGCTGTACCTATATTCTGAGTATCTACTAAGGTAGAGACATTCCATGCGCTTCTGACGCAGCAAAAAGCTCTTTCATCATTTGCTGAAAGGGCTTTGCTATTTGTTAGTGTATTGTTATCCTGCTAGTAGCACTTACTTCTTGCCAAAGCGGTATGCAATTTCAACATAGGCTGGGTAGAAGCCGCCTACGCTAGTTCCATACACGAAGCCAAGACTGCCGCTCAGGCGGGTAGCCGCCAAACGCCCACCAATCAATCCGAGAAAGCCATCGCCGGCAATGTATGTTTCGTTTAACAACGAAAAACGGCGTGATATACGTGTTGCGCCGCCTACCACCACGATAGGTGTACTTTCACGCTCGCCCTCGACAAAAGCATATCCTAGTCCCAGCGTAGCATTGTTGTCAGCACTACCATAGGTTGCTACTCCGTATCCAATTCCGGCGCCACCACTTTCTCTAAAGCCAAAGACTCGCGCATAGAGAACCCCACCTCCTAAGTTAAACTTTTCGTTTATAGGTACACTCACCTTAGGGGTAACAGCTACAACTCCGGCCCCAAGTCCTGGAATGACAGGCAGTAATACACCGAGCGAAACATTGTCGGTGATGCCATAATTGGCGCCAAATAGAAACAAGTCGATATTTTGCACGTAACCTTCTCCTTTGCGCAAGTTTCGGGCGGTGGGCGCGAAGAACACGCGCGTGCCATTACCAACTGGCTCCCAGCCACGCTGAGCTTGTGCAGTTGAAAGGAGCACTATCCGGCGAATGTTCAGTTTCTGTACGGTAATACGACCTAGATCCGCAGTTGTAAAATCTAACTCGGTTTCCCGTTTCGCGACTAACACCCCAACGAAAGAACTGCCCGATACCAACTCAACAGAGTAAGTCTGACCCAGTGAATCAGCACGCGCACTGCCTGGTTGCTGACTTAAAGTAGTTTTTAACTCCTGGTTGCGACGCTCAATTGTATTGCGCACCTCCTCGAACTCACGGGCCGTGAAAGGGCGCATTCGCTCATCACCATTGCTTAGGGTAGTTTGTAAGGTAATAGATTGGGTACTGTCGAACATTTTAAAACGAAGGAAGCGAGCCTCCCGAAACATATCAGCCGAGTAATAAGGAAATAGACCGTATGCTATTTTCTCTTGCTTGTCGATGGTTTCACCAACGGCAGGGTGTACAATTATTACGTTGGAATTGTCTTGTTGAGCGTGTGCCACAACACCGGTCAAGCATCCTATAAATGCCAGAACCAATTTCGTTTTATAAAACATAGTGTATCCTTGATAAATGGGTAGGTAAACCTACCATTTCCAGTATACACTCAAGCCTTTGCTTGCAAAAAAACTATTTGAAAACTAGACAATTAAACAGCACAATAGAATGCTGAATCCTGGGTTCAAAACCGGCTTTGTAAGCTGATTGCAGGGCTTTATTATGCTGAAAATCTGACTTTTCAGTTTCTCCAACGGCCCACAGCCCGGGGGCGGCCCGTTGAGATTTCCTCGTTTGATTCGCCTTCGGGTACTTCGCGGGTTTCAATGCGCACGGCGTGTGCTTTGGGTTGCACTTTCTGACCGAAGGCATCGGCGAACTCCTGCGTAAACTCTGCACCGAAGAAAATAATGAGCGACGAGTAGTTCACCCACAGCAGCAGCACGATAGCCGAGCCAGCCGCACCGAAGGCCGAACCAGGATTGGACTGAGCAATGTAGAAGGCAATCAAATACTTGCCTACCAAAAATAGCAGGGCCGTAATGAATGCCCCAACGCCTACATCGCGCCAGCGAATGATGGCGTCGGGCAAAAAGCGGTAGATCAGTGCGAACAGCAGCGACGTGATAAAGAGCGAAAGCGCGAAGTCAACGAAGTGAATCAGAATAATGGTGACTTCTGGTAAGAGCCGTTGCAGATAGTCGGTGAAGGAACTGAGGACGGCACTAATAACGAAGGAAATAAGGAGTAAAAGCGCTACACTTAAAATAAGACCGAAGGAAAGGAGCCGGTCTCGAATGAATTGCCAGATTCCGCTCCGGGGTTTCACGCGCAGATTCCAGATGTCGTTGATGCTTTCTTGCAGCGTAACGAAAAAGGTGGTGGCTGCGAAAATAAGCGTGCCGATTCCGATAATGGACGCAATGCCGCTTTTCTGCTGCTTGGTAAACTCAGCAATGGAGTCCTGCAGAAATTTAGCTGAATCGGCGCCTACAAGGCCTTTCATCTGCCCGTACACCTGCCCCGTTATGGCTTCGGCACCAAACACTGAACTGGCCACCGTGATGACGATAAGCAGCAGGGGTGGCAGCGAGAAAATAGTGTAGTAGGAGAGGGCTGCGGCATGGCGAAACGAGTTGTTGGATATAAACTCACTGCCCGTTGCCTTGAGCGTATTGATGATGTCGGAGAAGCGGTAGTGCGTGGCCATAAAGCAAGTGATTCAGAAGAGTCGCTTCGACTAGTACGGTCTTACGGCCCTGACGTTCGATGCAGCAAATCAAACAGTAGACGTTTGCGCAGATCAGTTGAGCGTATTAGTTAGGACCAGAGGATATTTTTTCTTTGTTTTAGACTATGAACGTCCTCCATATCACCCGTCGGCTAGCTGCGCTGTGGCCGGCCTTGTTGCTTGGTAGCCTAATGGCTTGCAACTCCTCCACCAACGAGAAACCTGCCGCTACGGGCACGGCGGAGACGCCCACTGCCGACAGCACGGCTTCGTATCCAGCCGCCGAAGGTTTCGACAAAGCGGGCTCTGACGAACGAGCGCAAGCCCTCGCCGACCAAGTGATGCGCCAGATGGGTGGTTACTCGGCCTGGCAGCAAACTCGGCTGTTAGGTTGGGATTTCCTCGATGGTTCTTATCAGTTATGGGACAAGAAAACCGGCGACTTTCATTGGCAGAAAGACAGCCTAGTGGCCAACTATAATCTGAACACCAAGCAGGGCCACGCCTACCGCGACGGTAAGGATATTTCCGACACCGAAGAAGGCAAGAAGCTGCTCGACAAGATGTACCCGATTTGGGTGAATAACTCGTGGTGGCTGCTAATGCCTTTCAAACTCAAGGATTCGGGTGTCACGCTCACCTACAAAGGCCCTGGCAAACTAATGGATGGCACCACGCCGGCCGAGGTGCTGAACATGACCTTTAAGAACGTCGGTGTTACGCCCGACAATAAATACGAAGTCCTCGTCAACCCCCAAACTAAGTTGGTGGAGGAGTGGGCCTACTACCCGAAAGCCACCGACGCGCAACCGGCTTTCCGCCGCCGCTGGTCGGAGTACAAACAGTATGGTCCGCTGAAGCTCGCCACCGACCGCACCGATGGTAAAGACGGCCGCCGCCTGGACCACGTGTATGCCAGCACCGATGTGCCCGCCGGCCTCATGGACAGCAAAACACCTGTAACTAAGTTGTAGCAACTACTGCTGTACTCTGTACTAAAGCAACGAGAGGAATCAAGCTAGTAGTTTTCAAGAGCTAGCTTAGATTCCTCTCGTTGCTTATAGTGCGGAGCGTAGAGTGTAGTAGGAATACGCTTTCCATCTGAGGCTAGGGTCTACCAACTACCTATGGTTTGTCGGGGCTTTGGCGGTGTTTGTTGAATTCCCAGGTGAGTGTTTCGATGGGCGCTTCGCGCAGGGCCTTAGCTAGTTCGGCGTCATCTTTGAATTGGAGCTGATGCAATAGGCTGGCTTCCACGCTCACCGTGAACTGCTTTTCCTGAAAAGGCCAAGGATGTACCGTAAGCGGGCCACCATCTACGGGGCGCATCACGTCGTAGCGTTGGCCGTCCATGCCCGTGTAAATTTCGAGGGCGCGGCTCATTTCGGGTAGCTCGTGACGGCAAAGAATGAGGCTGAGCCGGTCGCACCAATGCATGAGGTCGTAGGCTTGTTGGGCTTCGGCTCGTTGGAGGTGCAGCTGCTTGATCCAGTTTTTCTGATCGGCTTGCTGCTCGTCGAGAAAGGTATCAATGGTTTTGTTTTGACCCCGCAGGCTTTCGTAGAGCTTGCTCACATGCATGCTGGTAAGCAAGCTACGCCAGCGGCCCTGAAAGCGAGCCGCGTGGAGTACGCCCTGGGCCTGCTCTAAGGCAAATTCCTTCATCGTAAAATTGGCGGGGGCGCCAGCGGGCGTCAGGCCGTAGTGGCCGTCCCAGTCGCGTTGTTCGTCGTCGTGTTGGGCTATGGCCGAAAGGATGCCCACCCATCGGTCGGAAGGGCCGAAGGGTTGCCAATGCCACGCTAGCTGAGCGGCTAACTGGCCATGCGCCTGCTGGTAGATAATCTGCCAGCCATCGGCGGTATAGTTTACGATCATGAGTTGCGGAGCCAGAGCCGATTATAAGCCAGGTTCTCGCACAGGAACGTAGGGGAAACGCAGAGGTTTGTCGGGAAAGCAGATTCCAATAGGAAATAAAAAAGCCCTGCCGGTTTGGGCAAGGCTTTTCACAGGCAACAAACGAAACTTAAGCTACGTGAATGGCTTCGGCCACGGGCTGGCGCAGGCGTAAGTGCAGCAGCATGTCGTCGGTCATTTTGTTTAAATCGAACTGCGGCTGCCAGCCCCAATCCTTGCGAGCTTGCGCATCGTCGATGCTAGCGGGCCAAGAATCGGCAATCTGCTGGCGCGAATCGGGCTGGTAGCTGATGTGAAAATCGGGGTAGTGGCGGCGGATGCTAGTGGCCACTTCTTCGGGCGAAAAGCTCATGGCGCCGAGGTTGTAGCTTGAGCGCACCGTGAGGCCGTCGGCGGGGGCGTGCATCAAGTCGAGCGTGGCTTGCAGGGCGTCGGGCATGTACATCATCGGCAGGTAAGTGTCTGCCTTCAGGAAGCACTCGTAAGGCTGACCGGCCACAGCTTTGTGGTAGATATCGACGGCGTAGTCGGTGGTGCCACCGCCGGGTAGGCTCTTGTAGCCAATGAGGCCAGGGTAGCGCAGACTGCGCACATCGAGTTTGTGTTTGCGGAAGTACCACTCGCACCACTGTTCGCCGGCCAACTTGCTGATGCCATACACCGTGTTGGGATTCATTACCGTTAGCTGCGGCGTGTTGTGGCGGGGCGTATCGGGGCCAAATACCGCAATGGACGAAGGCCAGTACACTTGCTGCACGCCAAGGTCGATGGCCGCATCAAGCACATTAAACAAGCCATCCATATTCAACTGCCAGCCGAATTTCGGGTTCTTCTCGGCCGTGGCCGACAGTAGCGCTGCCAAATGGTACACCTGCTTGGGCTTGTAGTGCCGGATTACGTCTTCTAACCGCGGTTTGTCGAGCACATCGAGCAGCTCGAAAGGGCCGGCTTGCTGCACTTCGTCGTTTTTGGGCTCCCGCACATCGGCAGCCACTACGTTGGAAGCGCCATACAGCTGGCGTAGTTCGTGAGTCAGCTCCAGCCCTAGTTGGCCGCCGGCTCCAATAACGAGAATAGTATCAGCAGCGGTAGCGGCGGTGCGAGACGTGGTTTCCATGCAAACAAGTTCAGGGACGGATGGGGAATACAGATGGGGAATCAGGCCGCAAAGATAACGGGCTGTCATGGTTTGGTCGTTGGGCTGTTAGCCACTTCACGGAACTGAACAGTTCAATCTTAGTTGCATACATCGCCTAGACGATCATCTCAATAAAAAGCTCGATTTACTGGTAAGATTCGCATCAGGCGAGTAAGGTTGACGGCTCTAGAGTAGCCTAACGCAACTTTCGTCGTTCTCTGGATATCCTATCTTTAAGCAGGTATCCAGCTGGCTGGAAAACGCTCTTCTTTAAGCAATACGTTTTAATAGTGGTGCGGTGTATGCGTTTTTCTGTGCTGTTTTTTCTGTTAATCGGCGGGGTGCGTACGGCGCTGGCCCAACCAGCCCAACCCGTATATCGAAACCTGGTGATGGAAGGAGGCGGCATCCGCGGCATTGCCTACGGGGGCGCATTAGCTGAGCTGGAAAAGCAAGGCGTGCTAGCGGGCATTAAGCGAGTAGGAGGCACGTCGGCCGGCGCGATACAAGCGGCACTGCTGGCCGTGGGCTACGCACCCGCCGAAATCATTGAGGTAGTCAACAACACGCCGGTGCAGCGCCTCAACGATGGCCGACTTATTTTCTTCGGCGGCAGCACGCGGCTCGTGAAGCAATACGGCTGGTACCGCGGCGACCAATTCACGAAATACCTAAGCGAACTGGTGGCCCGCAAAACCGCAAATCCCGACCTCACGCTAGGTCAACTTCACGCCCTCGCCGAGCAGCAGCCCATGCGTTACCGCGACCTGTACACTACGGGCACCAACCTCACTACGCAGCGCACGCAGGTGTTCAGCTACGAAACCCACCCCGATCTGCGCGTAGCCGACGCTGTTCGTATCAGCATGAGTATTCCGCTGTACTTCCGCGCTGTGCTGCTCGACAAGCAAGGCCACGTGGTGCGCCAACCCGCCAAAGGCCAGGAAGTGGACATATTAGTGGACGGCGGCTTGCTAGCTAACTACCCAATTTACCTCTTCGACCACCCGCGCTACCTGTCGCCAAGTGTTGCTCCGGTTGCCAATCGTACAGCTTCCGCACCTGGAGCAGCCACCCAAGAAGCGCGCAACTTCAATCCTGAAACCCTGGGCTTGCGCCTCGACCGCGCTGAGCAGCTTTCCTACGACGCGCAGCCGGGCGGCCGGCAACAACTGGCCCCCTACGCCATCCAGGATTTCGGCTCTTATGTGGGCGCCCTCTACAACGTCGCCATCGAAAACCTGAACCCCGCCCACCCCGAAGACTGGACTCGCACCGTCAGCATCAGCACCCTTGGCTTCAGCCCGAAAATCAAGCGCATTTCCGTTGAGCAGAAGCAGCAACTTGTGGCCAGCGGCCAAGCAGGAGTCCAGGCGTTTTTCGGAAGATAGGTTACTTCGGCCACCGGCAACCCTAGTCCCGTATCTTTGTTGTCAAGTACCACCTTACCACGTTATTTCATGTATACCACCCTCCAGCCCGACCTCGAGAAGCAGCTTCAGGATATCAAAGACGCCGGTCTTTACAAGAAGGAACGCGTTATTACCTCACCGCAGGGTGCGGAAATCAAGACAGAAGAGGGAGGCGAAGTGCTGAACTTCTGCGCCAACAACTACCTCGGCCTTTCCTCGCACCCCGAAGTAATTAAGGCGGCGAAAGAAGCCATTGACACGCACGGCTACGGCATGTCGTCGGTGCGCTTCATTTGCGGCACGCAAGACATTCATAAGCAGCTAGAACAAAAGCTGGCCGAGTTCCTAGGCACCGAGGATACCATCCTCTACGCCGCGGCCTTCGATGCCAACGGGGAGTGTTCGAGCCGCTCTTCAACGAGCAGGACGCCATCATCTCCGACTCGCTCAACCACGCTAGCATCATCGACGGGGTACGGCTTTGCAAGGCCCAGCGCTACCGCTACGCCCACAACGACATGGCCGACTTGGAAAAGCAGCTCCAAGATGCCCAAACCAAAGGCGCCCGTCACCGCATCATCGTCACCGACGGCTCGTTTAGCATGGACGGCACCATCGCGCAACTCGATAAGATTTGCGACCTCGCCGATAAGTATCAGGCCCTAGTGATGATAGACGAATGCCACTCAATGGGCTTCCTCGGCAAAACCGGCCGCGGCACCCACGAGTACCGTAACGTGCTCGGCCGCGTCGACATCATTACGGGTACGCTCGGCAAGGCCTTGGGCGGCGCGATGGGCGGCTTTACTTCGGGCCGCAAGGAAGTGATTGAGATGCTGCGGCAGCGCAGCCGGCCCTACTTGTTCTCCAACACGTTGGCTCCGGCCATCGTGGGCGCTTCGCTCCGGGTGCTAGAACTCCTAACCGAAAGCACCACTCTCCGCGACCGGCTAGAAGAGAACACCAAGTACTTCCGCCAGAAAATGACGGAAGCTGGCTTCGACATCAAGCCCGGCGAGCACCCTATTGTGCCCGTCATGCTCTACGATGCCAAGCTCAGCCAGGAGTATGCCGCCAAGATGCTGGAGAAGGGTATCTACGTAGTGGGTTTCTACTACCCCGTGGTGCCGCAGGGCCAGGCCCGCATCCGAGTGCAACTCAGCGCTGCCCACACCCGCGAACATCTCGACAAGGCCATCAACGCCTTCATCGAAGTCGGCCAAGAACTAGGCACGCTCAAGGACCGCTCTGCCGCCAAATCGGAAGCCGGCCAGGTGGTTATCAACACTCCCTGAGGAACATAGCTGTACAGTAAGCAGCTTCACACACAAGCAAGGCCCGAGTTACCACGTACAAAATAGTAGTGGTAGCTCGGGCCTTGCTTGTGTACCGGTAACTCAGGTATGCTACGTGGCCGGCGAATCGTGGAGGTACTTTGGGCGGCCGCAGGGCCAGTCTAACTCCACACCTATAGCCTTCTTGGTTAAAGCGGTACGCTTCTGTGGGCTTGCTTGCAGCTCCATCTCGTTCAGTTGCTGCGACTGTTTTATTAATTCGGCTTTAGCGGAGCGTAACTGCTTGTATGGTTCCCACTTGAACTTGCGCAGGAAGTTGACCGAACCTCGTATTCCAATGGCAAACAGCTCCTGCTTTTTGGCTTCAGGCATGCTGAAATCCAGCCAGTTGTATTTTTCCACATCGAGGCAATGGACGAGGTGGCTGTAGTCAGGGTTCCGTTGGATGAAGTCGAAATCGTATTGGGTGCGCGTGGCATCAAACATGGCGCCAAGCGTTTGGAGGAAGGTGTCGGTGTCTTGCGGCTTGTTGCGGTCGATGCCCAGCTTGACCCCAAACGTGGGAGCTTCCGGCACCCTCTCGCTGTTATGAAACAAGTCGATGGGGAAGTTGGACATGATGCCACCGTCCATAAAAACCGCAGTTTCGGGCACCTTGGCACCCACGTAACCGAAGCCGTGCCACGTAGCCAAGTATTTATCGGAGGCACCAGGTTCCGATCCCGGCAGGTTATGAATGCGGTAGGGTTCGAAGAAGAACGGCACCGACATGGAAGCCCGCACCAACTCCGATGGCGATACCTGTTTCCAGTCGGCCCAATACAGCGGGGCCATTTCCGGAAATATTGCTTTGGTTTGGGTGGTAATATCGGCGGCCACTATAGCCAAGCGGCACAAGTCGTCGGGGGCGTAGGGCTCGGTTGCCACGCTGCCATTGGGTTGCTGTATGCGCCGTTTGAGACCACCAGCCGGCACCTCGCGTCGGCGCTGGATCAGGGTTTCGATGGTATGCGTTTCAGCTTTTACCAGTAGGTTGTGCAGCCACTGCTGAAATTCAAGGCCTGGGTGCAGTCCTTGTCGGTCGCGGAAGTTGTCAATCACCTGTAGGCCATCGTTTATCACAGCCGCAATGTCGAGCTTGTTGCGCAGCCAAGCCCCGAGCCCTTTATGGGTTTCGGCGCGGTTGAGCAACGTTTTGGTGAAGTCCTTAGCGTCTTCGTCGCCGTCCACGAACTCATAGAAGTCTTGGTGGGCCAGGATGTCGAGCAGCTGCTGCCCGGCCGCTTCGTGCCGCGGTTTCAAGCCCGCCAGCAACATCGTTACAATAGCCCCGGCCGAGGTGCCGCCTAGGCGCAAAAACCGGATTCCAGCTGTTTCGAGCCCATACACATAGCCCGCTAGCGCAATGCCTAGCATGCCGCCACCTTCCAGCACGAAGTCCACATACTGGTTGCCGGCGTCGTCTACTATGTCGGAAATACGCCAATCAGGGTCCATGCGCAGGGCTTGTAGTTCCTGTAGCGCATCTTGGACTGTTCCTTGGCTAATGAACGGATTTGGCGAGGCTGCTACCTCCGGTTCTGCAATGAGAGTAGATTGAGTGGACATCGGGAAAGGAATAAAGGGTAGGATATCGATAGTGGTTGCACAACTCCGCTTAAAAAGCACTAGTTGTATTTGCAAATAGCTAACAAGCAACTGGTTGTATTGAAGTCCGTGTTGCTATGCTAAGCAATAGCTGCTGCATTCGAGCTAAGTAATGCCAGATGAAAGCATTGCAAGAAGGGGTGGAGCGTTTGCCTTGTGGGCAGAGCTATTTGCTGATAACTACACAGAGTCAACTTCACTACGCCGCTCGATAAAGCGGCAATAATCAGCGCACGGTGCGTTGCGCCGAGGAGCGGTAGGGCGGGCTAGCCATCAGTGATTGGCAACTGATGTATTAAATTTATTGAATATAAGATAATAGTCAAACAATCAACTTGATTAGTTCAAGTTTTGCCAGCTACTGCCGCAAGTATTCACCTATAGGTAGCCCCCGGTACAGTGCTTGCCACTACCATACATTGGTGCTTTGTAATGGAATTGCACGGGTCTTCTGCACTAGCTCCGAGAGAGTGAAAAGAAACCTGACTCTAAAATTAAAAGGCTCGAGCTGAAGGCTACGCTGCTACTTCCGCCGCCGAGGATGCCGAAGCCGTGGTAGACTTCGGTGCCGTACCAAACAAGAACTCGTTGAGGCGCGTCCGTAAGTCGGCGGGGGCGAGGTTGCGGAACACTTCACCACCACGCACCAACGACATTTGGCCAGTTTCTTCGCTCACCACCAGCACTACCGCATCCGTAACTTCGGAAAGGCCAATTGCAGCCCGGTGCCGCAACCCTAGCGCCGCCGGCACGTCGGGGTTTTCGCTCACGGGCAGGATGCAGCGCGCCGCCTGAATCCGGCCCCGGCTGATGATGACGGCGCCATCGTGGAGGGGGCTGGTTTTGTTGAAGATGCTCATCAGCAGGCGCTTGCTTACGGTGGCATCTATCAGGTCGCCGGAATTGGCAAAAGGCGTGAGGTCGGAGGCAAGGTTGAAGGCAATGAGGGCTCCGGTGTTCTTGCCCGCCAAGCTCTTAGCGGCTTCCACAAAGGGCGTGATGTTCATGCGCTCGGCCGCCGAGTTGTCGCGACGCCACGGGAAATTTCGCATCCGCTCGAAGGCCGTCACCTTGCCCACGTTCAGCAAAAACCGCCTGATTTCCTGCTGAAACAAGATAATGCCCGCCAGCACGCCTACGCTCATAAACTGACCTAAAATGCTGGTCAGTAGCTCCATGCCAACGGCTTTCACTACCAGATAAAACAGGTAGATGGACATGAAGCCCAGGAAAATTTTCAGCGCGACACTCCCCGTTAACAGCTTGTAGAGCTGATAAAACAGCACCGTGACCAACAGCACGTCGACGACGTCTATCCAGCCAATGCGCAGGAAGCCGATGCTGAAAGAACCAATCACGGAGAGGTGGGTGGGAAGGTGGGAGAAACGAGCTGAATTGTTTGGATGGCTTCGGCTACATCGTGTACGCGCAGCACTCGGGCACCGTTGAGTACCGCCTGGGCATTGACGGCAACCGTACCCGTAAGGGCTGCATCGGGCGTGAGACCAAGCGGCTTATACACCATACTTTTTCGGGAAAGCCCCGCCAAAATAGGCAACCCAAGCACGGCCAATTCCGGCAAGCGCCGCAGTAGCTCGTGGCTTTGGGCGGGCGTTTTAGCGAAGCCGAAGCCGGGGTCCAGTACCACATCGGTTACGCCGTGCTGGCGGAGTTCCACCAGCTTGTCGCGGAAATAACGCACCAGTTCCAGTACAATGTCGCCTTCGTAGTGCGTGTGCTGGGTCATGTTTTGAGGCGTGCCGCGCAAGTGCATCAGAATATAGGGCACGCCCAAACGGCCGGCCGTGGGCAACATATCCGGGTCGAGAGAGCCGCCGCTGATGTCGTTGATAATGTCGGCGCCGGCTGCCACTGCCTCAGCGGCTACCGAAGCCCGGAACGTATCAACGGAGAGAAATGCTTCGGGAAAGGCCTGGCGTACCGCCTCTACGGCCGGCAGCAGGCGGCGCTTTTCTTCGTCTTCGCTGATGTGCTCAGCACCGGGCCGCGACGAGTAGCCGCCCAAATCCAGAACGGCGGCCCCCGCATGCAGCATCACTTCGGCGCGACGCAGCAGATCGTCGGGCGCCTGAATTCGGCTGCCGGCAAAAAAAGAATCGGGGGTAAGGTTGAGGATGCCCATCACCCGCGGCCAGCTAAGATCGAGCACGCGCCCACCGGGGCAGCGCAAGGTTTGCGCGGCCGGAAAACACGTATCTTGCGAGGTCTGGAGCATGGTTTCTGGGTGGTAACGATAAATAAATCTGAGCGGCTCCAACGACTTCCCGGCTTTCCGTGAGTTCCTTGCTGCGGGACGTCAGAGCAGAATGACGTTCTTGCTACTGACGCGTTTGACGTCACCCAACAAAATAGGCGTAAAAACTTGGAGAATCAAACCCAACACGAGTACGATCAGATAATAGAGCAGTGCCGGACGCTGTTTTTGGCCAAGACGCACGACTACGGCACAGCGTGGCGCATTATGCGCCTGCCCAGTATCACCGACCAGATTTACATTAAAGCGCAGCGCATCCGCAGTATCCAGGAGAAAGGCACTCAACTAGTTGCCGACAATGTGGACGGTGAGTTTGTGGCCATTATCAACTACTGCGTTATTGCCTTGATGCAGCTACGTCTGCCACCCGACGCACCCTCGACCTGGACCCCGCCGATGTAGCCGCCGCTTACGACCAGGAAACTGCCGAAAACCGCCGCTTGCTGTTCGCCAAGAACCACGATTATGGTGAGGCGTGGCGGCAGATGCGCATCGAGAGCATCACCGACATCATCTTGATGAAACTGCACCGCACCAAGCAGATCGAAGATTTGGCAGGCCGCACGCAGGTATCGGAGGGCGTAGAAGCCAATTACCGCGACATGCTGAACTATGCTGTGTTTGTGTTGATTAAGAAGGGATTCGCTGAAGCTTCCGTACGGAACGGAAACGCATAATAAGGGTGAAATAGAGAGTGGTACCACTCGGCTATCCGTCCTACATTTGCGTATCTGCCTTGGCATAATTCGTTGAAATAAATTCAATTGTAGCAGACAGTTCCAGAACCAGGTTCGATCTGTGTTCTACTACTCGTCTTGCTACTCAGTTACTTAACGCAGTTCATGAAACAAATCACCCGAATCTGCTGGCTGTTGCTGGGCGTGATATTCATCTTCTCGGGTTTGGTGAAGCAGAACGACCCGGTGGGTACAGCCCTCAAACTAGAAGAGTATTTCGAGGTGTTTGCCGAAGATTTCGGCCGCTTCTTTCTGTTTTTCAAACCGTATTCCCGCACGTTCAGCATCGTGCTCAGCTCATTGGAGGTGATACTAGGGGTGGCCTTGCTGCTACGCTGGATGCTGAATAAAACCCTCTGGGTGCTGCTGGTACTGCTGGTGTTCTTCGGGTTTCTGACCTTCTACTCGGCTGCGTTCAACAAAGTCACGGACTGCGGTTGCTTCGGCGACTTCATCAAGCTCACGCCGTGGACTTCATTCTTCAAAGACCTGTTCTTGTTGGGCTTGTGGGTGGTGGTATTTCGCAATCAGCGTTATCTACGGCGGGTATTTGCCAAAGGACAGCTGGGCGTTATGTATATCACTATTGCCTCGGCTGTGGCCATTGGTATTGGCGTGCGGGCGCTCGGGCACTTGCCGTATTTCGACTTCCTGCCTTATAAGGTTGGCAACAACATCGGGCAGCTGATGAAGGCTTCGTCGCCGCTACGCTATAAGTATGTAATGGAGCGCAACGGCGAAAGCAAGGACTTCACCGAATACCCCACCGATTCCACCTGGAAGTTCAAGCAGATGGTGGCTCTTAACCCGGAAGCTGGCCCTAAGATCACCGATTTCCGTGTATGGAACGACGATGGCGACTTCACCCAGGAGCTATTGCAAGGCAACCGCCTGCTATTGATTGTGCAAGGCACCGAAAAGGCCGACCGTGACCGTTTCAAGCTCATCAACGACTTGTTTGCAGCCGCTCAGAAGTCGCGCAGAAAAATATCCGTGCTGGTGCTCACCAGCAGCAGCCCCGCCGCCTTCGACGCCTTCCGCCACGACGTGAACCTGAGCGCGCCTTTCTATTACGCCGACGCCACGGTGCTCAAGTCCATGATTCGCTCCAACCCGGGGTTGATGCTGCTGCAAAATGGCACGGTGAAAGGCAAGTACCACTACCACGATATTCCCACCATTGGGAACATAGAGAAGCTATTGTAAATCAGGCGAGTAGTCGATAGCTAGGCGATACCTGAAAACAGATAACCAACCATAATAACTTGCTGTCCTTCGTCTTACGTCGCCTGGGCCAAGGCCTGCTGATATTGGCGGGTGTGGCGTGCACCGTGTTTTTTCTGTTTCAGGTGCTGCCCGGTGACCCGGTAGCCTTGTTAGCCGGCCAGCGCTCTGACCTCGCCACCCGCGCCGCTATTGCCGCCGACCTCGGCCTCAACGAATCGTTGCCCGTGCAACTTGGCGGCTACCTTAACGATATTTCGCCCCTCGGTGTGCACCCGCGCGATTCAGCGGGGGTGGCCAAATACGGAGGCGTGACGCTGCTGCCCCTTGGCACGAAAGCAGTGGTGCTAAAAAAGCCGTATCTGCGCCGCTCGTTCCAGAGTAATAAAGCAGTACTAAGCATCCTGCTGGACCATTTTACGGGTACTTTGTGGCTTGCCCTAGCGGCTATGCTGCTAGCCGCAGTATTGGGTATTGCTTTCGGGGTGGTGGCGGCCCTCAAACCGCACTCCTGGCTCGATCGAGCATTAATAACCACATCCGTATTAGGTATTTCGGTGCCTTCGTTTGTGGCGGGTATCCTTATTGCCATCACCTTCGGCTTTTACTGGAGCTCCTGGACGGGCCTTAACCTAACCGGGCAACTCTACGAAACGGACCCGTTCACGGGGCGGCATTTGGTGTTGCGCAACCTCGTGTTGCCGGCCTTTGCTCTAGGTATCAGGCCACTAGCCGTTATCACGCAACTCACTCGGTCGTCGATGCTTGATGTGCTTAGCCAAGACTACATTCGGACGGCTCGAGCCAAGGGCTTGTCGGGGTACCGAACGGTGATGGGGCACGCCCTCAAGAATGCGTTGAACCCGGTGGTGACGGCGGTGTCGGGTTGGCTAGCGTCGTTGATGGCGGGGGCCTTTTTCATCGAGTATATTTTCAACTGGAAAGGCTTGGGCACGGTTACACTTCGCGCGGTCGAAAACCTGGACTTTCCGGTTGTTATGGGTTCCACCATTTTTATTGCCGCCCTGTTTGTGCTCGTCAATATTGCCGTCGATGTGCTCTACGCTCTACTAGATCCGCGGGTGCGGCTGGGGTAAGACGGATTCGTTAATTAGCGGTGTAGCTGTTCGTCTCTTCCAAGGCAATCATTTAATTCGTAGCAAATGCGCCTATATCTGATTGGCATGCCGGGCTCTGGCAAAACTACCTTGGGACGCGGGCTGGCTGCGTCTTATGAGGTGCCGTTCCTCGACCTAGATGAGGAATTGGTCCGGCAGGAGGGACGTAGCATACCTGCTATTTTCGAGGCAGAAGGGGAGGCGTATTTTCGACAGCGCGAAGCAGACGTACTACGCGAGGTAGTAGCAAATCATCCGCAGATGGTGCTGGCTACCGGCGGAGGCACTCCCTGCTTCCACGACAACGTAGATGTCCTGCTCGAAACAGGGCTTACTCTGTATCTGAGTGTGCCCGTTGCGACTTTAGTTGGCCGGGTTTTGGCAGCGGCCAAAAGCCGGCCGTTGCTAGCCGCTTTTCCCGATGAAGCGGCATTAGAAGCTCGACTACGCGAAACTTTACAGATACGCAAACAGTTTTATGACCGAGCTCCGCTGCGTTGCGAAGGTCCGACCTGCACAGTAGCCGCGGTGCGTCAACTCTTGGTTCGGTATCAAACGTCAGCCTGATATCAAAGAAGGTGAACCCTTTGCGCTAGGTTGCGTACTTTTGCTCCCTGAAATAAGCCTATTACCGACGATGTCAACAGAAACTGCGGCTTCCCCACTGCCAACCCCCACACCCGCTAAAGCTCCTGAGAATGTGAAGCCTAAGCACAAAGGTTCGGCTCAACTATTCCAAAATCCCGTATTGGAGCGGCTTTCGCATACGCACATTGCGCTGCCGGTATCCATTTTCATTGTTACTGCGGCTGTTAGCCTATACTATGGCATCACGCAGGGCTTTGCTACAGGATTAGCTGCTTTTGGGCAGTTTTTGGGTGGTTGGTTTTTGTTCACATTTGCGGAGTACGCCATGCACCGCTACTTGTACCACATTCCGGCTACTACGCCGGGGCGTATCAAGTTTCAGTACACCATGCATGGCGTCCATCACGAGTTTCCTAAGGACAAGACTCGCTTGGCGATGCCCCCATCATCACGGTGTTCGTGGCTTCGTTGCTGTTCTTTATTTTCAAATTCGTTTTTGGCAGCGCCGCATTTGGAGTGTTAGCTGGCTTCGTGTTCGGTTATGCTCTGTATCTGTTTGTGCACTATGCCATTCACGTATACGCACCGCCAAAGAACTTCTTGAAAGTATGGTGGACTCACCACGCGCAGCACCACTACCGCCAAGACGAAATTGCTTTTGGCGTAAGCAGCACCCTTTGGGACCATATCATCGGGACAATGCCTGAAAAATCGAAGAAGTAATTTTAATGTCTTCTTCAACACAACGACCTGTCAAATGCTTGGCAGGTCGTTGTGTTTTTAGAGCAGCATCTAGTTCTTATCCATATCCGCAATGAACTTGGCGTTGTTACGCGGTGCAGCTATTTATGGTAGCAGAAAATAAATAGATAAGCTGTTGATAATAAGAGCATAAACGCAAAAGGCGGCTCCTGTATAGGAGCCGCCTTTTTTATAAATCTACTAGCCAGTATGTCCGTTAGCGGCTACGCATCTTGGTGACGATAAACCAAAGCAGCAGGACCACCAGGAAAACCACAATGAGGCCCGTCCAGGCGCCAGCTTTGAAAATAGAGCCAATGGCGTCGCAGCTGCTAACAGTCAACGACAAAGCAATGAGGCAGAAAGCGAGTAAAGAACGATAGGCGGTCATGGAAGCGTGGTTGAGGTAGGGAGAGAAAATAGCCCCCGTGCGGGGCACTACCCTAGATACTGCGTCCGTCAGAAAAAGTTGAGTTCAAGCCCAACTCCTAACTCCAACCTAAACAGTAATATAAGCCCAACTAGACGATTGGAATGCGCTTAACGCGTATCAGGCTAAGTACAAACGTTCGGGCCGTTAGCGTCATCAGTAAAGCAGGCGAGGCTATCGTACCGGGCGCCAGGTGAAAGTGAGGCCCGTAGCGCCTTGGTTGTACATAGGTGAAAAACTGGTGCCTTCCAGCAACCGCGGCTTACGGCCCCAACGGTTGCGGTGCGAGAGATAAGCTAAATGCGCCGACAAAATACCGAGGCCGGCACCCGCAAACACGTCGCTTTGCCAGTGCTTGTTGTTGAGCATGCGTAGAGCGGCTACGCTGGTTGCAATGCTGTAAGCCCCAATGCCGTACCACTGGCTTTTGTCGCGCAATTCGGCGTGCACGATGCTAGCGGCCAGAAACGCCTGCGCCGTGTGCCCCGACGGAAACGACTGATTGTCGGAGGCATCGGGTCTGGTAACCCCGGTAATACTCTTCAAACCAAACACCGTAAGCAGCATAAAGCCTTCAGCTTTGCCGATAAGAAGAAGTGTATTCAGCCGGTCGTCGCGAGACTCGACGCCAGCCAGCGCCACGGCCCCCAGCTCTAGGTAAGGCGCAAAAATCAGCGCATCGTCAACGCGGGTATGAAAGTTCGGGAAATGCCGTCGGATATCATTCCGGGCATCGTAGCTGCTGTAGAAGCCGTTGCCATTAATGGTGCTGATGCCGTATCCAACAAGCACAGCGGGCACTATAGTGGCTTTGAATAGCTTGCCCTTGTACCAAGGCTTTGAGGTTGGAGTCGATACTGCTGTCGGGTTCTCGAACTTATGCAGTGTGTCTGGAGCAGCGGCGGGCGGAGAAATTTGCGCTTGAACCGAAGAGAAAGAGCCAACGCACAAGACAAGCGTGGCAACTTGAGTGGTTAGAAAAGAACGTACTGAAAGCACTTAAGAAAATAGAAAGAGGTACTGGAAAAGAGAAAAATGTATGGTCGCTCAAAAGCTACACTTCGCCTGACTCGAAGAGTGGATTGAGAGAAGCAAGTAGCTGGGGGTTGTAGTTGCCCATGATTTCGAGGTCGAGGCAACCGACGGCAACTAGTGTGTACACGCTGATGCTACGCGCTGAAAACACAGTTGTTTCGGCTGAGCTACGACTCCGGCATACAAAGCACAACATTACCAAGGGCGACCAGCTAAGCGCAGTAGGCCATCTGAAAACTCATGCATCCGGCGCTGGCGCCGGGGTGCTATACAGCAGCAAATACCCAACGGTGCCGGCTAGCAGGGAGGCCAGCAGAATGGCGAGCTTAGCAACGGCTTCTCCCTCTGAATGCTCGCCGAGCGCCAGCAACGTCACAAACAGTGACATTGTGAAGCCGATGCCGCCCAAGATGCCTGCTCCCCACAGGTGCCGCCACGAAACGTTTGGCGGCAACGACGCCCACCCCAAGCGCACCGCCACCCACGACAGTGCCCCAATACCAATCGGTTTGCCGAGTACCAACCCGGCCATGATGCCTAGTCCGAGTGGCGAAATCAACTGACCGAACACATTGGTGTCAATCGTCAGGCTGGTGTTTGCAAACGCAAAAAGCGGAATGATACCGAACGACACCACCGAGTGCAGCCGCTGTTCGAGCTTCTGGGCTGGCGAGCTGATTGTTTCGGTAAGGTGCTCTAGTTCTTCGCTGATGGTCCGCGGATCCGCATTGGTACCGTGCGCTTCGTCGCGCAAGATGCGCAGTCGGTCGTCAAGTAGCCGCAGCAGTTCCGGCCGATCTAGGCTAATGCGCGAGGGCACAGCTATTGCTAGCAGCACACCCGCCAGCGTGGCATGCACCCCCGACTCGAGCATGAAATACCACAATACCCCACCCAAAGGCAAGTAAAGCCAGAGGCTAGGGATATTTAGCGTATTCAGAAGCAGTAATACTCCCCAAGTGCCCAGCGCCCAGTACAGGTAAGTTAAGTGCAGGTCTTGGGTGTAGAAACCAGCAATAACCAACACCGCGCCCAAATCATCGACAATGGCCAAGGCGGTAAGAAATACTTTTAACCCCAAAGGCACGCGCGAGCCCAACAGCTGCAGTACAGCTAAGGCAAAAGCAATATCAGTGGCCATCGGAATACCCCACCCCCCGGCCGTGGGCGTGCCCCGATTAAGCAGGTAATACACCAAGGCAGGTATCAACATGCCGCCCAAGGCACCCATAATAGGTAGGGCCGCCTGTCGTAGTGAAGCTAGTTCGCCATCTAGCACTTCCCGCTTGATTTCCAGACCTACTATCAGGAAGAAAATCGTCATCAGCCCATCGTTGATCCAATGCAAGAGGCTTTTGTCGAGCACGAAGCTGTTCAACGAAATGCGTAAATGCTCGTCCCAAACTGCTGGAAAGTATTGGGCGGGTCCCCATTCTGTGTTGGCTAGCACCAAGGCTAAAACAGCACTAATCAACAATACAATACCCCCGCTGCCTCACGACGAAAGAACTCGGTGAAAGGTCGTACTAGCGGACGTATTATCTCAGCAACAGCCATATAGAAAAGAAAACACTACCTCTTAGCAGGGCAGATGTAGCAAAAGGAACCCCGTTGGGCTACCAAGCAAAGCTGTAAGCAGTGCTTGCTACCCAAGAAGCTCTACGCAACCAACAGTACCAAAGCCCAGGCAGGCATAAGGTAACGTGCAGACAAAGGGAACTTCTGCCAATACGTTAACCTACGCCATTGTGGGTGCTAGTGGGTACTATTGAAAAGGCAAGCGTGAACGCATAGTTAAATCTCCCCTGTGCGCTTCTAGTCTCTGCCTTATCCTCCCAGCCGATTCACTAAAACCAGCAAATGCGGCAAAGTGGTAAGCAGAAGGCCTAGAACGAGGACAAACAAACATGTCACTGCTAACCACCACGTAAGAAGCTGCTCAGGAGTTTCCGGCCGGGGCCACCAGAGCAGAAAAGGAAGAACCATTGGTAGCAAGCTGATACCCTGTGTATAGTGAGTTAACCGTAAGCATACACAGGTAATTGTCGCCAGCAATGAGCCCACCAACAGCAGATACTGTTGCCAGCGGGGAAGTTCAGGTACCGGTATCATGGCGAACCTCTGACTAACGCGACGCATCTGTCCTGACAGTCTGGTAGATAAAGGTCCTAGCTCCCAAAAGAATAGTAGCACGCAGCTCCAATAGTGACATGCGGCGTGTGCTTAGAAAAGAGGTAACCGCAGTTGAAACAAAGGCGGCCGCTACGGGCAACACTTGCGAGAAGCTGTTCTTGTAAATGGTTTTGTACTGCTTAACGTACTGAAAAGTAGGCTGCATAATATCACGCTGAGAAAGGGCAAAGAAATAGCTGCACACTTCTGGCAGGAAGTGGCGGCAGGCTGCAAGGTGCCAGTCGTCAGGGTGGAGTGAGCTTAAAAATAAAAAAAGAGTAAAGGGGTTCTTAATTCAGGTAATCGTAAAGATACGCAAACCACTTTTAGATAGATATGAGCTACTGCTTGCTCAAGACAGCCTACACGTAGCGCAAAGCTCTCTATCTGCCTCTACATGCAGTTCCACGAGAGCTAACCGCAAAGCAGGTTTGCGATACCAGAATTAGGTTGTGCGCGGGTATCGGTCGAGCTTTGTGGGACAGATAGGCTTTTGACGTACCCCCGCTGCTCTGAAGTTGCTGGTAACTTTTCTCCTTGCCTTATGCCGCACAATAGTGTTCTGCTTATCGACGACGAAAACAATCTGCGTCAACTCCTGGGGCGGGTGCTGGAACTGGAGGGCTACACTGTACTTACGGCCTCTAATGCACACCGCGGCCTAGAACTATTGCGCGAACACACGCAAGAAATTCTGGTGGTGCTCTCCGACGTGAAGTTGCCCGACGGCCACGGCCTGAGCTTGCTGCCACGCTACAAAGCCGTGGCCCCGTTGGCCGAGGTAATCCTGATGACGGCCTTCGGCACCATTGCTGACGGCGTGCAGGCCATGAAATCGGGCGCCTTCGACTACCTGACCAAAGGCGACTCCGACGACCAACTCGTGGTGGTGGTGGAGCGGGCCGCCGAAAAAGCTCGCCTGCAACGCCGCGTAGCCGAGCTGGAAAAACAGCTGGCCCCGCAGTTCACCTTCGACTCGATGATTGGCAGTTCCGCGCCACTCACCCAAGCCAAGGCCCTAGCCTTGCGGGTAGCGCCAACTAACAGCACGGTGCTGCTGGAAGGCCCCACGGGCTCGGGCAAGGAATTGTTTGCGCAGGCTATCCATGCGGCCAGTGGGCGCCGCAGCAAGCCGTTTGTGGCCGTCAATTGCAGTGCCTTTCCCAAAGACTTATTGGAGTCCGAGCTATTTGGCTACCGCAAGGGGGCCTTCACCGGCGCTCTGACCGATAAGCGCGGCTTGATGGAAGAAGCGAATGGTGGCACGCTGTTTCTGGATGAAATAGGGGAGCTGCCGTTGGAATTGCAGGCCAAACTGCTGCGGGTGCTCGAGACACAGAGCTTCACTAAAATCGGCGATACCAAGCCCATCCAAGTGAACGTGCGCATTGTAGCCGCCACCAACCGTAACCTCCGCCAGGAAGCCGAAGAAGGCCACTTCCGCTCCGACCTCTACTACCGCCTGGCCGTATTTACCGTGGCTGTACCCCCGCTCAACGCCCGTCGCGAGGACATAGCGCCGCTGGCCGAGTATTTCTTGCACTTCTACGCCGCTAAGCTGCGCAAGCGCCTGCGTGGTATGGAGCCACAAGTACTCACGCAGCTTCAGCGCCACGACTGGCGCGGCAATGTGCGGGAGCTGAAAAACGTGCTGGAACGCGCCGCCATCCTCGCCGACACCGACACGCTGACTGTAGATGACCTGCCCACTGAGTTTCAGTATTTCGCAACTGGGTCAGTAGCCAATGAGGCCTCCGACAAAACCCTCCGTGCCCTAGAAAAGCGCCAAATCCGAGCGGTATTGCAAGAAACCGGCGGCAACAAAATGGAAGCCGCCCGCCAACTCGGCATCGGCACTAAAACCCTCTACCGCAAGATTCAAGAGTATGGGTTGTAGGATCAGCACGATGTAGAGACGCACACTTCGCGTCTCGGCGTTGAACAACCAACCAGCCTAATGCAAATCGTCATGCTGAGCATTCTGTACATCAAACAGAGATGAAACACTTGTGTGCCAAGGTCATATAGGTGACGTTGCCAAGCTAACCGTCATGCTGAGCTTGCCGAAGCATCTCGCGTGCTGATGTTGCAACACAAACCCAACGATTCGCGCGAGATGCTTCGGCTCCGCTCAGCATGACGTGCCTTTTACACGCTGCTCACACAGTTTGGAGTTATCTAGGCTAAACAAAACCAGCACGGGATATGACGCGAAGTGTCGCGTCTCTCTAGTTCACATACCGGGTTATTCTGACCGACGCACCGGGTCAGAATGACCCGGTTTTTTTGTGCGCGCATGTTTTAATAGACGTTCTGATGAAAATTTATTCATTGATAATCAGCGTGATATATGATAAAGAGCAAGGGGGGACGCAAATCGGGTCGGGATTGGCAAGTGGGAATGCGCACGTCAACAATCTGGCACTTATGGCACCTGCTCTTATGATTCCCTTGCTTACCGCCGCCGGCTGCGCTGGCTTCTGGCTCTTCTTTAAATCCGTCAAGTTTTTCGACCACATCTAGCTCCGGCTCTTCCTCATGATGATTGCCCTCTTTGTCTTGTCGCTGGCCGTGTTTGGCTACCTGATTTACGTGCTGCTCAAGCCCGAACGATTCTAACTTTTTGAGTTGCCCACGAGGAAGCGCCCTGGCCGCTACTGCCTCATTGAAACCGGCAACCAGCCCCGCATTTTCAACTGATATGAATTCTGAACTATTGGGCATCATCGGCATCTACTTGCTGACGTTGGTGCTAGCCATTCCGCTGGGCCGTTATCTGGCGCGCGTGTTCAAAGGCGAAAAGAACGCCCTGGATTTTTTAGCTCCTCTCGAACGGGGTGTGTTTCGCCTTTCCGGCATTGATGCCAAGCGCGACATGACGTGGCAGCAGCATATGGTGGCGCTGCTGACCATCAACCTGGTGTGGTTCCTGCTAGCCATGGTGGTGCTGTGCACGCAGGGCGCCTTGCCACTCAACCCCGACGGCAACCCCTCCATGACCCCCGATCTGGCGTTCAATACGGCCATTTCGTTTCTGGTGAACTGCAACTTGCAGCACTACTCCGGCGAATCGGGGCTGAGCTACCTCTCGCAGATTGTGGTTATCACCTTCCTGCAATTCGTGTCGGCGGCTACGGGTATTGCCGCGGCGGTGGTGGTCATCAACGCCTTGCAAACCCGCACCACCGACAAACTAGGCAACTTTTACGACTACTTCGTGAAGAGCATCACGCGTCTGCTGCTGCCGGGCTCCATCGTGGTGGCCCTGATTCTCGTGTTCAATGGCACCCCCATGACGTTGCAAGGCAAGCAGCAGCTTGTAACCGTGCAGGGCGATTCGGTGGCCGTGTCGCGCGGGCCAGTGGCGGCTATGGTGGCTATTAAGGAGCTGGGTACCAATGGGGGCGGCTTCTTCGGGGCCAACTCAGCGCACCCGCTCGAAAACCCCAACTACCTCACCAACGCCACCGAAAACATTGCCCTGACTGTCATCCCGATGGCCATGATTTTCGCGCTGGGCTTCTACCTGAAGCGCCGCCGCTTGTCGCTGATGATTTTCGGGGTGATGACCATCGGCTTCGTGGCGCTGCTGGGCCCAACCGTGTATTATGAGCTGCACGGCAACCCCGCCATCAGCCACATGGGCATCGACCAGAGCTTGGGCGCGCTGGAAGGCAAGGAAATGCGCTTCGGTGCGGCGGCGTCCGCCTACTGGTCTATCACTAATACGGTTATCAGCTGCGGCTCCATCAACTCCATGCACGATTCGTTCATGCCGATTTCGGGGATGAGCCAGCTGCTGGGCATGATGACCAACGCCTTTTACGGGGGCTGCGGCGTGGGCTTGCTCAACTTCTTCGCCTACCTCATCATTGCCGTGTTCGTGGCCGGGCTGATGGTGGGCCGCACGCCCGAGTTCTTGGGCAAGAAGATTGAAGCCCGCGAAATGAAAATTGCCGTCATCGTGACGCTGCTGCACCCGCTGCTGATTTTAGCGGGCACGGCGCTAGCCGCGCACACCTACGTGGGCAACCCCACCGAATACGCCGGCTGGCTGGCCAACCCTAGCTACCACGGCTTCTCGGAAATGCTCTACGAGTACACGTCCTCGGCTGCCAACAACGGCTCGGGCTTCGAGGGGCTCGGCGACAACACGCCGTTCTGGAACATTACCACCGGCGTGGTGCTGCTTTTATCACGGTACCTGCCAATCATCGGGCCGGTAGCCATTGCTGGCCTACTGGCCCGCAAGAAATACACCCCCGAAGGCGTCGGCACCCTGCCCGCCGACACGGCCACTTTCGGGGTGATGGTGCTGGCTGTCATCGTCATCATTGCCGCCCTGGCTTTCTTCCCCGCCCTGGCGCTAGGCCCGCTGGCCGAACATTTCTCGCTGTATTAAGCAGCTAGAAGACAGGAGTTAAGAGCTAGGATTTCAGCTGCTCCTCTCCGTCACTTTCGTTTCCTGTACTTCTCTTCTAGCTCCTAGCTTCCAGCTTCTGGCTCCTTTAAAAAATGGCTTCCAAATCTCAATCCTTATTTCAACCCGAGCTGCTATCCGAAGCTGTGAAACAGGCTTTCGTGAAGCTCGACCCGCGCATCATGTTCCGCAATCCGGTGATGTTCACTGTGGAAGTCGGGACGGTGGTGATGCTGCTCGTGACGCTTGGGCTGCTGGTGCAACCTGATGCCGCGCAAGGCAGCTTCGGTTACAATTTCACCGTGTTTCTGGTGTTGTTCCTGACCTTGCTGTTCGCCAATTTCGCCGAGGCCATTGCCGAAGCCCGCGGCAAAGCGCAAGCCGAAACCCTGCGCAAAACCCGCGAAGAAACCCCTGCCCGCGTCATCGACCAGAACGGCAACATCACCTCCGTTAGCTCCTCGCAGCTCCAGAAAGGGCAGGAGTTCATCGTCGAAGCCGGCGAAATCATTCCCACCGACGGCGAGATTATCGAGGGACTAGCTACCATTGATGAGTCGGCTATTACCGGCGAATCGGCCCCGGTGATTCGGGAAGCGGGCGGCGACAAATCCTCGGTGACGGGTGGCACCAAGGTGCTGTCGGACCGGATTCGGGTGGTGGTGACGACGGCACCCGGCGAATCGTTTCTGGACAAGATGATTGCGCTGGTGGAAGGCGCGTCGCGGCAGAAAACGCCCAACGAAATTGCCCTCACTATTCTGCTGGCGGGCTTCACGCTGGTGTTCGTGATTGTGTGCGTAACCCTGGCGCCGTTTGCCGATTACTCGAAAACGCCCATTGCCATTTCCGCCTTCATTGCACTGTTCGTGTGCTTGATTCCGACCACCATTGGCGGTTTGCTCTCGGCCATCGGTATTGCGGGCATGGACCGGGCGTTGCGCGCCAACGTCATCACCAAAAGCGGCAAAGCCGTGGAAACGGCCGGCGACATCGACGTACTGCTGCTCGACAAAACCGGCACCATCACCATCGGCAACCGCAAAGCCACCCACTTCTGGCCCGCGCCGGGTGTCGATGAGCGGCAGTTCATTGAGTTTGCCACCGTGTCGTCGCTCTCCGACGACACGCCCGAAGGCAAATCCATTGTGGAGTTGGCCCGCGAAAAACAAGTGGACCCGCAAGCCTTGCGTAGCCGCTTGGAGGGTGCCGAACTCATCAAGTTCACGGCCGAAACCCGCAGCAGCGGCGTAACGCTCGCCAACGGCACCCGCATCCGCAAGGGCGCTTCCGATGCCATCCGCCAGCTTGCCGTGAAAGCCAACCAGCCCTTCCCGCAGGAAGTAACGCAGCGCACCGACGCCGTAGCCAGCAACGGTGGTACGCCGCTGGTCGTCAGTGAAAACGACCGGGTGCTGGGCGTGGTGGAGCTGCAAGACATCATCAAGCCGGGTATTCAGGAACGGTTTGAGCGCCTGCGCAAAATGGGCATCAAGACCGTGATGGTCACCGGCGACAACCCGCTCACAGCCAAGTTTATTGCCGAAAAATCGGGGGTTGACGACTTCATTGCCGAAGCCAAGCCCGAGGATAAAATGACCTATATCCGCAACGAGCAACAGCAAGGCAAACTAGTAGCCATGATGGGCGACGGCACCAACGACGCGCCCGCCCTGGCCCAAGCCGACGTGGGAGTGGCCATGAACTCCGGTACCCAAGCCGCCAAAGAAGCCGGCAACATGGTCGACCTCGACAACGACCCCACCAAGCTCATCGAGGTAGTGGAAATCGGCAAACAGCTGCTCATGACCCGCGGCACGCTCACCACCTTCAGCATCGCCAACGACGTGGCCAAGTACTTCGCCATCGTGCCAGCCTTGTTTATGGTCGCCATTCCGGCCCTTGGCGCCCTGAATATCATGGGGCTGAAGTCGCCGCAGTCGGCCATCCTGAGCGCCGTAATTTTCAATGCCATCATCATCCCGGCCCTGGTGCCGCTGGCCCTGCGCGGCGTGGCTTACAAACCCATTGGCGCCTCCGCTTTACTGCGCCGCAACCTGCTCATCTACGGCCTCGGCGGCGTCATTGTCCCCTTCATCGGCATTAAGCTAATTGACTTGGTGGTGGGGGTGTTCCTGTAGCTATTAGAACATCAAACTTCTCTCCTCAAATGAGGAAGAGACGCGGCGCAGCCGCCGCAGGAGTGGTTGACATCGTTGCGGAGGGAGTTTGTAATGAACGACCCGGCAGCGCGATTCAACTGCCAAATGAAACAACAATTCAGTTTTCCGCCGATTCAGTCACAAGTCGTTCAAACGGCTTCACCACCCCGCCCTCCGGGCACCCCTCCTTGAAAGAAGGAGGGGAACTAGCTTCTAGTCTTAGCTCATCGGGCTAACCGATTCTAGCTCCAAACTCCTTGCTTCTACCTTCTCATGAAAAATAACCTGCTTCCTGCTTTTCGTCTTTCCCTTGCCATGCTTGTGCTGTGCTGTGTGGTGTACCCCGCTATTGTGTGGGGCGCGGCGCAACTCTCGCCGGGTAAGGGGGAGGGCGTACAAGTGAGTCATAAAGGCCGCGTGGTGGGCTTCGCCAACGTCGGCCAGAAATTCGACCGGCCTGAGTACTTCAACACCCGCCCTTCCGCCGTGGACTACAACGCCAGCGGCTCGGCTGGCTCCAACAAAGGCCCGAGCAACCCCGAATACCTAAAAGAAGTGCAGACCCGGGCCGGCGCTTTCTTGCAGCAAAACCCAACGGTAACGCGCAACCAAGTACCGGCCGAGCTAGTTACGGCCAGCGGTTCGGGCCTCGATCCGCACTTGTCGCCAGCCGGGGCGTATGCGCAAGTGGAGCGGATTGCTCGTCTGCGAAACTTGCCAGTGGAGCGGGTTCGGGAGCTGGTAAAGAGCCACATCGACGAGCCTATCATTGTGTTCTTTGGTCCGGCCACTGTGAACGTATTGCGCCTAAACTTGGCCCTGGATGAATTGGCGCCGATTCGCCGCTAACCAGGGGCGGGCCGCCGCAGTATAGGCCACTTCCTCGACGCTTTACTTGAAAAAACTAGTTTGCCTGTCAGTCGGCAGAAAAACCGCTAATCCTACTTCGCCTCGCAACAGCAGGTGCTCCTTCATGAACCACGTATTGACCTTGGGCCTCGCCCTTACTGCCACTGCCGCCGCTACTAGCCCTGTGCTGGCGCAAACCACTCCCGTAACCGATACCACGCAAGTAGTGCCGCCGCAAGTTGCGCCTGCCGAAGCCACGCCCAACCCGCTGACTTTCTATGGCTTTGTAGATGGCTACTACGGCTACGATTTCAAGCACGCCGACACCCAAGACCGGCCAGGTTTCCTGTACTCGCACGACCGGCAAAACGAGTTTACCGTCAACAACGCCATCATCGGGATGCGCTACGACAACGGGCAGGTGCGCGGGGCCTTGGGGCTGCATGCCGGCACGTACGTAGCCGCCAACTACGCTGCCGAAGACCAGGTATTCAAGCACATCTACGAAGCCTACGCCGGTTTCCGGCCGTTCGAGAAGGCGTGGCTGGATGCCGGTATTTTCGGCTCGCACATCGGCTTCGAGTCGGCCATCAGCAAAGACAACTGGACGCTGACCCGCTCCCTAATGGCCGAAAACTCGCCGTACTACGAAGCCGGGGTGCGCTTCACCTACGAGGTTGACCCCAAGCTAACCCTGACCGGACTGGTACTCAACGGCTGGCAAAACATCCGCGAAAACAACCAGAAAAAGGCCATTGGCACCCAAATTCAGTGGAAGCCCACCGATAAGCTGCTTATCAACAGCAGCACGTTCTACGGCAACGAGCAACCCCAAGACCTAGCCCGGCGCCGCCGCTACTTCCACGATTTCTATGCTTCCTACGCCGCCACCGACCGGCTGAGCTTGGCTGTGGTGTTCGACGTAGGCAAGCAGGAACGCGCCCAAGACGGTCGCAAAGACGACACCTGGCACACCGGCGCCGCCTTCGTGCGCTACAAGCTAGCCGATAAATGGAGCACCACCCTGCGCGGCGAGTACTACAACGCCGACCGGGGCGTCATCATCAACTCGATTTCGCCGGTAGCTTCCGACCAAGATTTGAAAATACGGGCCGCCTCTCTCAACCTCGATTACGCGCCCACTAGCAACGTGGTAGTACGCATCGAAGGCCGCGGCTTCCGTTCCCCTCAGCCCTTCCTAACCGACCGAAACGACCAACCCACCGACAACTACGGCAACATCACATCGAGCATTGCCATATCGTTTTAATCGATATAAGTAATTACATAGAACGTCATTCCGAGCTTGTCGAGGAATCTCGCGTGCTGATGTTAGAATAGTAGTCCTGACGTCAGCACGCGGGATGCTTCGCATGACCGTTGAAAACGAAACCCACTTTATGTCCCCCACTACTGACGACCAACAACGCGACCAATCTGCCGAGCGGTTTCTGCGGCTGGTGCAGGAGCGGCGGCGCGGGCGGCTGAAAATATACATCGGACTGGCGGCCGGCGTGGGCAAAACCTACCGCATGCTGCAAGAAGCCCACGACTTGCTCCAGCACGGCGTTGATGTGGTGTTGGGGTACGTCGTGACGCACGGGCGGGCCGGCACCGAGGCGCAGCTGCAAGGCTTGCCGACGCTGCCGCGCAAACAGGTTTTCTACAAGGGCCGGATGCTGGAAGAAATGGACGTGCAGGCCATTTTGCAGCGCCGGCCCTCGGTGGTAGTAGTCGATGAGCTGGCCCACACCAACGTACCGGGCTCCCTCAACGAGAAGCGCTGGCAAGACGTGGAGCAGCTCGTGAAGGCCGGTATTTCGGTGATTTCGGCCGTTAACGTGCAGCACCTGGAAAGCCTGCACGACCAAGTGCAGAAGATAACCGGCACTGATGTGCAAGAACGGGTGCCCGACCAAGTGCTGAAGCTAGCCGATGAGGTGGTAAATGTGGACCTGACTGTGCCCGAGCTGCGCACCCGCTTGGAGGAAGGCAAAATCTACGATTTGCAGAAAGTGCCCTCGGCGCTGAAGAACTTCTTCCAGCCCGAAAACCTGTTGCAGTTGCGCGAACTGGCCCTGCGGGAAGTAGCCAACCAACTCGGCCGCCAGATTGAGACCGATGCCGCTGGTACCCCCGCCGTAGCTCCTCAACGCCGCAACGCCGACCGGCTGCTGGCCTGCATCAATACCAACGCGCGGGCCGCTAAGGAAATCATCCGCAAAACCTCCCGCCTCGCCGACCGCCTTGGCGGGGCCAAGTGGTACGTGCTCTACGTGCAAACTCCCGCCGAATCGGCTGATAGGGTAGGGCTGGCGGCCCAGCGCCACCTCATCAATAACTTGCAGCTAGCTACCGAGTTAGGCGGCCAGATTCTGCGGGTGAAAGCCGACAATGTTGTAACGGAAGTAAGGCGCGTAGCCGCCGAAAAAAACGTGTCGCTGCTAATCTGCGGTGTGACGGGTAGCAAAAACTGGTGGGCCCGCCTCACCCGTCGCGGCGTCACCAACGACCTTATTCGGCAAGTTGCCCGACACACCCAAGACCTAGATATTTACTTGGTAACGTACTGATGACTGTCAGTAGAATAGAACGTCAACCGTCATGCAGAGCGCAGCGAAGCATCTCGCGTGCGGATGTGAGAGTAGTAGCCCTGACGTCAGCACGCGAGATGCTTCGCTGTGCTCTGCATGACGGTCAATCAAGTAGCAGAATTTATAGTTAAAGCAACTCATGACCCTGAAAACCAAAATCACGCTGGCTTTTGCAACCATGCTGTTGCTGCTGATGGGAGTGAGTGCCTTCATGCTCTACTCGCTGAACCAGCTGGACCGCACCGCCCGCAACGTGCTCAAAGACAACCTGTACTCGGTGGAGTTGGGCCAGAAAATGCTGAGCGCCCTGGACCGGATGGAGTACGGCGCGAACGTAAGAGCCCCCCAAGCTCAACCGCTTTTCGAGAAACTGTTGGCGCGGGAAGCCGGCAACGTAACGGAGCCCGGCGAGCAGCAGGCGGTAGACAATCTGTTTCAAGATGTAGGGAATTTCAATCAGCTGCTAGCTTCCGACACCACCTCAGCCCAGCTATGGAACCAAGCCGTTGGGCGCTTGCGGCGCGATACCTACGCCATGATGAACCTGAACACCCAAGCCCTCACGCGCAAAAACGAAGCCGCCAACCGCACCGCCCTGCGGCAGCGGCGCTACGTGCTGGCTTTGCTTACCTTCGCCGTCCTGACCTCGCTGTTGTTTGTGCTGAGTGTGCCCGAGGCGGCCGTTGTGCCCCTGCGCCGGCTCTCAGCCAGCATCGACCACGCCGCCAACCAGGATTTCACCGCCTCGATTCCGGTGGAAGGGCACGACGAATTGGCCACTGTGGGCCGGAGCTTCAACCGGATGCTAGTGCAATTGCAAAGCTACCGCACCTCCACGCTAGCCGAACTCATGGCCGAGCGCAACCGGGTGGCCAGCATCGTCAACACCCTGGATGAAGGCCTGCTACTAGTCGACCAAAATCGGCGCCTCATTGTGGTCAACCCGGTAGCCAGTGTCTTGCTTGCCGTGCCTGCTGCCCAGCTGCTAGGCCGGCGAGTGGACGAAGTAGCCAATGAAAACGACTTGTTTCGGGAGATGCTGCGCCATCTGGATGTGTCGCCGCCCAAGCGCGAGCAAGAAACGCCACTGCTTACCATCGCGCAGCAAGGCGAAGAAGCGTACTACCGCCTGAGCGTGCACGATGTAGTCGGGTTCAACCAAGCCCTCGACAAAAACGAGTTTGTCGGCTCCATTCTGACCTTGCGCAACATCTCGGAGTTCAAGAAGCTAGATCAGGCCAAATCCAACTTCCTGGCCACAGTATCGCACGAGCTAAAAACGCCGCTTTCCAGTATCAACTTCAGCTTGAAGCTGTTGCAAAACGGCAAAGTCGGCCCGCTCAACCCCGAACAGCAAAACATAGTGCTGACCCTCAAGCAGGAAAACCAGCGCCTGCTGAAGCTAGTAGGGGAGCTAATCGACGTGTCGCGCCTGGAATCCGGCAACATTCAACTCAACTTCCAGCCCAGCCACGTGCACGACATCGTGCAGTTCGCCGCCGATACCATTCAACTCCAGCTCAAGCCCAAGCAGCTCCGCCTCGCCCTGGAAGTACCCGACAACCTACCACCCGTCCGCGCCGACATCGAAAAAACGACTTGGGTGCTCCTCAATCTACTGGCCAACGCCATCCGCTATTCACCCGAGGCCGAGCAAATCCGCATTTCCGCCACCGTCGCCACCGACGGCCAGCAAGTACAAGTGAGTGTGCAAGACAATGGCCCCGGCATAGCGCCGCAGTATCAAGAAAAGATCTTCCAACGCTTTGTTCAGATACCTGACAAGAGCGGCTACAAAGGTGGTTCGGGCCTGGGGCTCAGTATCGCCCGCGAGTTTATTGTCAGCCAAGGCGGTCAATTGAGAGTGAGCAGTGAGTTAGGCTCGGGCAGCACGTTCACCTTCACCTTGCCGGTAGCTTCTAAAATGGACGCCTAATAATAACCTAGTGTTGGTGCATTCCTATCTATGAAGTAAGGTCGAAATGGCGGAGTAGAAATCAATGTATGAGCCTTCACTTCATAAGTGCCGAGAAAGCGGTAGCAGCTTGGTTGTGAAGCTACGTCTACAATTGGTACTCATGTTGGGGGTTAAAGCAAATTCAGCTCCTGCCTGTTCCGATGCGCTTTCAATTAAAATACCTCATCATATGTAGACACTACAGCCAGCTGAGTTAAGCTAAAGGCCTGCTAGTAAGAACGAACGAGGATTACTGCCTAACTGCTTTTGAAGCAGATATGACAACCAATAGCTTAGACCCAAAACACGGTATTTGGAAATAAAATATATATTATACAATATTACTTTTTGTTTATAATATGTAACATAACTTATGAGAGAGTACTCATTGCCATTTGATAGTCGGTTCGATAGACTTGCAGTTTTCAGCTTTGCTTGGGCAGTCGCAAATGTACTGCATGCGTTATCTTTTACTGATCGAATCAGCTTGCAGCATCCTTTTGCCATAGGTGTTCTGCTGGCAGCTGCCTTTGTCATACTGATTCCATGGTCTGTATGGCCTCTTCTGCTGATGCTGTCTTGCAGCGTAGCAAACACATTCGAATGGATGCCTTATGCTCCCAACCACATCACATTCGAGTTCATTATAAACAGCGGCATACTTACGACACTTGTCTGGCTAATTGCCCGCCTCTATCTGAAAGACAAAACTATTGCGGCAGTAGCAACACCTGATTTTAGAAATACTTTATTTCAGACGTTTGCTCCTTTTATTCGTATTAGTTTATTCATTCTGTATTTCTATGCCGTATTTCATAAGCTAAATTGGGATTATTTTAATCCTACTATTAGTTGCAGCGTATTTCTATTGTCAGGTTACGCCAATAGATTCCCTTTTATACCCGATAATGCTTTAGTTCAATGGTCAGCCATATGGGGTACAATAGTAATTGAAGCAGCTATACCTCTATTGCTTTACTTTCGAAGAACTCGCTCTACTGGTGTCTTCCTCGGTTGTGGATTCCACTACTTTCTTGCCCTTCATCCGCATCCAGGCTTGTATAGTTTTTCAAGTATGCTATTCGCTATCTATTTTCTCTTTTTATCTGATGTTTTTACACCTACGGTTCATGAGTTTGCAGATAGTAGGATATATAAAAAGCGACAATATTTACTAACGTTATTTCGGATACTTCTCTTTGCTGCAGTAATAGTAGTCATTGTGTTGGCATTAATAGCAGGTGCTTACATAAATAATATTGTGCACAAGCTTACTTTATTCGGTTTCTTAATTTGGCTAGTATGGGGATTAGTATTAATAGGTTTCTATATCTATAGTGTATCGTATAGTGTTTATTTAGAAAGTAGCTCTGCTACATTGTTTCACATGAAAAAAGCAATGCTTTGGCTAGTGCCTTTGCTAGTTTTATTTAATGGTTTAACACCCTATTTAGGAATCAAAACCCAAACTAACTTTTCTATGTTCAGCAACCTGAGGACGGAAGGAAATATAAGTAATCATATATTTGTTTCTCCCTCCTTGCAACTATTTGATATGGAGAAAGATTTAGTCGAGGTAACCAAAACTAATCTTCAGGATCTTCAAAATCTTGTTAATAACAACCAAGTTATACCTTATTTCGAATTTAAGAGAATTACGAGCAATGCCCACATTGACTTTTATGCCACTTATATTCACAATAACGAAACGCAGACCATTGTTGTAAAACAAGGCATTAGTAATCAGCCAGAGCTATTAATTCCGCATAACTGGCTAGCTGCAAAATTTATTCGTTTTCGTCCAGTAGATAAAGGCCCATGTTTATGTAAGCATTGAACCTGAAGACTTAGCAATATTTATTGGTTGTTATAAATGATATGGTAGTAAGTGAAATTAAAAGCTGATGGATATACAAGATAATGCCTTATGTATGAGTAAGAAACTTAGAACAAAGAAGAGTTTAATTATCGCCTTCGGCATGATCGAATAGTAGGAAGCTCCCAACTCAATAGTGCGCTTTGGACCAATCCCAGCATATACTAACTGCTAAGATGGCCCACAACGAGGATTGATATATAATATAACTATTCATAGGGAGTAGTCTATTTGGTTACACGTGGGCAGTACAGATCCAGCGTTTATATTAAAATAATCAATATATTTATGCGTTAAAGGCAATAAAGCCTTCCATAGTATGCCTTTGGCTTGAGCTATTTAGGTGGCTGATGCAATGCTTACTGCGTAAGGTTCAAACTGAAAGGGCATACAAATGAGCTCTAGTCTGATGACTATAAGTTCAGAGGATTCATATTCCTGTATGTGTTAAAACTCACCTAATGAAAAGGAGCGCCCAGTTAGATTTCTTTAGAGGTTTACTTTTGATAGTTATTACAATAGATCATGCATTAACTTATAATAACATTATAAAGAGATTTACCTATGAGTTTTTTGGCTGGGTTTCGGCAGCAGAAGGATTTGTATATATATCAGGTCTAACGGCAGGTCTTGTATATTATCACAAGTATGTAGAAAGAGGAGAACAGCACGTTGTAAAGGCTGCAAGAGATAGAGTTGTAACGTTATACAAGTATCACTTAGCTTTGCTGTTCTTTGCTTTTTTAATTATTATTTCAAATTTCTATATAACTGAGTATTGGTCTCAATATTATGGTTATTTGTTTCAGAAGCCATTATTATCTATACTACTAAGTAGTGCTCTCTTATATCAGCCTATGTTTATGGATATTTTGCCAATGTACACAATATTTGTGGCTTTTATCCCTATTCTAGTTAAATGCTTTAACAAAGGACTGGTATGGCAGGTGCTTGCTACTTCGATAGCTATATACATAGCAGGCACTCTCATTCATCCTTATCATGTCATAGATACTTTAGTTTCGAACAAGAATATACAAACTGGTTTCTATAATTTACTATGCTGGCAGCTGCTATTTGTTATGGGCGCAATTTCAGGATTTATGTTTTATAATAATAAAACTAAAAAACTGATTAGCAATAGTTATATAGTATACATTTGCGCATTTGTTGCTCTGGTGTTATTTGTTGAGAAGAACTTGCACTTTGGGATTGCAGAAATCAATATTGATAGATTGACTGAGAAGCCTGGCTTAGGAATCATAAGATTAGTTAACTTCATTGTCCTGTGTTTTTTGGTTATACATGTCGCGTCTCGTAATAAAAATTGGTTTGTTAATAAATACATATGTTATTTGGGTAAGTACTCGTTAGAAGTGTTTTCTTTTCATATTATATTAATAATTACTTTTATGCCCTTAAAGGTTTATTTAAATAATATTTGTACTATTAAATTAACAGATAATTTCTACTTGTACCCCCTAAGCAGTCTTTTTGTTTTATTTTTGTTGGTGCCAGCATTATATTTAGCTCCAACTCTAGTGAATAAGAGAATAGTACCTATCACGAAATAGATTGTATTTGCTTCTTGGCTTCTAATATAAAATTGTAAACCAGACAGTAAAGTACACATTTTAAAGGATGACTAATTTGTGTAATTTGCCTTTGTGCATTTTCCTGAATGAATAAAGGGCATCACAAAACAAAGGACTCAAATATAAACACGTGATTTATATTTGAGTCCTTTGTTTTTCAACGGATAACCTAACTTCAAAAAGTAGTTGTATCTATATTTGTTAAGTTGAATCCCCGGCTGTAATGTTAGCTTCAATAAGGTTTACTGCTTTTCACAAACGAATCGGTGTTCCTGTTGCTGTAAGCAACTAATGAATTCGCTACGTCATTCCTGAAGAGGTAATAGTAGTAGAAAATTCTATTGTTACACATAGCTTCTTTGGTAGTGCCGCTGTGTTGTGTTTCCTTAATGCAATCATTATTGCACTCGTGAAGTCAACTCATTTTTCGTAGAGCAATTGATATTTTTGCGTTCGCGAAATATGTAGCAGTTTGAAATAATAGCGGAAGTCTGCAAATCTCCTCTTAGAGTAAGGAAAGAATAGGTGCTTGTAATGAAAGCAGTGCCTGCATTTCATTGCGGGCACTGCTTTCAGAATTTGGCGTGGCATATAAAAAAGAAGCCCGGCAGCATGCTCAAGATGAGTATGCTGCCGGGCTTCTTGGCGCTCCCTCCTGGGCTCGAACCAGGGACCCTCTGATTAACAGTCAGATGCTCTAACCGGCTGAGCTAAGGAAGCGGTTATGGCGACGTTTGATTGTCGTTGCGGGTGCAATATTAGGGTATAGCAAAAGGTTGTGCAAGCATTACCCTAGAAAATATTTCAGAAAAACTTCTAGTTCGTGATACTCAGGATGTTTCCTGAAAGCGCTGTACTGTATTGTCGGAGCGGCCGACTGGCAGGGCCGCCTTGCACACGACCTTGCAAATCGAATTGTGAACCGCAGCAGGCATCTTTCAGAAACAGCCGCGAAGGATCAATGCTGACGCGGGCGCACGTATCATTGACGCGGTAAGGACAGTTTCGCTCAAAGGCCAAGTAGGTGCTAGCATTCTGCCGCACAATAATTATACCACGCACTCCACCTGTGAAATGAATGGCGCCATTGTCGGCACGAAGAGCCGTGTACTGCTGATTGGTGATGTTAAGGCTCTCGCTGAAGCTAACCACAGGAATCTGCGGCTCGACATTGTTTGTGTCGGAGCCGCAGGCCACTACTAATTGACTGCCAAGCATAGCTGCTACCACCGTAAAAGCACGCCAAGTGCTTAGAGCAGGCCGTAGAAGCAAAGAAGCGGTAGTGAACAATCCTGTCATTCGTTTCAGAAAGAAAATAGTACTTGCTAGACCGCAGGCTACTGTACAGCCTCGAACTGACGCAGGAACCGCAGATCGTTTTCCGTGAATAGGCGCAGGTCCTTGATCTGGTACTTAAGCATCGTAATACGCTCGATGCCCATGCCCCACGCATACCCTGAATAACGCTCTGGGTCGATGCCAGATTGCTCTAGCACTGCCGGATCTACCATACCACTGCCACCGATTTCAACCCAGCCGGTTTGTTTGCAAATATTGCAGCCTTTGCCTTTGCAGATCAGGCAGGTGATGTCAATTTCGGCGCTAGGCTCCGTGAACGGGAAGAAGGAGGGACGGAAACGAACTTGCACGTCGTTGCCGAATAACTCCTGCACGAAGTAGTATACCGTCTGTTTTAGATCGGCGAAACTGACGTTTTCATCCACAAATAGAGCTTCTACCTGATGGAACATCATGTGGGCGCGGGCCGAAATAGCTTCGTTGCGGTACACACGGCCCGGCATGATGCTGCGGATAGGCGGCTTCTGTGTTTGCATCACTCGTACCTGCACGGGGCTGGTATGAGTGCGCAGCAACCACTCTTGCTCACCGGGGGTGCGGTGCACGAAAAAGGTATCCTGCATATCCCGAGCCGGGTGGTTCTCGGGGAAGTTCAAGGCTGTGAAGTTGTGCCAATCATCTTCTATTTCAGGCCCCTCAGCCACATTGAAGCCAATGCGCGATAGAACACGCACAATCTCCTCGCGCACCAAATTCAGGGGGTGGCGCGTACCCAGCTGATTAGGGATGGCGGGTAGCGTGTAATCGAACGTAGGATCGGCGGGTGCATTGCGAGTGGCTACCTCCAACTCATGCTGCCGCTCCTCGAAACGAGCTAGCGCCTGCTGTTTGAGTTGATTTAACTCTTGGCCTACTGCCCGGCGCTGCTCCTGAGGCACGGTTTTGAGCTGATCGAATAGATCGGCTAACTGACCTTTGCGACCAGTATAAGCAATGCGGAACTGATCGAGCAGTTCGGGCGTGCTCAGGTCATAGGTTTCAATTTCGGCACGTAGCCGCGTGATATTCTCCTGCATAGTAAGACAAAGATAAGTTTCCGGCGGCTGGTTTCCCGTTTCTGGCTATAGCGAACTGAAGGGCGCTGGGTGAAGAATATGGCAAAAATTAAAGCTCATCATAAAAAAATAAAAGTTGGTACGGTTGCTGCAAAAGGGATATACACCAGCGGCTCATAGCCAGAACGCGGGGCGCCACCCGTTCAGCTTAGTTGGTGTTGTTGAGCATCGAGCCGTCTTCCTTATCTATTCTTTCGCTTTCCTCGTCATGAAAACTTTCCTTTTCACTGCTTGCCTTGTGGCTGCCTCGGTCAGCACTTCTTTTGCCCAAACCAAAACCCCAGCCGCTACCGACTCGTGGTTAGATACGCCGGCTACTACCATGGAGTCCGCTGCTAGCGCCGCTGAAGTTGACGCTCCACAGTATACTACGGGCTGGAATACGGCCCCCGGTCAAAGTTTGAGTTTGCATGGCAAGCCTACCACTGATTATTGGGGCCGTCCGCTCAAGAAAAAAACGAAGAATCTGACCACTGTGGCCGCTAGAGAAGCGGCATATGCTGAGGAAGAAAGCGCTGACCCTATGATGCATTCGTCGGGGGTGATGGTTGCGCCTGGTATGAGTTCTTCGCCATACCGTGGTGTGAGCACCGATTATTGGGGCCGGCCTCTGAAAAAGAAGGCGAAAAACTCAACTCTAGCAGCCAAAACTAAGCAAGCAGATGCCCCTGTAACATCTAATTCCACAATCGGTTGGTAAGTACGGCCGAGATAGGTAGATTTCTCGTAGGTTAGAAAAATCCAGCCTTCACTTAATCTGCCTATCATGCGTTCGTCTTTACTTCTGTGTGTATTCTTGGTTTTCACAAGTCTGATGATAGCGGTTCCTTCACAGGCTCAGCAGACCACTCGCTCTAGTACCAAGAAGTCCGCTAACGGTTATCATCGTACCAGTAACACTAAAGCAAAGCCTCGTGCCGGTGCCTACGCCCGCTACGATCGGTCAGGTCGTCGTAACGAAGACGATATGAAGTTGGCACCCGGGTTGCGCCTCAATATGCCAAGCCCGCCTACTACCGATTACATGGGCCGGCCTTTAAAAAAGAAAGCGCCGAAGGTGGCTACTAGTAGCGCTACATCGATGTCTTCGGAAAGAACGACGCCTACCAAAGCTTCCCCAGCTACCACTCCAAAGTCCCGCAAGCGCTAGAGACTTTATTATCAAGCTTGATGATTTAGTGTTATTCCGATATCAGCTTGCTGTAAACTAATGAAAGCCTCGCACCATCTAGAGCGAGGCTTTTCTTATTACCACAACTTAGCTGCTACACGCCAAAATTTTTTGTGATATAAGCGAGTATATATATCGTAGTTGATAATGTGCGCGTTAAGTAATAAAATGCGGGTCACTTCACTTTTTAGGACCGATACTTTTCTTGCTAGGAACTTCTACTTTTTTCATGCGTTTGAGGGGAAAGTGTACAAGTGCTTTCTTGGCTGTAGGAAGGTCTGTAACTTGCACAAACTATTTAAAGCCTTTTCTGATGAATCGAATCTTCCTCCCGTTGCTGTTGGCTGGTGCTGTTCTTATAGCTGCTCCTTCTCAGGCTCAAACCAAACAAACTAAGTCTTCGGATGGCTGGGGTTCTTCCGATGGCTGGGGCACACCAGCTCCTGCGCCTAAGAAGACCACGTCTACCAAGAAGGCTACTACTACGCCAGCGGCCACCGCAGCACCGGCCGCTGCACCCGCAGAAGTCGCTGCTCCGGCCAACGAAATGACTTCCGGCAGAGGTGGATTTGGAGGAGCCGCCGCGGCTAGCGCAGCTCCAGTTGAAATGCAGCCTGGCGGATCGGTAGTAGCTCCTGGTTTCACGGCTGCACCTTCCCACCGCGTAACGACCGATTATCGTGGTCGGCCTATTGCGCCCTACATCCGTCGCAGCGTACGTCGCGCTGATCCGGTGGTAGCGCCAGCACCAGTTCCGGAACCAGAGCCAGCTCCAATAGTGGAAACTCCAGCACCTGCTCCAGCTCCGGCCCCAACCGCAGCTGCCGCTAAAGCAACCAAAGCGTCGGGTGGTGCCACCGCTGCTCCAAAGAAAACTACTCCTGCCCCTAAGAAAGCAGCTCCTGCCAAAAAGAGTGATGATGGCTGGGGTTCGGGAGGTAGTGGCTGGTAAGCTTCTACTTATTTGAATAGGAATAAAAGGCCTACTCGAGTTATCGGGTAGGCCTTTTTGTTTCGCAAAAGTAAATAGTCTGCCTGCCTTCTAGAAAAAAATTACTGGTCTATTCTTCAGCTGAAAGAGCTACTTCAGTTGCTTCGGGCACTATCGTGGTAGCTTGTGCCCGGTAGTAAAGCGTACTGCAATTGTCAGGGCGAAGTACTTCACGGGCGGCAGTCTGCAGGTCGGCAGGCGTTACGGCTTGCAAACGCGCACTTTCTTCGTTCACCATATTGGCATTGCCCATCAGCTTGCTATAAGCAAGGTTCATGGCACGATGCAGCAGCTCAATTTCGCCGAATACTATGCTGGCTTCGGCCTGATTTTTTACTTTTTCCAGCTCGGCAGTTGGCACTTCCTCGTCGCGGAGTGCTGCTACTACGGCTTCAACTGCTGCATCAGCTGCTTCAAGTGTGACGCCTGTATTAAGCTTACCACTTATCACGAGCAGGCCAGGTTCCAATGAACCCGTGGCTGTGGCAGAAATAGAGTTAAACAATGGTTGTTCTTTCACCAACTGCTGATACAACCGGCTCGACTTGCCGCGGCCCAGCAGGTCGCCTAGCAAATCCACACTATAGTACTCGGGAGCCGTGCGAGCCGGCATGTGATACACCTTGTAAAGCGCATCGAGCGGGACATCAGCTGTAACTTCCAAGAACCGGGCTTCCGTCTGACGCGGTTCAACGGGTAGCTGCCGCTCATAGCGCGGTCCGCCGGGAATTGGTCCAAACCACTTCTCTGCTAGCCGCTGTGCTTCTACTACCGTTACAGCGCCAGCTACCACTAAAATTGCGTTCTGGGGAGCGTAGTGTTTTTTGAAAAAAGCTCGCACATCATCCATTACTGCATTTTCGATGTGGCTGATCTCCTTGCCGATAGTTGCCCATTGGTAGGGGTGGTGCTGGTAGGCAAGAGGACGTAGTTTCAACCACACGTCACCGTAGGGCTGGTTGAGGTAGTTTTGCTTGAACTCTTCCACTACCACTTTGCGCTGCACGGCCAGCCCGTTTTCCGAGAAAGCCAAGTTTAGCATCCGGTCTGATTCCAGCCAGAAACCGGTTTCAAGGTTGGCCGCCGATACAGTGAGGTAATAGTTGGTGACGTCGGGGGAAGTAAAGGCATTGTTTTCACCGCCCACGCGCTGCAGCGGCTCATCATAGCTCGGAATATTGACGGAGCCAGAGAACATTAAATGTTCAAATAAGTGCGCAAAACCAGTATGGGAGGATTCTTCGTCACGCGAACCGACGTTATAGAGCACATCAAGCACTGCCATAGGTGTGGTGTGGTCCTCGTGTACTATGCAACGTAGACCATTGGCCAAAGTGAATTCTTCGAAATGAATCATGAAAGCAAAGTTGTGAACAGGTATTGGCTAACTATACGCATACAGTTTGGGTTCTGATTACCGCAAGCTGTACGCATGAGCTTATGAAGAGTGGCATCCTCATATCTTACCAACCTTCTTGGTAATAAAGTTTCTTGCCTTTGGTTACACCCCAATATTTTAGGAGTTCGGCGTTGGTTTCTGTGTATTCGGGCCTATTTACTATCCACCATGACATAACCGTGCATTCTGCGCTTATTCGTGCTACTGGCTCGGTTGCTTGGGCAAGGCGTTCTAAGCCCTGACGTTCACAAGTGTTGTTCTCTTTAAGAAACAAAGTATCTACTCCCAGATAGAATATCGAAACTACAAGAATGCCAGCTAAATACCGGTTGCGGAAACGAACTGGCAGATGGTGGAGCAGGAAGTAGCTTGATAAAGCGTAGAAAAACATCAGCCCAATAATGATTGGCTGAATAGAGTCACGTCTGATGATAAGCGGGCGGTATGGTCGGTAGCCCCTAGCGGTAGCAATAACAGATAAATTACTGCAAACAAAACGAGCCACCTAAAAATACTGATAACACGCTGGCTGCCTGGGCTGTCGGGCAATAGCCGTCGGATAAGTACTATATTCAAAGAAGCCGCAACTAAAAGTACTATCAGCCCTAGTTGGCTAAGTTGCCAAAAAATGCCCGAAGGCAGCCGCATGTATCGCTCCCATATGGGTAGCACGCTTACGGTGCTTTCTTCTTCATTAAGACCAATATAGAGAGAATATAAACAGAGCAGCATAAATAGGCCGAGCAGGAACAGGGGCAAAACCGGAGCTTGCGTGATTCGAATAATTCGCTGCCACAGCGACATGCCTACCCCTGACTGCCACCGACCCAAAACCCAGTGCAGGCCAATTCCGAAAAAAAGAACTGCCACCACTCCCGGTATAATAGCGCCATTAAATGCAAGCACTATCATGAGTCCAATCAATGCTATTCGGCTGGGCCAATTAAGACGAAGTGGCTTTCCATTGTAGGCTGCTTGATAGAAAGGCAATAATAGTAGCAATAGCAACGTTATTGGAAACGCGTAGAAGAACGTGTAAGTAATCGACGGGTCGATGATGCCCATTTGGCCGTTGTAGCCAGATAGTTGAAATAGAGGCACTAGCAAAGCAATTGCAGTCCACAAGTTGAGGCTGCTAAGCCGATAAGTACCACTGATATACACCCCTAGTATATAAAGCAGTAACGCCTGTACGCCTACCGCGAAAAGCGCACAAGCGGCGTAAATGCTACTGATAGGGTCCGTGATGCGCTGTAAAGCAAAAGGCACTGTTTTGAAGTACCCAACCATAGACGCATGTGCAAAAAATCGATTGGGAGCTACATACGATTCATTGCGAGTTAAAACGCCCCAGCCGAAAGGGTCTGTAAGCACTTGCCGGCATTCGGGTGCAGGTAGTACAATGGAGGGCAAGTCACCTTCTAGTGGTAGTTGGTAGGCTTGTACAAACGTGTAGCCTAAATCCAGTACCACAAACAAGACGAGTAAGACAAATAGAGGGCTTTTCTTCATTTAATGAGTACTGTCAGCTATGGTGCTGACTTTTATGCTGATGCATACGATCTAGGTAAGGATTTTAGACCGCGTTTGTATGCTACCCTCGAACCTGGGCATGCGTGGCACGCAGGTCAGCTCAGACAACAGCAGCTTCTAGTCTCTGAAAACTGCAGTACCAGCTAGCAATAGGTTGTCATGAGGTGGAGCAGGAAAGAATTGCTACGATATGCAGCGTAAACTTATTCTGCTATGATACACGCATTTTGTATCTAACTGTCTGTTTAACAGGCAGTAGCCAGTATATTAAGAAACAACAGAAGCACCCTAAAAAGGTGCTTCCGTGAGGCAAGATAGAGAGAAGCTTATGAGGTTTGCAACTACGGTGACTTACTGGTCTATTATGTGGCTTAACTATACTAAATCAATCCTATCCAGGTACGAAAACGGTTTACACTTTTGCTTATCGCGGTGCAAAAAGCTAGATAACTTGAGTATAAAGAAGATACTTACCACTCCAGTAACTGCCTTTAATTATCTCTCGGCCTAGCATCAGCTATATCTACATCTAATGGTATGTAGTAACCAGCAGACACACTGTAGTAGCAGTTTTTATAACGTGATTATTTGAGACTGCAGCAGTAAGTATGCTTACCGATGGTACGCTTTCGGGCTTAAGATCTAGACTGTATGATGTAACTAGCAGAAGTACCTTTGACAGCGCTATTTTCTAATTCTTCTCTCGTTGCTGCTTGTTGGATCGCACGGTATGATTGCTTCTCCCTACGACCCAATCCGTTACTTTTGGCCCCGACACATAGCCCATCCGCCCCGCCCTATGCATTTCGACCGTAAGGACTATTCCAACGAAACACTTCTGTGCCTCTACCAGCACCTGCTCAAGCCGCGCCTGATAGAAGAGAAAATGCTGATTCTGCTTCGGCAGGGTAAAGTGAGTAAGTGGTTTTCGGGTATCGGCCAGGAAGCCATTTCGGTGGGGAGCACGCTGGCCTTAGAGCCCGATGAGTACATCCTGCCGCTACACCGCAACTTGGGTGTGTTTACGGGGCGCAACGTGCCGCTCGACCGGCTATTTGCGCAGTGGCAGGGCAAAACTACTGGCTTCACCAAGGGCCGCGACCGAAGCTTCCACTTTGGCTCCAACGAGCATCATATTGTGGGGATGATTTCGCACTTAGGCCCCCAATTGGCCGTAGCCGATGGTATTGCGCTGGCCGATATATTGGATCAGCGACAGAAAGTAACGATAACGTATAGCGGTGACGGGGGAGCGAGTGAAGGCGACTTCCATGAAGCGCTAAACGTGGCGGCTGTGTGGCAACTGCCCGTCATTTTCATTATTGAAAACAATGGCTACGGCCTCAGCACCCCTAGCCGGGAGCAGTTCCGTTTCAACTACTTCGTGGATAAAGGCCCGGCCTATGGCATGGAAGCACTGCAAATTGATGGCAATAACGTGCTGGAAGTTTACGACACTGTGCATCGGCTAGCCGAAGATATGCGTCGTAATCCGCGGCCAGTGCTGCTAGAGGCGCTCACGTTCCGCATGCGCGGGCACGAAGAAGCCAGTGGCACCAAATACGTGCCGCAAGAGCTATTTGAGGAGTGGGGACAAAAGGACCCGGTTGAGAACTACGAGAAGTGGCTACTTGCCGAAGGCATATTGGATGAAGAAGCCCGGATGCGTTATCGCCACACCATCAAGCGCGAAATAGAGGAGGGCTTGCGGGTAGCCGATGAGGTGCCTATGCCTGTAGCCAGCGAAAAAGAAGAGGTGGGGGATATGTACCGCGCCTTCCGAGCCCCCAACCAAAGCCCCGTCGCCGACGCACCCACTACCGACAAACGTTACGTCGATGCCATTTCAGACGGCTTGCGGCAAAGCATGGAAAAATATCCTGAGCTGGTACTCATGGGCCAGGACATTGCCGATTATGGGGGCGTATTCAAGATCACCGAAGGCTTTGTAGCACAGTTTGGCAAAGCGCGGGTGCGTAATACGCCACTCTGCGAGTCCGCTATTTTGGGTGCAGGTTTAGGGCTGAGTGTAAAAGGCAAGAAAGCCATGGTAGAAATGCAGTTCGCTGATTTCGTAACCTGTGGTTTCAATCAGATTGTAAATAACCTCGCCAAAAGCCACTACCGCTGGGGCCAGAATGCCGACGTGGTGGTGCGCATGCCAACCGGCGCTGGCACCGCCGCTGGGCCGTTTCACTCGCAGAGCAATGAAGCGTGGTTTACGCACACCCCAGGCCTCAAAGTGGTGTACCCGAGCAACCCACATGATGCAAAGGGGCTGCTTTGCGCCGCTATTGAGGACCCTAATCCGGTAATGTACTTCGAGCACAAGATGCTCTACCGCAGCATCTCCGGTCCCGTGCCCGATGCCTATTATACCACGCCTATCGGCAAGGCTGCCTTGGTGCGCGAAGGCGATACGCTTAGTATCATTACCTACGGTGCTGGGGTGCATTGGGCACTGGCGTTAGCCAATGAGCTAGATCTAGATGCCGATATTCTGGACCTTCGTACCCTGCTACCGTGGGATGAAGAAGCAGTGCGCCAAACGGTCAGCAAGAATGGCCGGGTTCTGCTATTGCACGAAGACACCCTGACGGGCGGCCTTGGAGGGGAGCTAGGGGCCTGGATAGCCGAGCACTGCTTCCAGTATCTCGATGCCCCCATTCAGCGCGTCGCGTCGCTCGATACGGCCGTTCCTTTTTCGCCCAACTTGGAAAAGCAATTCCTGCCGCAGCAGCGTTTGCGGGAGGCAGTAGAAAAGTTATTGAATTATTAGATAATTTCGAGTAGCCAGGACGCTTCTAATAAAAAAGGTCGTTAGGAAATAAAGTGTGCTATGAAGCTTAGAAAACTATTTGTGTTGATGATAAGTGGGTTATTGCTTCTGGCGGCTTGCCAGAGTCACCGCTACGCGCTACCCAGTCCGAAGGGACCACTACAGCCCAAGGTCAAGAAAACCGCCAAAAAATCAGCCGACCAAAACGCCGATGGCAGTGACGTAAGTGCCGAACCGGTGGAAGTGAAGCCACAAAAGAACAGCTACGATAAAAACGGCTTGCTTAAAAAACCGAAGTACGAGCGCCGTCGGCTCACCCACAAAGTTGGGCAACGTAAGTTTTTAGGCTTTGTACTACCCTTTTAACAAGGCTGGCAAGCAGGTAATTGTTAAGTGTCCTGTGCTTATATGGGTGGGCTAATCCTGCTCTGGATATATTTTTGCGTGTCGATTAACTCGTCAGTTACTGTTCTTCTTTACCTTCCTATTCCATGCGAGTCTTTGTCTTGACTATGGTTTTGTTGCTGGCTGGTTTCAGCGCTTCTGCTCAGACTGCCGAGCCCAACCAACGGGCTGCTAACCGCCGTGCTTTGCGCGACGCACGCAAGTACCCAGCGCCCTACAAAGATTCGCACTTGGCGGTAGATAAAGCAGCTCTTAAGCGCGGCGATGGAGGCCGAGCTGCAAAGCCCAACGACGGCCGCCAGAAGTATAAATTCGACAAAACAGGAACGGCCCGCGTAAGTGAACCTAGCACTATTAGTCTGCGTCTTCGTAAGAAGACAAAGACCACTAGCAACTAAAGCTCACATCCATGATACCTTGGCAACCCCTTACGCAAGCAGAACAACTACAAGACATTGTGCGCGAGTCGCATGAGAAGCCAGTGCTTATTTTTAAGCATAGCACCACCTGCTCAATTAGCGCTGCCGCCAAAGGCAAGATGGAGCGCCAATGGGCCGATGCTGGCCTTACCGATACCAAGCTCTATTACCTTGACTTGTTACGCTTCCGTCCCATTTCCGCTGAAATAGCGCAAAAGTTTGGGGTACGGCACGAGTCGCCCCAGCTGCTACTCATTAAAGACGGCGAGTGCCACTATAATGCCTCGCATATGGGCATCCGGCTGAGCGATGTCAAGAGTGTAGTCGGGTAGCCAGGTAGGCAGCAAGTAAAAGCTGTATTTTTAAAGTAATAGCCAGTTGTAAAGCAAACATTCTGCTAGGGCAGCGTCTTTGCTTTACAACTGGCTACTGATCTTAAACTCATTTACTTATCCTGCGTACTCGAACTGAACCTCTTGTCGGATTTCCGGGTTGAGGCTGAGGGCCACCGGGCAAGTACGGGCTGCGTTTTCCAACACAGTTCGCTCTTTCGCGCTAAGCTTGGCAGGCAGCTGAAACTGCACGTCAATCTGCCGGATACGGCGAGGGTCTGCCGCCATATGCTTGACAACGTTGTAGGTAACTCCTGTGAGGTCTAAAGCAAGGCGTTCGGCCACAATGCCCATGATGGTCATCATGCAGCTTCCTAGAGCCGCACTTACAAGGTCGGTGGGCGAAAAAGCTTCGCCTCGGCCATGGTTATCGACGGGTGCGTCGGTAAGAATAGTGTTGCCAGAGGCGGTATGAGTGGCTTCGGTGCGCAGGTGGCCGGCGTAGCGGGCAGTGGCTGTGTGCATATTCAAGGAAGTAAGCTAGTAAACAAGATGATGCCAGCAAATTTACGTACTTTCGATAGGGTGGCACCCAAGCCCTCTACCTGTTCTGTTTATCCGCTCATCCTATCCTCCCCGTTTCCCTTGCGACGTCTACTATCACTAGCTGGCCTGTTGACTATTTTCACGGGTTCGGCTGCCCAGGCGCAAAGCGCTTCGGCCTCGCCAAACGATGACCCCTCCTACCGGAAGGAGTTCGTGTACGGCGTTAACTTCAACACGAGAGGCGGTTTGATTGGTGGTGTTTCGGTGCGTTCAACGCGGGTGCTAAACGAGAACTGGTCGCGCTTTTGGAGCATCGAAGCTGTGGAAGTGAAGCACCGGAAAGAGCGGCGAGTAGCTAGCTTCAACGGTAGTTCTTTTGTGCTCGATAAGTCTAATTACTTTTTTGTCTTACGTCCTTCAGTGGGAGCGCAACGAGTAGTTTTCCGCAAAGCTGCTGAATCAGGCGTACAGGTGAATGCGCTGATGTCGGCTGGTCCGTCTATTGGTCTGTTGATGCCTTATTACATCAACTACGATTACACGGATCAGAGCACACCGCGCCAGCCCGAGGTTATACGTACCGAGCAGTATGATCCTTATATCCACACCGATCAGTCTCTGATTCGTGACCGGGCACCGCTTTTCACAGGCGCCAACGAAACCAAACCATATATCGGGGTTCACTGGCGCGGCGCACTTAGCTTCGAGTATGGCCGTTACCGCGACGCCGTGGCAGGGATAGAAACAGGTGTGTTGTTAGAGCTCTACGGCAAGCAGCCTGTGATTCTCCGTTCCCGCGACGTACCCGATAGCCAAATCAACAACCGCTTCTATCCTTCGGTATACCTCACTATCTATCTGGGGTCGAGAAGCTAATTAGCAACGACAGTTGCCTACTATCAACAGCAAGGCTGTTTGTAAGGGACTTTGTTGGGTCGGCGAAGGCTAGCACTCAAACAAAGTCTCTTTTGTTTGTTGTTACATGATGCTGGTCTGTTTACTACTGTGCTTTCATAAAGACTACTTGTTGTTTACCGCTCCATACTAACTGTCAGACCAGTTACCTTTGCTCCATGGATGATTTGCTGTTAACCTTGCCTATAGTGCAACCCCAAGTGCCGGCGCCCGCCAAGCCGCGCAAGCCCGACTGGCTGCGCGTGAAGCTGCCCGTAGGCCCCGAATATGCCGCCGTGCGCCGGTTGGTGGACGAGCACAAGCTCCATACCATCTGCGAAAGCGGTAATTGTCCCAACATGGGTGAGTGCTGGGGTGCTGGCACTGCTACGTTCATGATTCTTGGCAACGTGTGTACTCGCTCTTGCTCGTTCTGCGCTGTAGCTACCGGGCGCCCCACCGAATACGATACCGATGAACCCCGCCGAGTAGCCGAAGCTATTCAGTTGATGAAGGTGAAGCATGCTGTTATCACCAGCGTCAACCGCGACGAACTGAAAGACCGGGGTGCCAGCATTTGGAACGAAACCGTAGTGCGCATCAAGCAACTGTCGCCCGAGACTACCATCGAAACACTGATTCCAGACGTGAAAGCGAACTGGGAAGCATTGGACGTGATGATTGCCGGTGGGCAGGAAGTGGTATCGCACAACATAGAAACCGTAGGTAGCCTGTACCGCTTGGTGCGCCCGCAAGCCAAATACGACCGAAGCCTAGAGCAAATTCGGCGTACCAAAGCTGCTGGCAAACGCACGAAGTCTGGCATCATGCTGGGCCTAGGCGAAACCAAAGACGAGATGTACCGTGCTATGGACGACTTAGTGGCGCATGGCCTCGACATCCTGACTCTTGGCCAGTATCTGCAGCCAACTAAGCGCCACTTGGAGGTTGCCGAGTTCATCCATCCTGAGTTATTTGCGCATTACCGCGAGGAAGGGTTGGCTCGTGGCCTCAAGTATGTAGAAAGCGGCCCCTTAGTACGCAGTAGCTACCACGCGGAGCGTCACGTGAACGTCCCGATCTAGCATACTCGACGGTTAGCTCCACCAAAACGCCAAAGGACCAGTTGCTAACAACTGGTCCTTTGGCGTTTTGGTGGAGCTATAGGCTGCCTTTACTATAAATTGATTGCTGCATCACGCAGACAACAACTGCGTTAGAGTCCGAGCTTTGGCGAAGGTTCCTCTGCATTAAAGGCCAATATGCCGTAGGTATGCATCATTGTTGACGTAGAGGATGTACGCTTTCTGTGTGGACGGGGCCAATTGCAAATTTTGTTTTGCCGCAGCCAATAAGCGCTTGCTCTGCCGCCCCATCCGGTGGCTCCAAAATACCACTATTGTATAATCGGCAAACGACTCCATGGCTTGCACGCGGCTGCCGTCTACGGTGCGCAGAAACGGTGCTAGCGCCGCGAAAGAGAGCAAGCTGTCGGGTGGGGCCTGGCTAATAGGTGGGAACACCTCCATTTGTCGGTCCTGATTCCAGTCGAGGTTAGGGAAGCCCCCAGCATAGCGGTTGACATAATATGATATCAACTGGCCAGCCCGGTTGTAGTACAGCAATTGCAGGGGCTGCGCGTGGTTTTTAGCTTCGTCTTGCATCCGCAGCGGCTGTCGCTTCAGAAATTCAAAGTAGCTGATGTCCAGTACGAAGCTTTTGCCGGGTGCTACGCCTACGCCGTAGTCTTGCGCATACTCTCGTACCTGTGGAAAATCAACCGCATCAGTACGGCGCATGCCATATACTCCCTCCGCTACGGTGGTGCAGCCTGCCAAGCTCAAGCTGGTAAGCAAGAGCGACGAGGCGACAAACCAATGGGTAGGAGAGGAGAAAGCCATAACATAAGGTACAAAAAAAGCCTCTTAAAACTAAGAGGCTTTCTAGCTATAAAAGGTTGTCAGTAAGGCTACTTATTAACGACGAGCGTTGGTGTCGGTAGGAGGGTAGTTGCCCAAGATGCCGTTCACAATGCGGTGCACTTCTTCTTCGGAAATGCTCTGGTTGTCGACCTGTGCTTGGCCAGTGCCGCGCCATGCAAGCTCCTTGCGGCGGGCGTCTACCAAGTCGATGATAACAGTACCAGCTTTATACTGCGTAACAGGCGAATACATGCCGCGGTTGTAGAGGCCATACCCATAGTAGGGGTAGCCAAGGCCGTTGTAGTAAGGCGAAACCTGCTGCTTCTCTTCTACTTTGGCGCTGTAGGCAACAAACAAGTCGGCGTCCTTGTCAACGCGGGTCAAGCCTTTCGCAGCCAGCTCACGCTCTACAGCAGCTTGCAGGCGCTGATCCAAAAACGACTCATAGCCTTTGGCTGGGCCACCTTCAGCATCAACAGTTTGCTGAGGATACCAGGCCCACGTCTTATAGGTACGAAAATTGACAGAGTGGTCGAAGTCAGAGGTAACACCCACTCTGGAAGAAGTAGCGCAACCGGAAACACCCAGTAGCAGCGAAAAACCGATAGCCATAAAAGCGGCTGGACGGGCAAGTAAACGGGTGATGGAGTTCATGGATATAGATCAGTATGAAGGAAACAGCAACTACTCGAAAAACGGCTTTACAAGGCTTGATTCACACTTTTCGTTGCTTATTACTTCAACGTTTTCAAGCATGCCAATGTTCCCCGATAGTGGATATAACGGGGGAATCTATTAAAATTATTCCGAGAAAATCATCCTCTTATTTAAGAATCTAATTACCTTCCCCAACCTTAAAACTCAACGATGAATCGAACTCTGCTCCTTTTTCTCAGTTTACTGGGTTTTACTGCCTGCACCGCAGCGAAAGAAAACACCAGCAGCAACAACACCAGCAAGACCCCTGTGGCGCACAGCACAATCGTCGATTGTGTGCTCTACGATGGCATGACCAAAGAATCAACACAGTTGGCCAGCATCACTCCGGGTTCGGAGGTGCAGGTTACTGACACAGTTGATGTCTACTTTGTGAAAGCCCGTGTGACCAAGGATGGTAAAACCGTTAATGGGTACATGTACCGCACTTGCTTCCCACAACGGTAACCTTTTGGTGTTTGCTACCTGAAGCTCGGGCACAAAAACACATAAAAAAGGCCTGGAACCACCGTTCCAGGCCTTTTTTTGCATAAGCCGCTGTATATTAATACGAAGGGCCTTTGTCGGTTTCAACGAGCTTCTCTTCGGCATCGGCGTATTCTTCTACCGAGGTGCAAGAGCAAATCAAGTTCCGGTCGCCGTAAGCCGAGTCGATACGCGAAACGCTAGGCCAGAACTTGGCGGCGCGCACGTAGTCGGTGGGGTATACGGCTTGCTCGCGGCTGTAAGGACGCGTCCATTCTTCTGTGAGGACAACAGCGGCCGTGTGAGGCGCGTGCTTGAGCAAGTTGTCTTTAGCATCGGCCCGACCGGCTTCCACTTCAGCAATTTCTTTGCGGATTGAAATCATGGCTTCAATGAAGCGGTCCAGCTCCTCCTTGCTTTCCGACTCGGTAGGCTCTACCATCAGCGTGCCTGCCACCGGGAACGAAACGGTAGGGGCATGGAAACCATAGTCCATTAAGCGCTTGGCAATGTCTTCTACCTCGATGCCCGCTTTCTTGAACTGCCGACAATCCAGAATCATTTCGTGGGCGCAACGGCCATTGGCGCCAGTGTACAGCACAGGATAATGCCCTTCTAGCTTGGCCTTGATGTAGTTGGCGTTCAAGATGGCAACGCGAGTAGCTTCTGTGAGACCTTCGCCACCCATCATGCTGATGTAGGCGTAAGAGATGGGCAGAATGCTAGCAGAACCCCAAGGTGCTGCGGATACTGCGCCCGCTGTGCGGCCGTCGGCGTCCACCACAACGTGGCCCGGTAGATACGGAACCAAGTCGGCAACTACGCCGATAGGGCCTACGCCGGGTCCACCGCCGCCGTGCGGGATGCAGAACGTTTTGTGCAGGTTCAGGTGGCACACGTCGGCCCCGATGGTAGCAGGCGAAGTAAGACCTACTTGGGCGTTCATGTTGGCACCGTCCATATACACACGGCCGCCGTGCTGGTGAATCGTCTCGCAGATGTCGATGATGGTTTCCTCGTACACGCCGTGCGTGCTGGGGTACGTCACCATCAGGCAGCTTAGCTTGTCGGCGTATTGCGCGGCTTTGGCTTTGAGGTCCTCCACGTCAATTTCACCGGCCTCACTGCTCTTCACCACCACTACTTGCATACCGGCCATAACGGCCGAAGCGGGGTTGGTGCCGTGGGCCGAAGCCGGAATCAGAGCAATATTGCGGTGTTGGTCGCCGCGGGCGTCATGGTAGCCTTTGATAGCTAACAAACCCGCGTATTCGCCCTGGGCACCCGAGTTGGGCTGCAAGCTCATGGCCGCGAAGCCAGTCACTTCGCACAACCATTGCTCTAGGTCCTGGAAGATTTGAGTGTAGCCTTTGGCCTGTTCGCGCGGGGCGAAGGGGTGCAAGCCACCAATTTCCGGCCACGTCACCGGAATCATTTCGGCGGTGGCGTTCAGCTTCATGGTGCACGAGCCCAGCGGAATCATGGAGTGGGCCAAGCTCAAGTCTTTGTTTTCGAGGTGCTTCATGTAGCGCAGCATCTCGTGCTCGGAGTGGTGCGTATTGAAGACCGGGTGCGTCAGGTAGTGGCTGGTGCGCAGCAACGACTCAGGCCAGTTCAATGAAATTTCGGTGGGTAGAGCCACGGCCTTCACCTCCTTGCCAAGCACCTTGGCAAACACGGCCACGATGTCGGCTACGTCTTCAATTTCGGTATTCTGGTGCAGCGAAATGCCTACGCGCGGCGTGCCGTGCTCCTCGAAGTAACGGAAGTTGATACCCGCCGCCTCAGCTTCTGTGCGGATAGCAGCTTGCAACTCCTGGCTTTCTAGCTTGATATCGAGTGTGTCGAAGTAGAACTCGTTGCGCTGATCGAGGCCCAGGGCTTTCAACTCCTGCTCTAGTACCTGCGTCAGGGCGTGCACGTTGGTGGCAAACTGCTTGATGCGCTGCGGCCCGTGGTAGACAGCATACATACCCGCTAGCACCGACAATAGTACTTGCGCGGTGCAGATGTTACTGGTAGCCTTTTCGCGACGGATATGCTGCTCCCGGGTTTGCAAGGCCATGCGGTACGCCTTGTTGCCGGCCGCGTCGATGCTCTGGCCGATAATACGGCCAGGAATCACGCGCTTGAACTGGTCTTTGGTTGATAGGAAACCCGCGTGCGGTCCGCCGTAGCCCATAGGCACGCCAAAGCGCTGCGAGTTGCCCACGCAGGCGTCGGCTCCCATCTCACCGGGAGGGGTGAGCAGGGTGAGAGACAACAGGTCCGTGGCGACGGTCACGAACAAGTTGCTGTCGTGGGCCTTGGAAATAAAGTCGGTGTAGTCGTATACAGCGCCATCGGCGGCGGGGTACTGTAGGATGGCGCCGAACAGCGACTCGTCGGTGAGGTCGGCCGTGCGGTGGTCTCCTACTACTAGCTCGATGCCGAGCGGCGTAGCGCGGGTGCGCAATACGTCAATGGTTTGGGGTAGCACTTGCTCCGAGACGAAGTAACGGGTAGCGTTCTTCTTCTTGGTCAGCGAGTGGAACATATGCAACGTCTCGGCGGCGGCAGTGCCTTCGTCGAGCAAGCTGGCGTTGGCAATTTCCAGGCCCGTCAGGTCAATAATCATCGTCTGATAATTGATCAGTGCTTCGAGGCGGCCCTGCGCAATTTCGGCTTGGTATGGAGTGTAGGCGGTATACCAGCCCGGGTTCTCCATGATGTTGCGCTGGATAACGCTCGGCAATTGGGTGTCATGATAGCCCAACCCGATGTAATTTTTGAAGATGCGGTTCTGGCTAGCAATGCCTTTGAACTTCGCCAAAAAAGCCCGCTCCGTGAGGGCTGCGGGCAGGTTCAGCGGCTGCTTCAGGCGAATAGCGGCCGGCACCGTCTCGTCGATGAGCTGGTCGAGCGAATCGACGCCAATGACGCGCAGCATGTCGGCTACAGCGGCAGAATCAGGTCCGTTATGACGGTCAATAAATACGTCGGCGGCCTTGGGTTGGAGCAACATACAGAATATTGAGTAGTAGAATGAAGGTATCAGGACAGACCCCAACAAAGGTAACTTGAAAAAAGTAACCCGAATTGCTTGATTCCTAAAACCATTAACTCCTTAAAAGTTTGGGGCGGCCCGATGAATGTTATTTCACCGGGCCGCCCTGCACCTGTTTAGCTGGAAAAGGCACCAAAGAATGCTGGTCTATCTGGTGCTTTTAAACTAGATAATGCCGCACCTGCATGCCGAGCGTTGACTAGCTAGTGTGGTTGCTTCATACCAGAGCAACTTGTGTCAGAAATGCTTCCTCTGGCACCCTCCTGTCGGAATATCTCGCATGCTGACGTTACATAAGGAATTGTCATGCTGAGCGCAGCCGAAGCATCTCGCGTGCTGATGTCTGGTTACTAATCTGGTGTCAGCACGCGAGATGCTTCGACTGCGCTCAGCATGACGGTCTTAGTAGGTTGCTTTAGTGTTTCAACCATCTTAGCCTAGCACCTTACTAGAAGTGCAGCATCAGCTGTGGAAAGGAATTAGTCGTAATTCTTAGCTATAGATTATTTCAGATCAAGCGGGACGACCGACCACCGTCATTGTTTGAGCACTTTGACTGTCGTTTGCTGGCCGTCGGTTGTGCGTACGCGCACGAGGTACAAGCCAGGCTTCAGGTTGAGGCCACCGTTGAAGTCGTCGCGGCGCTGACCTTGTTCCACCACTTGGCCAGCCGAGTTGTAGATCATGTACGTGAACTGGCCGGCGGTTTTGATGTGGATGGCGCTGGTGGTTGGGTTGGGGTATACGTCCACGCCAATCCGGTTGAGGCTGCCGGTGCGCGTACCGAGCGGACCGTTGTTGGTGCTGTCGGCTAGCACAATGTTGGGCCGGGGAGCCGGTGCCATATCGGTGCCTAGGTAGAAGCTGGTATGGGGCGGCTGATTGTACGCCGAGTTTTCGTGCGCCACTGCCAACCGGTACTGCGAGTCGTGCATAAGCGTGTAGATGCGCTCCGTGGTTGGTGAGGTGGTCGAGTACAGCAACAAGCTTTGGTTGTCGCGTGCGCGCAGCAGAATTTCTTCGCGCCAGTCGCCCAATATGTCGGCTGTGATACAGGGGTTAGCCTTCGTAGTGTTGTTGGTTTGAGCGTCGCCGTCAGTTACTGTGCTCGGGGTGAGCAAGCGGGTAAGGCTGTTGGTAGCCGGATTCCATTTCTCGAGGCGTACGGTGGCCACGTTGGTGGTAGCATTGTAGCCGGCATCGAGCAATTCGCGCGACAAGTCACCGTCCCACCACACGGCAAAGTTGATAGTCGGTTTCGACGTGCTGATTTGGGTGCCCGTACAAGTGTAGAGGCCACCTGTCGAACCCCACATTTCATAACCGCGGTGGTTGGGGTCCACATCGGCGGCAAGTCCGCGGCCAATGTCGCCGGTGCCTGGTACGCCCCACAGCGGCTGACCGGTAAGGGCGTCGCGGCATTCGAGGGCGTAAACGCCATACTGAGAAGGAGTTTCATGAGGTTGCCATACTTCCTGGCCCGGACGGTCGGGGTTCATGTCGCTCATGTGCAGTGCATCGCCGTGGCCAAGGCCGTTGACATACAGGCCAGTACCGTTGTCGCGGATTGCGCTAGAGCCGTTCACTATTTCGTCGCGGCCGTTACCATCCACGTCGCCTACGGTGAGTTGGTGGTTGCCCTGGCCCGCGTAAGCGCCATTACCGGGCGTGTCGCTGTCGAAAATCCAGCGCTGCGTGAGTTGGCCATTGCGCCAGTCCCATGCCACGCGCACCAGCCGCGTGTAGTAGCCGCGGCCCATGATCAGGCTCGGCCGAACGCCATCCAGATACGCCACCGTCGAAACGAAGCGGTCCACTCGGTTGCCGTAATTATCACCCCACGACGTGACGGCGCCACGGGCCGGCAAATACGGAGTAGTAGCCATAGCCGCACCAGTGCGGCCATTGAAAATCGTCAGGAACTCGGGACCAGCCAAGACATAACCAGCGGTGTTGCGATAATCGGCATTGGCATCGCCAATGACCACTCCCCGGCCGTCGATGGTGCCATCAGCCGTTTTGCAGGCTACTTCCGCTTTGCCATCACTGTCGAGGTCATACACCATCAGCTGGGTGTAATGAGCACCGGCCCGAATGTTGCGGCCCAGGTCGATGCGCCACAGGCGGGTGCCGTTGAGTCGGTAAGCATCTAGGTACACGTTGCCGGTATAGCCCGACTGCGAGTTGTCTTTGGCGTTGGAAGGGTCCCACTTCAACACGATTTCGTACTCGCCGTCCCCGTCTAGGTCGCCTACGCTACAGTCGTTGGCCGAATAGGTGTAAGCCACTCCGTCGGGGTAGTGCCACCGGCGGGCTGCTGGATAGGAATGCGCTGGTACAACTGCTGCCACACGCTGGCCGCTGCCGAAGCAGATTGCTCTACTCCGTTTAGTACCGACCGGACGATGTAGGTGCCATTGGCGTCGGTGTCATCGGTGATGTTGGTAGCACCCGTGATGGGAGTGGCGTTGATTTTAGTGGTGCCGCGGTACACGTTGAAGGCAATGGTTGCCGGATCGGTACCGAACAGGCGCCACCCGACATACACTTCATTAGGAGAAGTCCGGATGGCCACTACGCTTCGGTTGAGTTTTTCCATGCGCCGCTGCGCCTGCGCAACTCCAACGCTGCCTAGCAAAACAAACAACAGAGCTAGCCTACTGAAAAAGGCGAGCATCCAGCGTTGCCGGATGCCATGGGGTGATCTAAAAATTGGTGCTGCGTAGACCGTCTGATTCATAGAATTGATGGGATTGGTAGGTAGGAACTTGCTATTATCAATAAAGCAAGTACCAGTGCCGCAACCATCCTGTGCTCTACTGGCTAAGACGCTATACCATAATCATGTACGCTGAAGTAAGAGTGTAGCTGCGCAACTGCTTACGACGCCTGAAGCGGGGCGGCTGCAAACTCCGCTGTTAAAGCAGTTGAGCACGACAGCAGGCTCGCGAAAACCAATAGATTTGGGGTGGATTCCCCACCCACCCAAGTACATCTTATGAACTCTGTCACCATCGGCCTGATCTGCGAAGGCAAGAACCCGCCCGACAAACGAGTGCCCCTCACGCCCAAGAAATGCGTGGAAGCAGAAGCGCAGTACCCGGGCCTGCGCATTGTAGTGCAGGAGAGTCCGCACCGCTGCTTTTCCGACCAGGAATACCGCGACCTAGGGCTGGAAGTACGAGCTGATGTAGCAGAATGCGACATTCTGATGGGCGTGAAAGAAGTGCCCGTCGGCCAACTGATTCCCAACAAAACCTACCTGTTCTTTTCGCATACGGTAAAGAAACAGCCCGCCAACCGGGAGTTGCTGCGGGCTATAATCCATCACAACATCACTCTAATCGACTACGAGTTGATGACCAACCAGGAAGGCGGAGAGCGAATAGTAGCGTTTGGCCGATGGGCCGGCATTGTAGGTGCTTACAACGGACTGCTTACGTACGGTCGTAAGCATGGGCTCTATAGCCTCAAGCCGGCTTACCAGTGCGTTGATATGGAGGATATGCAGGAAGAGTTTTTCAAGGTGAAACGCCTGCCGCCCATCAAAATGGTAGTTACGGGCTCGGGGCGCGTGGCCCAGGGGGCACTGGAGGTGTTGGATTTGATGGGCTTGCGACGGGTAAGCGTTTACGACTATCTGTACCAAGACTTCAACGAACCCGTCTACACCCAGCTACGCAGCTCCGACTATAACCGCCGCCGCGACGGCCGCGTGTGGGATACGCCTGATTTTCACCGCAACCCGCATGAGTACGAATCCACTTTCGGCACCTTCCTGCCGGTCACAGACCTGCTGATTGCTTGTGCCTATTGGCATCCGGCAGCGCCAAAGCTGTTCACTGAACAAGACACCCAACGCCCGGATTTTCGCATCAACACCATCGCCGACGTTACCTGCGACGTGAATGGCTCAGTACCCACCACCAAACGGAGCAGCAGCATTCCAGATCCAGTGTTCGACTACAACTGCCGCACCGGTGAGTTGGAGCCCGCGTACTCTAATCCGTCCAACATCACCATTATGGCCGTCGACAATTTGCCTTGCGAACTGCCACGCAATGCCAGCCGTGACTTCAGCCGTCAGCTCATCGATAACGTGCTACCCCATTTACTTGGCAAGCCCGGCCAAGACAAAGTGGTAGAACGGGCAACCATTGCGCGCAATGGCCAGCTCCTACCGCGCTATCACTACCTCAGCGACTATGTAGCCGAGCATCAGCCAGCTTAGGTTGATATTAAAAAGACTCCGCTTTTTCTGCAATCGACTTACAGCAAAACAGCTTTCAGCGGCTACATCGAGCTGCTGAAAGCTGTTTCATTATTCTCGAGATTAGGCAAAGCGAACTGATAGCCCAGCGGGCGTAGCCTAAACGCCCCGCAGCACTGGGTAGCGGGCCTGTACTAGCATGTAGAGTCCGTAGGCCATGAGGCCTAATGCCACAATGCCTAGCACAGCGGGGCCCATAGTAGCAAGTAAATCAAACGCTTCGTCGGTGGTCCCAGTCTGCGAAGCGCTGGACTGCCGGCCGGCCTGCACAAAAAAGTAGCCGATAATACCCATTACAATACCTCGCGCCGTGTAGCCTACTTGGCCCGTGCGGTACACAATGTTTTGCTGGTTGGCGGGTAGGTCGCTGGAGTTTACGTGCTTATAAAACTTGCCAGAGTAGGCATTGATGATTTGGTAGATGCCAGCCCCAATAATGATTAATCCTACTGCAATAATAATCCAGTCGCCACCGGGCCAGCTGAGTACTTTGGCTGTAAGAGTCTGCTGGCTGTTGCCACCGTCGCTGGCGCTGCCCTTAAATGCTAGCTGCGCCGCAAACCAAGCCAAGCTAGCATAAAGTAGACCGCTACCTGCGTAACCTATCCGTCGTCCTATACCCTTGGCCCCTGAGCCTTTATTCTCAGTGTCGCGGACGGCTTGCACAAAGCGCCAGATGATATAACCGAGCAAGCCAAGTGCAATAAAACCAAGCAACACCGAGCCACCCGGTACATCTTGTAAAGTTTGGACGGCTTGCTTTTTGTCGGCAGTTTGACCACCGCGCTGACCAGTGGCGGCTAGCAGCGCCAGCAGGCCCATAAGCAGATACACTAGACCTTTGGCAGCAAAACCAAAACGTGCTAGCGCCCGGATACCCGACGAAGGGGAAGTAGGAACAGCAGAGGAAAGAGAGTTAGCAACAGTCATAGTGTGGAGTCTAGGTGGTGGGTAGAACATCCGTACGCAGAAAGCTGCTCCGTTGTTGAAATTAGAGGGCGGGCGGGCGCGGCTGAGTAGGTGATCCAGTGACCCGGCCCAAGGCTCCCGTCGGACGATAGACACTCGCCCCTCGTTGTAACAACGGCAGGTTCATGGGAAGATCCAGGGTAAGGATGGGTTTGCCTTTTGCAACGGGATGGTTTAGCAACCGGTCAATGTTGCCATTGGCAGTCATGTAAGGCACGAAAAACTGATCGGCTAAGTCGGCTACTATTAGGTTCCGGATTTCCGCGGTTTCATCGGTGATGGTCCGCACGTTGCTTTCAAAAGGAGTAAGAAACAGCAAGCGGCCAGCTTCTATCTCGGTTCCATACTCAAAGCGAAGGTTGGGTTGGATACCACGACCCAGAACGTAGATGATAGGCTGCTGAGGACCCTGCAGTAAATAACGAAAGACAGCCTGTTCTAGCTTGGAATGAAACCCCGACAAGATACAAGTACGATCATAGCGTTGCTCAAGCGCCCACACGTAAGTTGGCCGTTCAATAGCTTCTGGGTACTGGCGCGAGCAGAAAAAAGCAGTTTTGGGCTGCCTTAGTAGAGCTGGATTACCCAGGGTGCGTAATTCCTCTGGATTAATGCTCATAAGATGAAAACAAAGAAGGCAATTTTAGTAAATGTAGGTAGATAATAATAATTATAATGCATATATGAAAAATTATGCTCGCCGCTTACTATACTTAAAGATTTAGATCTTGGAATAAAGGATTCGGGTTTTAAAGCAAATGCCTCGGACATTGCTGTCCAAGGCATTTGCTCTTAACTTGAAAACACTTCAGTGCTTAAAAAGTGCGCTTGAACCACGCTTTAATGTCTTCAACTGCCTCACCTGTTTTATGTTGTAGACTGCCAAACCATTCGTCTTGCTTGCCTTCCTCATACGTGAGGTCATCGTCGGTGAGGCCGCCCCATTTCTGCTTGGCTTGGCCTTTGATTTCATTCCAGTTACCGCGTGCACGCAATTCGGTGCTGTCGTCGATGCCGTTGTTATTAGCGTCCATAGAAGGTGGGTATTTTGTGGAGGATACACAGATATACGGTTTGGGCGTAAGCTCGACCGAAAAAAACGGATATTATTTGTTTTGATCCTCTATATCAAAGGTTTACAGTAGGTCCGCTGCCAGTAAATAAAATCGGGCCACAGGGGTGCTGGCCGCTTGAATATCCCTCACAAGCTGGTTTCTTTAGGTTGTTATTTACTGCGTTTAAATCTGCTGGCTCCAAAGAAGCCGCTTTTACTTTATCTGCCTTGATTTCAACTATTTATTATGGATGATCTGCGTACAACCCTGGCCACTTTCTCGCCTGAGGACCGCAAGGATTTCGCGCAGTTTATTCAGCGTCAGAAGCGCAAACAGAAAGGCCGGATGGACTTGCGACTCTACGAGTTGTTGTTGCATCCCAAAGAATACACAACACCACAGATGCTAGCTCGTCTTTACCCCGACGAACCCAACGCCACGGCGTACTACGCCCTGCGTAAGCGCCTTTTGCGTCACCTCACCGACTATCTTTTGCTGCGCCAGCGTCACCACGACCCTACGGCAGCTTCCTCGGTTCGCGGTTTGCTCACGTTAGCGCAGTATTTATTTGAGGCGGGGGTGCTACGACTGGCTTGGGCTACCTTGCGCAAGGCTGAGAAGCTAGCGCGCCTCAACGAGCAGTATGAACTGCTTAACACAGTTTATAACCTGCAGATTGCTCACGCCGGCAACGAATTCGCCGACCCGCTGGAAGAAATTATTCGGTGCCGCCACCTCAACAAAAAAGCTGCCGACGAAGAAGAGCGCGCTGGCATTGCCGACAGCCTGATCCGGCAGCGCCTGCGTCAAGCCCGCGTGAAAGGCCGAGCCGGTGAAGCTTTCGATGGGATTTTGCAGGATGTATTACGCGAGTATGATTTGCAAGAAGCGTTTGCGCGCCGCCCCGCCGTGCTCTACCGCCTAATGTCCATTGCCCGCAACGCCATGCTAGTGCGCCGGGACTTTGCTTCGTTTACACCCTTCGTGCTGCGCTGCTACCACCTGATGGAAAAGCGCCACGGCTTTCAGCCCGCGCACCGCTATTACCAAGTAGGGTTGCTGTACATGATTGCGCACGCCCTCTACCGGGTGCGACGCTTCGAGGAATCGGTGCGGTATCTGGAACTGCTACGGGGCGCTTTAACGCAGGAAGGGGGCGCAAGTTACCAGGCCGAGTGGCTGCCGCGCCACACGTTTCTGCTGGCGGCCAACTATGCTTTTCTGCGCCGCAACGCCGAAAGTATTCAACTGCTAGAGAATGCCTTACGCCCGTCTACCAATACCCTCTCTCCCCGCGACCAGCTTACGGCGCGCCTCGGGCTGGCCTTCCATTATTTCGCGGAGGGCAAATTCACCAAAACCAACCAAGCGCTTATCAACATTGGCCGCTCCGACCACTGGTGCGAGCAGGAAATGGGTTTGGAGTGGCTGATCAACAAAAACATCGGCGAGATGCTGGCTCAATTTGAGATGGGCAATTCCGATTTGGCTTTGAACCGGCTACGGTCTATCGAGCGGCTAGTGCGGGAGCGAAGCGGCGTCGAGGATGGCGGACCATACGCCTACGTGCTCAGCTACCTAACTCTGGTGCGCCAAATTATCGATAATCCGGAGGCGATGCAGCAACCAGAGTTTGCCAGTCAGGTAGAGAAAATGCCGGAGTCATTGCCCCTACAGCGCGAAGACTTACAAGCACTTAGCTTTTACGCTTGGTTGCAAGCCCGCATAATGCGCCGACCCTACTACGAGGTACTACTAGAATTTGCCGATGTACCCGCGGAAGCTGACCTGAAGAAATAATTCTACGGTGCTTAGCCGTAGACTGGCGTGAAATAGAAAAGGCCGCACAGCAAATCCGGTATAACCAGATATTACTGTGCGGCCTTTTCTGCTTGGGTGCTGCTATTCTTCCCGAGCAGCCTTGTTTACTTCAGCCTTAGCTTCGGCAGCAGCTTTATCGATTTTTGCATCGGCCTTGTTGGCAGCGGCTTCGGTAGCATTGGCCGCTTTTTCAGCACCGGCTTCTATCTTTTGGCCTGCTTTTTCGCCCGCGTTGTCGATGGCCGTGCCGGCATTCTCGGCGGCAGCTTCGGTGTTAGCAGCTGCTTTGTCTACTGCATTTTCGGTGGCGTTGGCGGCGTTATTTGCTTCCGCAGAAGCAGCGTCGCCAGCGTTTTCGGCAGCAGCTTCCGTGTTATCAGCGGCGGCTTCAGCATTTTCTTTGCCGGTTTGAGTGCAAGAGGTAGCGGCAAAGGCAACGGCAGCAGCTACGAACAAAGTTTTAACAGACATTTTCATGATCGAGGAAACAATAAATGGTGGTTGGGAAACTCGACTGTTAATCAGCATCTGGTAGAAAGGTAACCCAACAGTATTAGCGCATTTCAACAAAGCAAAAAGCTTGAGCAGCAACGCAACGGAAGGCTACCTCAAGCTATTTTAGTTGGTGCACGTGTAGCCTCCATGCAGTATGCTAAGGCAGTGATTCTCTTCCACTATAAGGGAGAAGTTGCTGGCAGTTGCTGTACAGGCTGCGCCAGAGCTAGAGGCCTGAACTCAACTTTTCCTAACGGGAGTAAGTATAGGAAAGCAAGCTCTCCCGCTCACTGACTTTTATCATCATGGACTCCACTGCTTCTACCCCCCAGACGCCCGCCACACCCAATGTGCCGCTCGACGTCACTGATCAGCAGAACACTGCTTTGCTCGAAGACACGCTCAATTTGCTCAATGCTGGCGTACCCGATCAGCGTGACCAACACGGCTTAGCTGAGATAGAGCGGTGGGAAGCAGTGCTACAAGCTTCTGAGCGGCCTGGCTTGGCCAAGATTATTCAGGAGCTTGCTACCCTGCGCGAACAACTAACGGCTCCTGACACAGAAACCCACGACCTAGCAGAAACCATAGCCACATTGGGCGCCGAAACAGCAAAAGTAGCCGACGATCCTAACGCCGATTATTCGGCGCCGCTTGGCCACCTAAGCAAAGTGCTTATTAAGATGGGCTCTTCGCTCTCACGCTAAACTACTTATCAAAAAAAGCGCCCCGGCCAATCAGGTCGGGGCGCTTTCGTTTGTGACATCTTTGAAGCTGCCTTTTGGCTGTGGGCACAGCGGGGAGTTGTGTTGGAATCACGGGGTCAAGCTTTACTGTGCCTGAATAGTAGCCTACCTTTGCGGGCCCTTATTCTGGGTTGCCCGCCTATGTCTGCTTCTTCTGCCCTCGACGATTTCACTTTCTACGACCCGTTCGACGGTATGCGCTTCGGGCCGGAACAATGTTTTCTGTGTGGCACGCCAACTACGCCCGCCGACTTTGTACCCGTCTTCGCCAATTGGTTGATGAGTCGTTACAACTTGCACAGTCGGCAAATTAAGTTGCTCGACCTCAGCATTGTAACGTATCAGGATCTGCGCATTCCTTGCTGCCCGCGCTGCCGTACCAAGCACGTTGAGCCACTAGAAACACAAGTAGAAGCTGCTGCTGGTAAAGGTGTTGAAGCGCTAAGAAGCTTAGACGATAAGACCTTGTATTTGTGGTTAGGCAAGATGTTCTACGGGGTGCTCGTAAAGGAGCTACTGAACGAGCTCGAGCCGCTAGCAGTGCCGCAATATCCGCTCGCCGAAAATGCCCGAATGCTACGTCGGTTTCAGGCGTTTTTCCAGTGCTTTCAAGCATTGCGCGTACCCGTTGAGTTCGAGGACTTCACACCAGCTTCTATTTTCGTGCTAGAAGTTGATGCCACTCAAGACGATATGCCTTTTGAGTACGACGACGACCTAAGTACTCTAGCCTTCAGCATCAAACTCGACAATGCAGTTATCACGGCCTGCCTCGTCGACAACGGTATCATCCAGCAAGCCATGCGCCGCGTGTATCAGGATGCCAACCGACCTCTGCATCCAGTGCAAGTAGCTGAGTTTAAAGCACGTGTTTACTACGCCGCCTACATTCTGAACGTAGTGCCCGATTATTTCCCGCGTAGCCGCAAGCCCGGTGCAACCCATATAGAAATGGACACCCTAATCGACGACATCACCGGCGACATTTTCAACCCTTGGGAAAATGCAGCCTACGGACAGTCGTTGTTGGAAATGTGGAAACGGTGGAATATTCCGCTGGCAGAGATCATGCAGGATCCTGAACAACCGCTTTCCTTCCTATACGAAGCGGATGGGGAACCCCGGCAGCTTACGCGCTACCCAGAGGAAAACCAAGGAAACAAAAAATAAGAGGAGGGAGGCAAGTGGCGGCTAGCTAGCCTGCCATATTTGCTTGGGAGTAATCTTGCTTAGCTTGATTTTACTCCAGCGGCCTTCCAGGCCCGCTTTGCATTCCCGTTCATTTACCAGCACATCCACGCAATGGCGGTGGCGACGGTTCATCGTGTCATGAATGATGTAGTCACCATCGAGGGCCTCGGAGATGCCCCGGACTTGTACTGTCTCGCCGTAGCGGAAGGGGCCACCCCAGCCTTCTAGCAGGTCGCGAGACACGGCCAGCCAGCGGGTGCGGCTCGAATGGCGGGTTGGAATGATGGAACCGTCAGCGGTTTCCATCGGAGCGTCATCGGTTTGGCCTGGTTCAGGCCAGTAAGTAGTTGCCGTAACGGTATACGACAAAGTTTTGGGGAGCTTTTTAACAGCTGGTACGGGAACGGCAACCGCCACCGCACGGGGGCTTAAACTAGCTACAGTGGAGGGAAGAGCTAGTGCAGGGGAAGAAATAGTACGAGGAGGGAAGAGGAAGGTAAGAAGGAATAGCGCAATAGACATGGCCTTTGGGTTCGTGTACTCTCACTTGGCCCGGAGAGGATGGACAGCCGGCCCGACTCGGCTTCAGGGATGGGCATAACTCCTTTCTAAAGGAAAAGGTTGCCCCATTTTTTATGTCAATGGCCAAAAGGCCGAAACAAGCGCATTAAACGAGAAATAAAGGTAATAATCGGATAAAAAGAATAATAGATAGGATTTATCTATAGTTTACGCAGTTAGAGGGCCCAAAGATACGAGTATTTTCATGACGAACTGGCAACTGGGTTTAACCCTACCTGCCAATTAGTACGTTTCAGGCTCAACCTTGTGCCGAGCTTCGTAGTAAAGAAAGCAACTTCCTAAGGGTAGTTCTAGGCCAACCAGTGGGCATGTTGTAGGTCCAGAGCAACTAATAAAACCCGTCATACGAGACCGAATCTTTCATCCTATTATCCCGAAAACTTCATGAATAATTTCCAACCTAACTCTTTAGGTTTAGCCTTTCTCAAGCCGGTTGTGCTGCCAGCAAGCTTACTAGCTGCGCTGTTGGTTGGTGGTTGTTCCTCGCCCTCCAATACATCTAGTCAAGCTGGTGCCGCCACTGCCGCCGACTCTACAACTGCAGCTGCACCCCAAGCACCTGCCAATTCACCGCTACAGGTGGTAGCTGCGTTTAGGGAACCGCAAATTGTAGGGGTTGCAGTACTGCCTGATGGGCGAGTATTTGGTGACTTTCCGCGTTGGGACAACAACCCCGTTAACCCGGTTGCTGAAATCAGTACAGATGGATCTGTGAAGCCTTATCCGGACGCCGCTTGGTGCACTTGGAATGAAACAGTGCGCAACGAACCTCAAAAACATTGGATCTGTCCGCAGAGCGTATACGCCGACAAAACCGGTATGCTGTGGGTACTTGATCCAGCCTCGCCCAACATCAAAGGCACTGTAGTTGGCGGCCCGAAACTGGTAAAGATTGATCCGAAGACCAATAAGGTGGCGCAGAACATCAGCTTTCCAGAAAGTGTAGCCGCTCGTAAGTCATATCTCAATGACGTCCGGATTGATACCGAGCGCAACTACGCGTATATCACAGAGTCGGGTATCGGGGCTTTAGTGGTAGTAGATCTAAAATCTGGCAAGGCGCGCAAGGTACTGGAGAAACACCCTTCTATGCTCGGCGACACCACGCTAAATATTAAAGCGGATGGGCATGAGATGATAGACCCTACGGGCAAAAAGGCCCGCTTCAATGCCGATGGTATTGCGCTGAGCCAAGACTTTCAATACCTCTATTGGAAGCCACTGACTAGCTACAAACTATATCGTATCAAAACAGAAGCTTTGCGCAACGCAGCACTTACTGACGCTCAACTTGCGCAGCAAATAGAGGACTTAGGAAAAGTGCCTGCTTGCGACGGTATGGAGATTGATGCGCAGAATAACCTGTATATGACAGCGTTCGAAAACCACTCTCTTGTGCGTCGTACACCCGCTGGTAAAATTGAACCAGTAGTACAAGACCCTCGTCTTGAGTGGCCTGATACTTTTGCTTTCGGGCCGGACGGAATGCTTTACGTTACCAACTCGGCCATTCACAAAACGGCTACTTGGAACAAAGGAATTGGTCGGCAAGACCAGCCGTATCACATATTTAAAATGAAAATGACGCAATAGGCAGGTTCTCATTGTCTTATAGGTTGGCTTGCTTGAAATTTGTAGCAATCCTTTGCAGCATTTATGGTAACAGAAAGCTCTTTCCTGCGTTCAGGAAAGAGCTTTCTGTTTTATTTTGAATAGATTGGTTTGCTTCTTTGTTGAGCCAGCAAGTCCGTATCAAAAGCAATGATTTGATAATGAGCTAAATTCGTGTACTCGAATATGGGTTTTTGCCTCATTAACAGACTTGTTATCTTTACCCCCGACCCAACAGCTCCCACCGCATGGATGCATATTCTTATATCGCCAACGCCCACGGCGACTACATCGACCAACTCTACCAGACGTATAAGAACGACCCGGAAGCGGTTGACTTCGGCTGGCGGAAGTTTTTTGAGGGCTTTGATTTCTCCCAGCAGTACCCCGACGGCGATGTGCCGCAAGCCGTAGGCGAAGGGGTTCTCACGCAGTCTGCTTCTACCAACGGCACTGAGCAGATCCGCTCCGTCGATACCGTTTCGGCCGACAAGGAAACGCAGGTGCGTAACCTGATTCACGCCTACCGGAGCCGTGGCCACTTGCGTGCTAACACCAACCCAGTGCGGAAGCGCAAGGACCGCAAAGCTCGCCTTGACTTAGCTGATTTCGGACTGAGTGAAGCGGACCTGGATACGGTTTTCAAAAACGGCGAAGTACTAGGGCTAGGAGCCAACACCAAGCTGCGCGACATTGTAGCGGCGCTCGAGAAAGTGTACACGGGCACTATTGGCTTCGAGTACATGTACATCCGCGACCCGCAGGTGCTCGACTGGTTCCGTGAGAAAGTAGAGAAAGACTCGCTTAACTTCAACCCGAGCATTGAATATAAAAAGCGCATCCTTAGCAAGCTGAACGAAGCGGTTGTATTCGAGAACTTCTTGCACACCAAGTTTTTGGGACAGAAGCGCTTTTCCTTGGAAGGGGCGAAACCACCATCCCAGCGCTTGATGCTATTATTCAGCGTGGCGCAGAGCTTGGCGTCGAAGAAGTGGTGATTGGCATGGCCCACCGGGGCCGTCTGAACGTGCTAGCCAACATCATGGGCAAAACCTACGAGCAGATCTTCTCGGAATTCGAGGGCACTGCCGTACCGGACTTAACCATGGGCGACGGCGACGTGAAGTACCACATGGGCTATAGCAGCCAGGTGGATGCCGCAGGCCGGACAGTTAACCTCAAATTGGCTCCCAACCCTTCGCACCTCGAAGCGGTGAACCCGGTGGTGGAAGGTTTTGTGCGTGCTAAGCTAGACCACGGTTACGGCAACGACTACGATAAGATGCTGCCCATCCTTATCCACGGCGACGCAGCATTGGCTGGTCAGGGTATCGGCTTCGAAGTGACGCAGATGTCACAGCTGGAAGGCTATAAGACGGGCGGTACGGTACACTTTGTTATCAACAACCAAGTAGGATTCACCACCGACTTCGAAGACGCCCGTTCGTCTATCTACAGCACCGACCTAGCCAAGATTATTGATGCGCCCGTGATACACGTCAACGGCGACGACCCGGAGGCGGTAGTTTTTGCAGTGCGTTTAGCTACCGAGTACCGCCAGCAGTTCCACGCCGATATCTTTATTGATATGGTGTGCTACCGTCGCCACGGTCACAACGAATCGGACGAGCCGAAGTTCACGCAGCCGACGCTCTACAACATCATCAGCAAGCACCAGAATCCGCGCGAGGTCTACAATACCACCCTCGTGCAGCGCGGCGACGTAGATGCCGAACTGGCTGCGCATATGGACAAGGAGTTCCGTGAGACTCTCCAGGCGCGCCTGGATCTGGTGAAGCAGAAGCCTTTGCCTTACAATTATCAGGCTCTCGAAAATGAGTGGCGCAGCCTGCGCCGCAGCAAGCCCGAAGACTTCGACAAGTCGCCGGAGACGGGCATCAGTGAGGAAGTGGTAGCGAAAGTGGGTAAGGCCCTGACGACGCTACCTGAAGGCTTCCGCCCATTGAAGCAAATCGAAAAGCTCATTGAAGAGCGTAAGAAGATGTTCTTCGATACGCGGGTGCTCAACTGGGCCGCTGGTGAGTTACTGGCCTACGGCTCGTTGCTGAATGAAAAGCACATTGTGCGCGTGAGCGGTCAAGACGTACAACGCGGTACGTTCTCGCACCGTCATGCCGTTCTGCACGACGCCGAAACGTCGGCACCTTATAACTCGCTCAATAACATTGGTGAGGGCCAGGAGAAGCTAAACATCTACAACTCGCTGTTGAGCGAATATGGTGTGCTCGGCTTCGAGTTTGGCTATGCTATGGCTAACCCTACTGCTCTGGTAGTATGGGAAGCGCAGTTCGGTGACTTTGCCAACGGCGCGCAAACAATGATTGATCAGTTTGTGGTGTCATCGGAGAGCAAGTGGCAGCGGATGAACGGCTTAGTAATGTTGTTGCCCCACGGATACGAAGGCCAGGGCCCTGAGCACTCCAACGCCCGTCCTGAACGGTTCTTGCAATTAGCTGCTGAGAACAACATCGTGGTGGCTAACATGACCACACCGGCTAACTTCTTCCACGCCTTGCGCCGTCAGTTGACGTGGGAATTCCGCAAGCCGCTGGTTGTAATGTCGCCGAAGTCGATGCTACGCCACCCGCTGTGCGTATCGCCGATAGAAGAGTTCACCAGCGGTGGTTTCCGGGAAGTGCTCGGCGACACATTCGCTGATGCTAAAAAAGTGAAACGCGTGCTGTTGTGCTCTGGTAAGGTGTATTTCGACTTACTAGAGGAACAGCATAACTCGGGCCGTACGGACGTAGCCATCGTGCGGATGGAGCAGTTGCACCCATTCCCGAAAAAGCAACTAGACGCGGAGCTAGCGAAATATCCGAAGGCGAAAGTGTACTGGGTACAAGAGGAGCCCGAAAACATGGGTTACTGGAATTACCTGTTGCGCTTCATGCGCCGCGAGCTGGAAGATGTTATTGCGCGCAAGCCATCGGCTTCGCCAGCTACGGGCTACAACAAAGTGCACATCAAGGAGCAAAAAGAACTGGTTGCTCGTGCCTTCGATAAGCCTAAAGAGGCGGTGGCCGACTCTACTATCAAAGAGACTGTAGCCGTAGCCGACAAAAGCCAAGACGCATAAAAGGAGCGGTGCCCTAGCAACTGGTTAGGGCACCTACTTCGCGTTGTTTGCTCTATCGAATTACAATTCAATGAACTGCTGGCTACTTGCTGGCATCACAACCCCTCAACATCCCACTCATGGGTCTGGAAATCAAAATCCCCGCTGTTGGCGAGTCCATCACCGAAGTAACTATTGCCAAATGGCTGAAGCAGGACGGTGACTCAGTGAAGCGTGACGAAGTTATTGCCGAGCTGGAGTCAGACAAAGCAACGTTTGAGTTGCCTGCCGAAACGGATGGTATTCTGAAAATCCGCGTGGCGGAAGGGGAAACCATTGGCATAGGAACCGTCATTGCGGATATTGGTGGTAACGGTGCGGCGTCCGACGGCGCAACAGCGGCTCCGGCCGCGCCAGCACAAGCAGCTCCGGCGGCACCCGCCAAGCCGGCTGCTGATCCGGTAAGCCAAGGCGAGGAAAATCCGCAGGCCAGCAACCAAAGCGGCTATGGTGGTTCACAATCTGGGTCAGCCGATACCCCAACGGCAGCTTCAGCTCCGGCAGCAGCTCCAACGCAGGCGGCTCCGGCTACTAGCACTGGTGGTGCAGCGGTAGAGATGAAGATTCCGGCCGTAGGCGAATCGATTACGGAAGTAACCGTAGCGAAGTGGCTGAAAGCTGACGGCGCGCAAGTGCAGCGCGACGAAATCATTGCCGAGCTGGAATCAGACAAGGCAACTTTTGAACTGCCTGCTGAAGGCACCGGTACGTTGCGCCACGCTGCCAAAGAAGGCGAGACCATTGGTATTGGGGCAACTATTGCCCGCATTGAAGGTGGCAGCGGCGCTGCAGCTGCTTCCGCGGCTACTACGTCAGCACCAGCCGCTGCGCAAGCTGCTCCGGCAGCCGCTGCTGCACCGGCTACTTCAGCTACTACCAGCTACGCTACTGGTACACCTTCACCGGCTGCTGGCAAAATCCTTGGTGAAAAAGGTGTTAATGCAGCTGACGTGCAGGGCACGGGCCGCGACGGTCGCATTACCAAAGAAGACGCTCAGAACGCGCAGGCTCGCCCCGCTGCTCCGGCCCCGGCGGCGGCTCCGGTAGCTTCCAGCCCTGCTCCAGCGGCCAAGCCAATAGAAGCTGCTCAGCCTGCTTCCGGCAACCGCAACCAGCGCCGCGAGCGGATGAGCAACCTGCGCAAGACGGTAGCCCGCCGCTTGGTGTCGGTGAAGAACGAGACGGCCATGCTCACCACCTTCAACGAGGTGAACATGCAGCCCATTATGGACTTGCGCACCAAGTTCAAAGACAAGTTCAAGGAGAAAAACGGCGTGGGCTTAGGCTTTATGTCGTTCTTCACGAAAGCTGTGTGCGTAGCCTTGAAGGAATTCCCTTCCGTGAACGCGCAGATTGATGGTACCGACATTGTGTTCAACGACTTCTGCGACATCAGCATTGCCGTATCGGCTCCGAAAGGCTTGGTGGTGCCCGTGATTCGCAATGCAGAAGAACTGTCGTTTGATGGTATTGAGAAGGAAGTTGTACGTCTGGCTACCTTGGCCCGCGACAACAAGCTGACCATCGAGCAAATGACGGGCGGTACGTTCACCATCACCAACGGTGGCATATTCGGCTCGATGATGAGTACGCCAATCATCAACGCGCCACAATCGGCCATTCTGGGTATGCACAACATCGTGCAGCGCCCCATTGCTGAAAACGGCCAAGTAGTAATCCGCCCAATGATGTATCTGGCGCTAAGCTACGACCACCGTATTATCGATGGCCGCGAGTCAGTGTCGTTCTTGGTGCGTGTGAAAGAGTTGCTCGAAGACCCAACCCGCTTGCTGCTGGGTGTGTAGATTTTCGCTTCAGCTTACAGCAAACCAAAAGGGCTCCTTGCGCAATGCGAGGAGCCCTTTTGCTTGTGGGAATTTGGAAAGGAAGGAGTTGTGGAGGCTGTTTTTTAGTGGCTGTCAACTACTATGGATTGACAACCGCTAAAACATGGAGTGGGTGGTGGACTATCGGTTCGTCTAATCGACGGGAAGTTCTCGCGAACGAAGGATGCCTAACCGAGTGGCCATTTGCTGAGCAACTCGTTTTGCTTCTTCTGCTTTCGTACCAGCAAAATGCTCTTCTACGGTCGTAGAGAATAATTGTAGCCAATGCTCTACGTGGGCGCCACTACGGGGCAGTACCACTTGCTCGGGTAGTGGGTCGCCGCCCGATTGGCCTTTTCCAAGCAACGTGTTGCTCCAGTAATGGTATTGGGTAGTGAGATAGTGTGGCCAGTGAATACGAGCTGCAGCTCCGAAGCTGGCACCTAGCAACGTATCATTGGTGGCCTTAAAACATAACGTATCCACCAGCGTCTTAATGTCGCCTTCGGTCTGAATGTCGCGCAGATTAGCAGAGGTCTTCATGGGCAGATAGGGATAAATTGGGATGCTAGATACGTAGCGAATTTACGCAGGTTGCCCTAGTTTCGCTAATAATTTTTTATTGAAATTTTACAATCCAATTCGATATGCCTTTTTGCCTTTTAAACGCATTAAGGTATTAGTATGTTAAAAAACATATTAAGCTATTAAACCATTTTGGTCAACCTAATACAGTCTAGCAAAGCTCCATTCACGTCTCCACTCATGTTCTCGTTGGCTGGTTCCAAGCTTAGCAGTAGTGTATGAGCGCCTTCTGGCAAGTGCGCCACAACCACATTGCTGAAGCCCCAATCCGCCCACTCATCATCACCGCGCTGTGGTAACACTATCGTACCCAAGAATTGTTGATTGATACGCAGCGTACGGATAGCGCATTTGTTGCTGGTGTTGATAGGGCCGTTGCCATTGGCGTAGCGAATATCCACTGCGTAAGTGCCAGTAGCGGGCACAACCACAGTAGCTGCCACGCTTGGGTTTACGGTGGTGGTTTCTATAAATTTGCTATCAGTATAGCCCTGATCAGGCTGGTCTGACAGTGGGGTACTTGCTTCGATCCTGAATGTGAAACAAGCTTCCTCAATCCCGACAGGCAGCGGTTCGCTGGCAAAGCTCTCAAAGCCAAGTGCATCCACAGCCACCACTTGGTACTCGGTGTATGACGTAGGAATAGAAATTGGGAAACTAGTTTCGGTCGTGTGACCAACGCGCAACCCATTGCACAGCACCTGGTACTGGTTAGCGCCTTGTACCGCATGCCAGGAAAGATAACCGGCAGCATAGCTCACAACTGGAGTGGAAGGCGAAACGTGGTGAGCTACTTTGTTTTGAGCGCAAGCTGGCAGTGCTTCGTTGGTCAACTCTATATATAAAGTATGCCGACCGGTAAGGCTAGCGGGTACAGTAGCCTCTAGCAGTGGTTGACCATCGAGCGTACTAGTGCGGACCACGTTGCCGAAACCTTGCAACTCAATATCGAGTGTTGCTTGCCTGTAGCGGAAGCCGGTGAGCCGCCGCGTGCCTTGCAACGCTTGCGGTACGAACGGCCGGAATGCTAAGCCATCTGCCTGGAACTCCATACCGAACAAGCCCTTGTACACTAACCCTAACGCACCCGAAATACTCCAGAGCATCACGCTACTGTTGACTTGAGTGCCAGCAAAGTCGCCGTTGCTGGCTACAAAGTTTTCTTTGTTGGTCAGGAACAAAGCAGCTGGTCGGGCTAGAGCAGCAATGCTTTCCATGAAAGCCGTTTCGTTGCTGGCTTTGGCCGCGGCTAGTCCCCAGTAGCTTTCCACAAAAGGCCACACCCCGTTATTATGGTACGGTGGAATGCCTGGAATCTGCGGATAAATGCACGGAACACCGTAGTCCATCACAGGCGTACGGGCCACCACCGAGCGGCTACGCTCGGCATCAGCTATGCCAAACAATACTGTTAGTGCCTCACCCAAAGCTTCGGCGCGTGGCGAGAGTATTGGGTAGGTGCGGCCGTAGCGGTATTGTCCGTAGTAGCCTTTGTCGGGCAGCCACAGGTGCTGGTTGATAGCCGCTTTGATATTTTCTGCCTGGGCTTGGTGTTGCGTAGCGGCCTCGGCGTCGCCTAGCCGCGCGGCCATCAAAGCCAGCACTGCATTCGCTTGGTAATGGGCGGCGTTGGTGCCTAGGCATTCCGACTGGTAGATGTCCGCGGGTTGCATCCAACTTGGGTACGTCTGCTCGCGCCAATCCAGAAACGAGGACTCGCCGCGCACGAGACCCGTTGCGGGGTTGTAGGCATTAAGTTGGTCGTCTTCCACCGACCTTCTAATAATGGGGTACACTTGCTTCAGCCAGTCCTCGTCACCAGTGGTTAGGTAGATTTCCCAGGCCGCCGTCGCCCAGATAACCCGGTCAGTGGAGCAGGGGTAGGCACCGCCCGTGCCGGTGTCTTGCACGATGCGGCCATGCCGGGTAACCTTGCGTAGTAAGCTGGTTTTGGCTACCTCAGGTTGAAGAGCTGCCTGAGCCAGAATGATGCTGTAGCTGATGTCGCGGGTCCAGACGCCGGCCCATTCCTGGCCAGTGCGAAACGTGCCGTCGGGTTCTACGGCAAGTTTTGCTTCTTCTAAAGCCAGATTATAAAGCGCATCGAGTAGCGTGTAATCGGATGTGTACTGCGAAAACTCTGACACACCAAGGCTTTGCTTCCAGTGGCTGGTGGCTGTGCTGTTGTCTTCAGCGGGTGCACAGAACTGCACCGTGGTTTCGTAGATGCCGTTGCCATCGGGATCTAGCAGCTCTAGCTGCGGCAGATTGGCGAGACCAGCAAAGTCCCAATTCAGCGGCGGTGCGCTACCGACTACGTACACGTGCCGTAAGTCGTCTTTGTACAGCTGCTGCCCATTATATAAGGTGTAGAAACCTTGGCTCTCGAAAGCGGCCAATAGCGGCCGCAAATCCAGCCGGATCTTCAGCGGGGCGTTCGGGGCAAGGTAAGCGTCGGCGGGCAACGGCGTTCCGTCCTGGTACTGCTGCCCGAACACAATGGGTGGCGTTTCAGGTAAGGTACCATCCTCGTTGGGCAACACCACAAATGAGTGATGCTGGCCCGGTGGCAACTCATTGTCCTGGCCATTCAAGCTGAACTTGAAATTTACCTGTGGGCTTTGCAACTCATATGCGGGGCTCTGGTAATCAGATGTTAGCTCGGTGCGCGATAGTGCCCGTGCCGTGTGCTGACCTTGCACCAGCTTGTCGTGGTAGAGCGTGTAGGCGGCCGACTGCCATACAATACTTGCAGGAGTCGCTTCTTCAGTTGCTGCAGAAGGTGGAGGGGGTGGTTGTGCCATTTAATCAAGCGCCTAGTAAGCCAAGCGCGAATTGCGTACAGGTGGAAAAGCAAATGCGCAGCAAGGTGCACCACGAAATGGAAGAAGGCTTGATACCTGCCTCATTTTCCATTGGCTGTCCTGCCTGTATCAACCAAACGCAGCTACTGCACCCGCCTGATTACGCGCGCAGTAGCTAGGGCAACCTGAATGTATAGCAACTGCCTGACTTGATGTTGCGCCTTTCAGCTTAGGAATTGGCTTTTCGACCGCCTAGCACCACCAGCGCTACGGCTGCCACAATCAGGCTGGCGCCAAGCAACATCTGGGGGTTCAGTGCTTCGCCTGCAAATGCCCAACCCAGCAGCACGGCTACCACCGGATTCACAAACGCATACGTCCCCGCCAGGGCCGGCTCTACTACCCGCAGCAGCCAGATGTACGCCGTGAAAGCCACAATTGACCCAACGGAAACCAGATACCCATATGCCAGCCAAGACTTCGGCGTGACTTGCGCCAATTCGAAGCCTGCTGCTTCACCGCGCAACAGCCCCACCACGAGCATCAGTAAGCCGCCGCATAGCATCTGCATGCCACCCGACAGGAAAGGGGAGGGGCTCGGCTGGTTCTTTTTTGAATAGAGCGAGCCAATAGCCCATAAAAAGGCAGCTATTAGTACCAAGCTTACACCTAGTGTTTCGTGTCCTGGCAGTGCTACATGGTTGGCCTCCGACGTACGGGCCAGCAAATACACGCCGGCTAGTCCACACAGTAGCCCTATCGCTACCCACAGCGTAGGCCGCGCCGCGGTACCACTCCACCAGCCTAGCAGCGCCAGAAACATAGGCACCGTGGCTGCCAGCAGTGCCGCTAGCCCCGACGGAATGTATTGCTCGCCGAGCGTGACACCACCGTTGCCGAACGCGAGCAAGCAAATACCAATTATAAGCGCCTTCCGCCAGCCCGCCGTAGTGGGTGCTGGCTCTCCGCGCCAACGCATAAACCCGTAGAGCAAAGCTCCCGCCAGCGCGTAGCGCGTACCCGCCATTAGCAGTGGCGGCATCGAATCAATGGCGAACCGGATGCCTAAATAAGTGGAACCCCAGATGATATATACGGCCGCAAAAGCCAGCAGCACAGAAGCACGCGAGGGTGCGGAAGTTGAATTCATAGAGAAAGAATAGCGGCGCAAACTTAGCGCCCACTTCGACTTGCAACCATCCGAATAGTGCGGAGTTGGCACCAAAGTACCGCGGTAGCTACTTAGTCAGCTATATAAGGAGAAGAGTTGCTTAATATTGCTTGCTCATCCCGCGTGTTGTAAACGATACTGCTGCGGGCTAAGCGTAAATACCGACTTGAACAGCCGGCCAAACGAGCTAGGCGACTCGAAGCCCGCGTTGAGGCTAATATCCTGTACTGGCAACTCCGACTGCGTAAGCTGATGACAGGCTTTGGCCAGCCGTACGCTCGTCACGTACTGGTGGGGCGAGTAGCTAAACAGCTCCCGGAAGTGCCGCAGCAAATGGTTCTTGGAAAGCATGCTGGCACTGGCAATGGCATCCAGAGTAAGCGCTTCGGTGGCCTGCTCTTCAATAAACTCGCGGGCCAAGTGCAGACGCCGGTAGATTTCGAGGCGGGTGGTAGCCTTGATGGCCGATAGCCGGGCGGCCGTGTAGTGTACCGCGCGGCGGTGCGTCAGCAACAAGTTGAGCAAGATATGGTAGAGTTGCTCTTCTAGTTCCAACTCGGTCATGGGACGGGCTTCTAGTTGCTGGCGGAGCCGCGTGAGTTGGTGACGTAGGCGCGGCGTAGCCAGGAGTTCGTCTTCATAGAACCACACCGACGAGCCCCGGCGCTCAATGGGGTTGGCAAGCAAGACTTCATCGGAACCAGTGTCGGCGGCTACTTGCAGCAGCTGCGGGTCAAAGTAGATAGCAAGCCCATGCACCCATTCCGTAGACTGTATCGAGCTGGAATACAACTGCCCGGCATTGACAACCAAGCACCTGTCTTTCTCCACCGTAACCTTACGGTGCCGGATGTAATAGGCTTCTGTGCCCACAAACGAAAATTTCAACGATAGCCGGTCACTGTGAGTAGGCCAGCTACAGAACGTGCTCCGGGAATTGATAACCGTGTTCTGGCCAGTGGAATTCTTGAAAAAGGCAAAGTCCTGGAGCGACTTTTCTTCACTGTCAACTATCGACTGAATGTACATAGCATCTACCGCAAAGAAGGTGAAGAACAACAAAGGAACAGCGTACCGCTAGTTTATGCTGTGCCAATAACACCTTTTTCGCGGAAGACACGTGCGCTAGGGCCTCCAACAATACGTTGAGCTAGGCAGTGTGGCTATAGCAAGCAGCGTTTTGCTTGCAATGCCGTTCTTTACCGCACACTCCAGTTCTTCACTTGTGCGCTACTTCTCCTTCCTTCTAGCCGGCCTAATGAGCCTGGCTCATTTTGCATCGGCCCAACTCATGCAGCCTAAGGCTGTATTCACCCGCGCCGATTCTTTGCGAGGGGCTCTCACTCCCCTCCGCACCTGCTACGACATCAACTATTACCACTTGGATGTAAAGCTGGATGTGGAGCGCAAATCGCTCAGCGGCTCTAACCTGTTCCGCTTCACGGCCACCCAAGACTTCACCCGTCTCCAGTTCGACTTGTTCAACAACTTGGCTGTGGAAAAAGTGGAGTACCAAGGCAAAACAGTGCCCTATACCCGCGAAGCCAATGCCGTATTCCTAACATTCCCCGAGACTATCCGCAAGGGCAGCCGCGGCGAGTTTACCGTGTATTACTCCGGCCAACCAACGGTAGCGCAGCACGCGCCCTGGGACGGCGGCTTGGTTTTCACGCAGGATGCCAAAGGCAAGCCGTGGGTAGCCACTGCCTGCCAGGGAGTAGGCGCTAGCATCTGGTGGCCTACCAAAGACCACCAAGCCGACGAGGTGGACAGCATGCTGATCAGTGTGTCGGTGCCCAAAGGCCTGAAAGATGTATCAAATGGCCGTTTGCGCAAAACCACCGCCTTAAAGAATGGCTATACCCGTTTCGACTGGTTTGTGCGCAACCCCATCAACAACTACGATGTGGCTCTCAACGTGGGCGACTACACCCACTTCGGCGACACCTACGATGGGGAGAAAGGCAAACTAACTCTCGACTACTGGGTGCTCCCCGAAAATCTGGAGAAGGCCAAAAAGCAATTCGCGGCCAATGTGAAGCCCATGCTAAAGAGTATGGAGTCCTGGTTTGGCCCGTACCCTTTTTATGAGGATGGCTATAAGCTGGTCGATGCACCACACCTGGGCATGGAGCACCAAAGCGCCGTGGCCTACGGCAACAAGTACTTGAACGGCTACCTGGGCAAGGACCGCTCTAACAGCGGCTGGGGAATGAAGTGGGACTTCATCATCATCCACGAAAGCGGCCACGAGTGGTTCGGCAACAACATCACCTCTCGGGACATTGCGGATATGTGGGTGCACGAAAGTTTCACTACCTACTCGGAAGCTTTGTTTGTGGAAAGCCAGTTCGGTAAACAGGCAGGGCAGGAGTACATCCACGGCCAGCGGCGCAACATCCGTAATGATGGCCCCATCATCGGCCCGTACAACGTGAACAAGGAAGGCTCCGGCGACATGTACGACAAAGGCAGCAACATGCTCAACATGATCCGCACGGTTATCAACGACGACGCCAAGTGGCGACAAATCTTGCGCGGCCTCTCGCAAACCTTCTACCACCAAACCGTCACCACCGAGCAGATAGTAGGGTATATTAACCAGCAAAGCGGCCGCGACCTTACCCGCATCTTCGACCAATACCTACGCTATCCGGGCGTGCCGACTTTGGAATTACGTTTCGAAGATGGCAAAGCGCTGGCCCGCTGGATAGCCGACACACCGGGCTTCGACATGCCAATTCGCGTCCGCACCAAAGGCGGCGAGTACCGCTTTATCACTCCTACCACCAACTTCCAAACCATAGAGGTACCCAGCCTAACCAAAGAAAACGTCGAAGTAGATACCCTCAATTATTTCGTGGGCGTGCTAGTAGAGTAAAGCCTTGCGTATCGGTTGGATTAGTAATTCGATAACTACGCTAATTGAATATAACCAAGTTGGGAATAACAGAAGTTTTGGCGTCTCGATTTGGGATAAATTTCTAAATATTATAAAATTAAGATTGAGATTTAAGCTGGCATTCGCTGTTAGGTAAAGTGTAGTTCAGTGTTTTGAATAATTTTTAAGCTTAATAAAGTTATTGTACCTATTTTTGTACATTAAAACAGTTTAATTTAAGGTGGTTAGTTGAACAAAAGACTTTTTGCTACAGTTAGCGAAATGGTATTATGATCCAAAAGCTCGTCAGTAAATAGGTTTAGTTGCTGATTGTAATTTTACTAGTGCTGTCTCTCTATTAATAGCAGAAAGACAGATAACTGAAGCTGTAGTAATAAGCGTTAGAAGATAAGATTATGGTAGCACCCCTCGTCCCAGCCCATTGTCAGAATTGCCCGCATCTGCATAAGTCACTGCTGGGTTCCTGCCAACTCAGTGAATTGGCAATGATTTCGGAGGGGAAGGTGCACCAGTCGTACCAGAAGGGGCAGCTGATTTTCGAGCAAGGCAGCCGAATCAGCGGTTTACATTGCATTCACGAAGGCAAAGTGAAGGTCTCGAAGGTAAGCGCCAATGGAAAAGAGCAAATTATCCGGTTGGCTAAGGAAGGCGACGTGCTCGGCTACCGTTCGCTGATGATGGGTAATGTCTACACCACGGCTGCTGTGGCCCTTACCGATTGTGTTATTTGTCAAGTGCCGCGCCTCGACCTTATGAGCATCATTGGGCAGAATCCGCAATTCACTGATTCGCTAACCCGGTTGTTGGCCAAAACGCTAGGCGAAGCGGAAGAGCGTATTTTACATACCGCGTACAAGTCGGTGCGGGAGCGGGTAGCAGAAGCCTTACTACTGCTACACGATGTCTTTCAGCCGAACACGAACACCGTCTTCAGCATCCCTGTTTCCCGCGACGATTTGGCGGCTTTAGCTAGCACAGCCAAAGAAACAGCTAGCCGTTTACTTTCCGAATTTCGCGACGAAGGTTTGGTGGCAACGCAAGGGAGCCGTATTAGGATCTTGAATTTGGATAAGCTTACCCAAATCTCTACCCTCAGCGACTAAATTACTACTCTAAACCAAGGTAAAGAGGTTCTGAAAATTCTTTCTCTCTTCCCAAATCCAGTCGGTTTTTTGGTTCGTATCTCCCCGCTCGGAAAAAAACCGGGCGGGGAGACTTGTTTTTATGGTGCTTGTTGCATAAGTTAGCATAAATATAATTTTATTGATCCCATAATGGGTTCCCAAATTGTAGAGCGTGGGAAAAGTTTGACAAGAATCATTTTTACATTTGACGAGAGTCATTTTTTATAGGTAGTGAATTAGGGAGATTTGTAAACCAAGCCAGCCTATTTCTACGACGATTGGTCGAGAAGTAAGGAGTTTCTAACCGGGCTTATTGACTGCTACATTTTACCCCTTATGGTAGGCCAACGCGTGGGTCTGCTTCCGGTAGAGAAAAGCAACCAAGAGCGTGAACGAATTGGCACTTCCCTCATCACTTTTATCCTAAAAAGTAAATGGCTTATTCAGTCAACAATCCCGCTGGTAAAGTAGTCCAGGACGTAATTACCGATCTGCCCAGCCTAACCGCCGTTGCAGTAGTTGATACTACTTCGGGTATGAGCCTTGCCTCACACTCCAATTCGCCTAGCATCAACCCCGATACCGCCGCGGCCTACAATACCGAGGTGGTGAAGCAGAAGCAAAAGGCAATGGCCGCCCTTAAGCTGAACGGTGAAAAGATTGAAGACATTCTGATTAGCCTTACCAATCAACTGCATCTTATTCGGCTCAACGATGCCGGTACCAAGTTTATCTACCTGGTAGTAAACTCCCGCGACACCAACTTGGCTATTGCCCGCGACGTGCTCCGTACCCACGCCAGCCAATTGAGTTAAATCAGTTGTGCATTTCCAGGTGATAGCTGGCAGCGTCAGCTACATCGCCAGGAAAGCGAGAGGGGCGGTTTCGCAAGGAAACCGAACATATTTTTTGCCTATCGCTGAGTGCTAGGAGCGCCAGCGTGTTTAATAGGCCTTATATGCAGATACCATTTCTTCAGCGCTTACAGGCACTAGCCAGACCTACCGTCGATAAGGTTGTGCCCGCAGGTTCCAGTCCAGAATCTATGGCCGCCGAGCAACTCCTCCAGCAAGTACTGGCGGGGCTGCCGGAGCTAATAGGAGCGGCAGTAGTGCAAATAGATTCCGGACAGACTTTAGCGTCTTATACCACCGCGCGGGAGTTCAATATCAGCAAAGTGGTTGGGTTCAACGCCGAAGTGATTCGGCAGCAACGCTTGGCTATGCAAGCGTTGCTGCTGCCAGCCGAAGAGCAGTTAGAGGAAATTCTGATTACGCTTCAAACGCAGCTGCACTTGTCGCGGCTGCTCCCCGATGGTCAATGCTTCTTGTATGCCGTCGTCGATTCTCGGGACACCAACTTGGGCATTGCCCGAAGCGTGTTGCGCACCTGCAATGCCTAGCGGGCTCATCCGGTACTCTTAATTAGGCTTCTCCTTTTTACTCTCACTTCCTAGTTTCCCTACTCTTATGAAATTGACAGCTTCTCCCTTCGATGAGCAAACCGGCGAATTGTTAGCCGTTTATCGTGATGCTTACCTAAGCGGCGATTTGAGCCGCTCATCGGCCAAAGCCGTGGAAGAGTACCTGCGTCGGGATGCCGATAAGGCCCACGAAACTCTCAACCGCTGGCAGCAATTGCATACCGAAGAGCCAGCTGCTTTGGCTACGCCAAACTGGGTGCAAAAGCAAGTGCAATCTATTCAGGCGCAGCCTGTGCGTTTCCGCCGCCGGGCCACCTCTATGGTTGCCGCAACGGCTCTGCTCGGCACAATGGTATTTGCCGGCACTAGCTTGCCCACCGACCGCACCGTGGAAAGCCTGCCAACCGAAACGATGATGCTTCCAACCGAAGCAGCGCTTGAGGCATCTTCGGCTTCGTCTGCCGCCTCTTCTATGCGCATGATTACGGTGCGCGGTCGGATTCTCAACGAAGAAGGTACTCCGCTGATCGGGGCCACTGTAATGCACCCAAGCAGCCGCCACGGCGTGTCAACCAACGCCGACGGCGAGTACGTGATGCACGTTCCGGCTGGCACTAGCAGCCTCAAGTACGGCTACGGTGGCTACCAGGACGAGGAGTTGGCCGTAAAAGGCAGCAGCACTGCCAACGTAACGCTACTCCCTAAAGGCAAGGTACAGAAGCGCCATTGGTGGCAGTTCTAAGCGCGCATTGCGCTTGAGCAGTACAAAGAATAAAGAGTTGTTGGGAAGTGCATGGGCTGTTAAGTACTCGTTGTCGGGCGCTACTACGCATGAGTCGACCAGCAACGCACAAAGAGTAAAAAACAGCTTTCGTAACCTGTCTGCGTGAAACCGAAATCGTACCGAAGAAAACCACCCAAACCGAAGCCGGCCGCTCCCGACCCGCTTGCCGCTCGGGTGGTGCAGCAGGTGCTCCTGGAGCTGCCCGAGTTGCTAGCGGTGGCAGTGGTAGATGTTGCCTCAGGCACCAGCCTGGCCGCACATTCCACTGCCACCATCAACCCCAACACGGCAGCTTCCTTTAATGCCGAAGTAGTTAGGCAGAAACAGAAGGCCATGGCTGCCTTGGAGCTTACCGATGAGCGCATTGATGATATCCTTATTACGCTGTCCAGCCAGTTGCATCTGCTCCAACTGACACCCGATAGCAGCCGGTTTATTTATCTGGTGGTGTCGGCGCAGTACACCAACCTAGGCATTGCCCGGGAAGTGCTACGGGCACAGGTAAGCCAGTTGGAAGCCTAGCCGCACAGCGTGTTTTTCTATATTCGAAGCTCCTTCTCTCACCTGAGAAGGGGCTTTTTGTTGTGTAACACCTATGCCGAGGCACTAGCGCAAAAGCAGCCAGCTGTTCTTAAACACGGAAGGCTCCTGATATTCCGTGCAAACCACCATGTTCCAGTAGGGCACGCAATAGCTACCCTAGTTGCTGGTCATCTGCAACGAGCAGACAGCTAGCAGTCTGAGAACGAATTGAAACTTATTTCGCGGGCGCAATCCTTTCCGAAAGGCATATCTCAGAATTACACCAGTTCACAACTTCGCCGTTCGTACCTTCGTGGCCGTTGATTTCCACCGAACTCACTTTCTGAGTATGAACCAATACGACGTTACCGTCATCGGCTCCGGTCCAGGCGGTTATGTAGCGGCTATCCGCTGCGCCCAGCTTGGCCTCAAAACGGCCCTCATCGAGAAATACGACACCTTAGGCGGCACCTGCCTCAATGTGGGTTGCATTCCCAGCAAAGCCCTCCTCGACTCGACCGAGCACTTCCACAATGCCGGCCACACCTTCAAGGAGCACGGCATTGAGCTGAGTGACCTGCAGATCAACATGAACCAGCTCATCGACCGTAAAAACGGGGTGGTGAAGGCCAATACCGACGGCATTCAGTTCCTGATGAAGAAGAACAAAATCGACGTCATTAAGGGCGTGGGTTCGTTCGTAGATAAGAATCACATCAAAATTCAGCCCACCGCGGGCGGCGAGGAGCAGCAGATCGAGACCAAAAATGTCATCATTGCTACCGGCTCTAAGCCCACGGTGCTGCCTTTCATCAAGCAGGACAAGCAGCGCATCATCACCAGCACCGAGGCCCTGAACATCCGGGAGGTGCCCAAGCACATGATCGTAATTGGTGGCGGCGTAATCGGGCTGGAAATGGCTTCTGTGTATGCCCGCCTCGGCGCGAAAGTGTCTATTATAGAGTTCATGGACTCCCTCATCCCCACCATGGACCGCGCCCTCGGCAAAGAGCTGAAGCGCATCCTGGGCAAAATTGGCATCGAGTTCTTCCTGAGCCACAAAGTAACGGGCGCTACCCGCGAGGGCGACGCCGTGACGGTAACTGCTACCAATCCGAAAGGCGAGGAAGTGAAGTTTGAAGGCGACTACTGCCTGGTAGCTGTGGGCCGCGTGCCCTACACCGCAGGCCTGAACCTGGAAGCTGCCGGCGTAGAAATGGAAGAGCGCGGCCGCATCAAGGTCGATGAGCACCTGCAAACCAACGTGCCCGGCATCTACGCCATCGGCGATGTAATTCGGGGCGCTATGCTAGCCCACAAGGCCGAAGAAGAAGGCGTGTATGTGGCCGAAACCATTGTAGGCCAGAAGCCGCACATCAACTACCTGCTCATCCCTGGGGTGGTGTACACCTGGCCGGAAGTGGCCGGTGTGGGCTACACCGAAGAGCAGCTAAAGGAGCAGGGCAAGGCCTACAAAACCGGCTCGTTCCCGTTCCGTGCCTCGGGCCGCGCCCGCGCCTCTATGGACCTCGACGGCTTCGTGAAAGTGCTGGCCGACAAGGAAACTGACGAAATCCTGGGCGTGCACATGATCGGCCCCCGCATCGCCGACCTAATTGCCGAAGCCGTAACGGCCATGGAGTTCCGCGCCTCCGCCGAGGACGTAGCCCGCATGAGCCACGCCCACCCCACCTACGCCGAAGCCATGAAGGAAGCCTGCCTAGCCGCTACCGAGAACCGCGCGATTCATATGTAATTCCGTATTTAAGCGTTAGTGAGGAAAAGAGGGCGGTACTCCTATGAGTACCGCCCTCTTTTTGCTTTACAGCATCTAGTAGCAGATAATCAATCACTTAGTTATCTTTAGTCGGGATGTTATGCTCTTTACAGTATGATGTAATCTCAGTATCTGATGAAAAGTAATTATCGCAAAATTCTTCCAGTTCTTTCTCGCTAGATCTTATATATCGGTCTTCCGCCTTCAGTATCTTATCGATTTTATCAATAAACTTATCGAAGTCATTATTAATATGACAAAGCTTGTCGATTGTCTTAAAATCAAGACTTTTAAAACTAGATTGATGAATAATTTTGCTTTCGTAAGGATTTGCTTTCAACTCAATTACCCCAATACCAAATGATTGATTGAGTCGGCTTATTTCGTCACTCAAATTATCACCTATTTCGAAGGCAACTAAATAACCATAGTTCGCCCAGCTCGAGTTTGAAACAGCTTGGAAATAGGCTTGTTTCAAATCGTAATCGGTGTTTATCTCTCGCTTGAGCTCGTACGAAGTTATTTTAAATGACTCTGCAACACTGATAGACTTGATAAGACTCTGACTGGTCCTCGTGTGCAGACGGGTAAAATTAACCCCAACCATATCTGGATGGATCCATTTTTGGTTATTGTCCTTGCTGTTTACAGATTGTTCGTGGTATATAGTTTTGGTAGATATGCCAACGCTTTTTAAGTATGTGCTGAATAATTTATGTAAGGATCGTTCACTGTATGAGGTCTTTTTCTGACTAGGTAGTTGTGTAACTTGTATAGATGTTGTTGCAATAGGAAAAATTGTATTTTCGTTCTTGCTTAGGTAATAACTAAAGTTGCCTTTGCCTGTACTTATTCTCTTTACCCTCGAATCACCATTTCGGATAAAACTACCGAGCATTGCTGAAACTGTAGCAGCTGGTGTTTTAGCCTGTCCGAAATCATAATATTTCTTTTGGACCACATGCCCACAAACTTCATTATGGGTAACTAAATTGCCTAGGTCTTCTAAGCTTTGAAGAATGGCTTCTTTGATAGTCATGGTGTGATTGATATGCAGGATTGAGTTGTGAGCAAAGAGGAAGTATACACTTTATAATTCGAGTCCTTTCTTTTTCTTCACGTCTTCTGCACCAGCTTAAACTCATTCTTGGTCACTTGGTACTGCTGGCCTTGGATGGTGATGGTTTCGCCTTCCAGCAGCTTACTTAAGTACTCAATGTCGCCCTCGATGGTGTATAGGGTGAAGCCATGCTTACGGGCCAGGGCGAGGTAGCGCGGATTGAAAAAGGCTGAAGCCACGAGCGCTTCAGCCTTTTTAGAATAAGGTAGCGCCTTACGGCTGTAGTTACCACAAGCCTAGAAAGCCCTTTTTTGCGGCGGCGTTAGGACGGTTTAGGTCCACTACGTCGGTGATGCCGTACTTCTCGAACTTATCGAGTAGAACCTCATAGCCTTTCCGCATTTTCAGGTCCATTTCTTCCTTATAGATGGCGTAAAGGCAGTAGAAGTTGATGGTCTTCTCGTCATTGATTTTCAACTCTCGAAATTCATCGGGTAGGCTAAGCGAAGGCAGCAGCAACATGCAGCCCAGCTTGGTATTAGAAGCATAGGGAGCCGCTTCTTCTCCGTTCGGGATGGTGTGCCCATGGCCAAGCCAAGTGTTGTACTCGTGGGGGAAACGGGCCAGAAATTTCAGCCACCGAATGGGCCAGTACGTGTTTTCGATTTCGTCGTCTTCATCGTCGGTATCGGGGCCAAGTTGGGGGAACTCCCAGGTGCTGGGCAGCAGAATACACAGTTCCGCGTAGCGCATGTCTTCCGCGCCTTCGGGAACTGTCATAGGTAGGTCGCTCATGCCAGAAGTGACCAGTACTTTAAATGGGAAATCGGCGCTAGGCTCCACGAAATGCACATCAATGTGCACCTTGTCGGAAATGAGTTCGTGAAAGACCCCGCTGACTAGGCCAATGTGACGCTCGATATGATCGGAAATGGCTTGGATAGCTTCATCATCGCCGGAGGCTAAGCTAAAATCAGCGGGCTCAACGTCTTCGTAACGATAAATCGGGCTGCCGGAAGCGGATAGTTCTTGCTCTGATTCGGGGTCCTGCTCTGTCATAGGATAGGGTAAATGAGAAATGAAAAGTTAGATAACGAAATGTAGCAACAAGCTGTCGAGCTGCAAGCCTGCTGCAAGAGCTAGAAAGGTAGGGTGGCGGCAGCGGCAGCGGGACTTCAACAAAAGCCTAACCGAGAAGGAGCACTCCAAAATGCCATTAGTTTTTAGTAACTAGGCTGGCGTAACACTATTCATACTTTCCTAGCAGTGATACACACTTGTTGGCGCCTGATATGCGCGCTCTTATTGGTTTTCCTGCCCACCACGCTTCTGGCTCAAACCAAGCTCACGCCGGCGCAGTACCAGCAGGACTTCGACTACTTCTGGACGACCGTCAACGAGAACTATTGCTACTTCGACAAGAAGCAGACCGACTGGGCGAAGGTGCGCACGTATTACGGGGCGCAGTTGCCGGGCATTACCACCAAGGCACAGTTTACGCGCCTGCTGGAAAACGCTCTCAACGAGCTCTACGACAACCACGCTTCCCTCTCCACCAACCTGCCCGACTCGCGCCGCTTGCTGCCTTCGGGCACCGATGTGTGGGTACAGTACCAGCAAGGCAAGGCGGTAGTGGTGGCAGTGCGCGCAGGGTACGGAGCCGAGCGAAGTGGCCTACGCCCCGGCATGGAAATCGTGGCGGTGAACGATGTGCCTATTGTGCAGGCGGTATCGCTCCTGCTAGGTAAGTGCCTGAAGACCGTAGACGAAGCCGCCCGTGAGGTAGCTCTCAACCAAGCCCTGGCGGGTACCCATACTACCCCGCGCAAGCTGACGGTACGCGTCCAAGGCAAGCGGCGCGACCTGTACCCTGACGCGCCTACCGCCCAGTTAGAGAACATCCGTTATCCACGTCTGCTGGAAAGCCAACAGCTAGGCACCATTGGCTACATCAAAATCAACAATAGCTTGGGTGATAACCGCCTGATGGCCGCTTTCGACAGCACCCTTGATGTGCTGGCTGCCACCACAGGCCTCGTGCTGGACTTACGAGAAACGCCCAATGGCGGCAATACCACTGTGGCCCGGGCCATCATGGGGCGCTTTATCACCGAGGAGCAGCCGTACCAACGCCATGAGTTTCCGGCCGAAGAGCAGCAGTTTGGCATCAAGCGTAGCACCTTAGAACTGGTATCGCCGCGGCTGCGGCCCTATACCCGGCCTTTGGTGGTGTTGGTCGGCCGCTGGACGAGCAGCATGGGCGAGGGCATCACTATTGGGCTCGACGCCATGCGCCGGGCCACCGTTGTGGGCACCGAAATGGCTCGTCTCAACGGCGCTATTACTTCGTTCCGGCTGCCGAATTCAGGTTTTGGTTTCAACATTCCTACTGAGCGCCTTTATCGAGTTGACAAATTGCCACGAGAAAACTTCGTGCCTGCCAAGCGCCCTAACCCAGATACAGAAGGAACGTCCGATGCAGGACTGGCCGCCGCCGTGCAGCTGCTTCAGAATACCAACAAACCCTGACTGCTGTTCACCTGGTAAGAAGTGGCACTGCCGATAACAGAAACGGGCTTATCATAACCTTAGTAGTTGCTTGTCCCTGTGTCTTAGCAATCTGCGAAGCTACCCAGGAGTTAAAACCACGTAGATGCGGTGCTGACTTTTGCGTGCGTTGCTAATGAAGAAGCTGCTCAGAAGTACCGTCATGTGTGGCTGCCTTTTCTGGCCGGTGCTTGCGTACGCCGGCGAGAAGGAGGTGAAGGCCGTGTTCCTGTTGCAAGGAGGAATTGGTGGAATACTGATTGGGGCCGGGCTCTACGCCGCGTTTATGGTGCTATCGGCCATGTTCTTCCGGAAGAAAACCACGGTAGCAACGCTTTTTGTGCTCTGCGTTGCCTTTTATATTTACATGCAATATCAGTCAATCTACTTCCTGGCCATTGCTTTGCATTTTATGCGCACACGCCAGATGCAGTATGAGTTTGGGGAGCTAACTAGCGTACTGATTTGGGTTTTGCTCCTTATTGGGATTTGGGGGTTGGCGGTATTCGGTATTGCACTGCGGATGTGGACAAGCCGGAACCGAGTCCAAAAGGCCAGTTCGCTAAGTGGGCAGTAAATACCAGTTTTAGATCTTGCCGTAAAAACGCGAAGTAACTCTGAGTCTTTAGCTTTCTGTTCTCTTAAACTTTGCGCGGGCCGGAGAAGGTTGCTGTCAAGCTCAAGCGTAACGCCTTTGCCGTATAGCACCCATAAAAAGCAGTATGTGGAAAAAGGAAACCTTGACGGCAAACCTTGCGAATAACGAACCCGCAGGGGCGCAGGCCTTAAAAAGCTTTGTGCTTGTAGCAGATCCAATTTTAAGTTTTCTCGTCACTCTCATGGCTAAGGACAAGAAGAAGCACTCGAAGAAAGGCGGTCAGTCAGACGACTTGCTTGACGAAGCAGCGGTAGCGCTCAAGAAGTTTCGCAAAGTCACCAAGCAAATCAACAAGCTGAGCACGGGCCAAAAGTTGGTAGGCGGCGTGGCCTTGCTGGCGGCTGGTCTAACGTATCTGGCGAAAAAGCAAGCGGAGGGTGGCCCCGCAACCGATGCCTCACCCGATGCCAAAGCAGCCGAGGAAACTCTAGCCAAGATGACGGACGAGAAAGAAGCGCCCATGCCTCCACTCAGAAAAAGTCCGCATCGGAGCAAGAAAAGCAAGCATATCCTGGACTAACGCTTGGCGCCAGCGGTAGCGGGTACAGCTTTTTTCAATGTTGCTACCAAGCCGCATACGCTGCTCGATGCAGGCTTAATTTCCTGCAAGCGAATGCAATGCGAACAGCAGCACCGCGAGCATGAGTTAGTGGTAAGAAACAAAAAAAGCTTTTCTGCTCTGCAGAAGCAGTTTTTTCTTGTAGGTATCAAATTCACTCTTACCTTTGCAGCACTTTAGCGAAAAGCACTTGTGCTGCGCTGAGGGAAATGGTTCGGTAGTTCAGTCGGTTAGAATGCCGCCCTGTCACGGCGGAGGTCGCGGGTTCGAGTCCCGTCCGGACCGCTTCGAAAGCAAGTACTTGCTTGAAAGCTTAAAAAGCCCCTTAGCAGACGCTAAGGGGCTTTTTTTATGTCGTTAGTCGGCATGCTGGTTATTTGCTTTTCAAGACGTTTTTCAGCTCTTGTATTCTGAACCGGTTATCTAGCTCGATGAATTCCTTCATCATAGCGGCATGACCGGCGCCAGCCAGCACCATTACCTTGTCGTCGGTGGGTTCTACCGTTTTCTGCACCAGCGAATACATGTACAAGTTGCGCCGGTACCATTCCGATACCAAATACGGGCCGGCAAAACTGCTAATAGTGCCCGCTCTGTTTACTCTATCGATATAGAAGGCTTTGTTGGCTGCGAACTCTTCTTTGGTGTTGAAGTCGAGCAAGAGCTGCGTTAGGGTGTATGTTTCTGCTTTCTTGTTGAAGTTGGTTTCCACCGCTTTCAAATCGCCTTCAATGCCCTTGATCAACGTTTCCTGGTGGGCTTCTTTCATTGCCTTCATCACGCTGTCGTATGGGAAAGAGGTCTTGTTGTAGTCGATGGCGTAAATCTTGGTCAGCTTCGCTTTTTTGCCGGCTCTGAAGGCTAGCTGGATAATCTCGTTTTTCAGGAAAAAGTCACTTCTTTTCGGGTTTGGGTATTTCGCCTTGATGTATTCCTCGTACTTCCCGCCGAGATACTGAGTGTAAAGTTCATCGAGCCCGGCTTGGTCGTCGGAAGACCATTCTACGAAGATTTTGTCGGGCGCAAACTGGCTGATTTTGTTGGTAATGGTTTCCAGTTCGGTCTGTACCTTCGGCGTCAGCACATCGAAGGTTTTCATCTTGGCTAAGTCGGCCCCCGGATTGTGAAAGTGGAAGGTGCCAATCAGTAGCAACTCGGCTTGTTTGGTTTGGGCCAAGCTGACCGTTGCGGTGCACAGGAATAGCAGGAATAGGTAAATTGTTTTCATGCAAGAAGTGGTAGAAAGGTGAAGCGAACCAATTAAGTAAATAGGGCTCTTCTGGGGCGCATGGCACCGGAAAGGCTAGTTTCCGAAAGCTACTGCATAGCTGCCATGCGGCCTATTACGCTTGGCATGATACAGGTTAGCCCGTTGCCGTTGTCTGGGCAAGACAAAGCAACACTTCAATTCCAGGGACCAGAGTGAAGAAGTAGCATCCAACCGCAAAAGCTCCGTACTTGCCGGTTATGCTTTCTGAACCAACCTACTTAGCGGCGCGCGTAGTCGCTCCTATGATTGAAACCCACTTTGCCCGCCATCATGGGGCAGCAGTTGCGCAGGATACCAACGCATTGGCCTCACCACCATCGGTGCACTTAGTGGAGGCGATGATTGACGCTGCCTTTTGGGCGAGTCTGCGCCGCGAAGAAGGGCACCCTCCCAAGATTTCGCTGGCGTTGCTAGAGCCGGGGCAGGCCACGCAGCCAGTAGTGTTCAATAAGCGCCGACTTATCCCGTACAACCTGCTCAAACTGGCCCCTGCCGTAGAGCTACCGGGTATTCATTTGGGCGTGTGGTACGACGAAGAAGGCCTTTACGTATGGGGCACGGCCACCGGTATTCCACCGCTGTGCTTGGTGATAGAGGTAATAGAGCCTGGCTTGCTTGTGGTGAAGCACCCCCGCGCCGATGGGTTCGGCAAGTTTGTGAACGTAGCCATTCTGCGCGGCGACCAACTGCAACTGGTTGACGCCGAAAGCGCCGCTATGGACGACTGCCCAGCCTTGCAAGCCTTTTTGCCGGGCCGTAGCCTGCCCACGACCACCGGGGAAACCGATAATGTGCTTGGCGAACTAGCCACCGTCATGCGGGCCCATGGCCGTGGTGGCTTAGTGTTGGTAGTGCCACCTAATTCCAAGCAGTGGCAAGAGTCTATTGTGCAGCCTATTACCTACCCTGTGCTGCCCGCTTATATTGGTATTGCGGAAGGACGGCAGCAGGAGCAGGCCAAGTGGAAATGGCGCGAGGAAATTCAGCGGGCCATTGGCATTGTGGGCGGCTTCACGGCCGTAGATGGTGCCACGGTGATTACCCGCGACTACCACTTGCTAGCCTTTGGGGTGAAAGTAGCCCGTGCCGAAACCAGTGTACCCGTTGATAAAATGGTGCTGACGGAGCCTGTAGTCGATAGTGTGGCCCGGTACCTACACCCAGCCCAGAACGGTGGCACGCGTCACTTAGCTGCCGCTCAATTTGTGTATGATCAGCGCGATGCGCTGGCGCTGGTAGCTTCGCAGGATGGCTACTTTACTGTGTTTGCGTGGTCCGAAACGCTACAAATGGTACATGCCCACCGCATCGACGTGCTACTGCTGTGAGTGCTGAAAGGAGCTGAAAACAACTTTGAAGCCACGCGGCATCATCTTGACTAGAGGCTTGCGTACTGTTCACGGTTCTAGCTCAACGCAAAGCGGCAGCAGCTCATAGGAACTGCCGCCGCTTTGTGCTAATGGCCGGAATTACTCGGTTGCCTTTTTCACCCCGACAGCGCTAGGGCCTTTCTGGCCCATTTCCACTTCGAAGGTTACTTTGTCGTTTTCTTTTATCGTGATGCCTCCGAGGCTGTTGGCATGCACAAAAACGCTTTCCTGCGTTTGTGAATCTTTGATAAAGCCGTAGCCTTTGGAGTCGTTGAAGAACGTAACCGTACCTTTCCGGAGCGGGTCTTCTTGCTCTTGGTCTTCTTGCTTGTATGCCCCGATGCGGACATCTTCGACCTTAATCTCCTTTTTCTTGGTGGGGTCGGGGGGAGTGGTCGAGATGTTGCCGTTTTCGTCTACATAGGCGAGCATCTCGTCAAGGTTCTGCCCTTTCTTAGCAGCAGCTTGGCGCTCTTCTTTGCGCTCCTCCTTGTCCATCTTTTTTTTCTGGCGCTTTTTCTCGTTCTCTTTCTTACCGAAGCTTGCTTGGGATTTCCCCATGTGTGTTTAGTTATTTGGTCTGAATGCTTTCACTTATAAAGTTAAGCATTTGAAATATAGTATAGAGTACTACAGTGAAGCACAGGCTAAAGTTCAGTAGCAATACGGCAAGCTGTGCAACTAGATGTAAGGGGCACATGCCGAAGCAGCAAGCATGGAATGAACCCCGTGAACATCGTAAGCCAGCAGGAGCAAACAGTTTCGCGCAATTAGCGCTATGTTAAGGGTTTAGCTTCTCATTTAATATAGGTGTATGAACGACGCTGCTCCGCCGCCTGCCTTAAAGAAAGTGCTGAGGCCACTGCACCTATGGGCTATTGCGGTGGGGCTGGTTATTTCCGGTGAATACTTTGGCTGGAACTACGGCTGGGCTGTTTCCGGTACCGTTGGCTTTCTGGTGGCTACGCTCCTGATTACGGTGCTCTACGTCACGTTTATTTTCAGCTTCACCGAGCTAACCACGGCTATTCCGCAGGCGGGTGGGCCGTTTGCTTACGCGCATCGCGCGCTAGGGCCAGTGGGAGGTTTTGTAGCAGGCTATGCCACGCTGGTAGAATTCTTGTTCGCGCCGCCGGCCATTGCGTTTGCCTTGGGCAGCTACGTGCATTTTCTGTATCCGAGCGTGCCCGTGCTGACGACGGCACTAGGTAGTTACGTGCTGTTTATCGGCATCAACTTGTTAGGTATCAAGGAGTCAGCGCTGTTTTCGTTGGTGGTTACCTTGCTGGCCGTAGCGGAGTTGCTGGTGTTTATGGGACTGGTAGCCCCGCATTTCAAAGCCAGCAACTTCCTCGCCGACCCGATGCCGTTTGGCGCCGCGGGGGTATTTGCAGCCTTGCCGTTTGCCATCTGGTTTTACTTAGCCATTGAGGGCGTAGCGATGGTGGCTGAAGAAGTGCAGGACCCCCGGCGCACCATTCCCATCGGTTACACCTATGGGCTGGTTACGCTGGTGTTCCTGGCGCTAGGTGTGATGGTGCTAACCGGCGGCGTCACCAACTGGCACCGCCTCAGTGACATCGACTACCCGCTGCCCGAGGCGTTGAGCTACGCACTGGGCAAGGGTAGCCCCTGGACTAAGGTGTTTGCCAGCATCGGCTTGTTTGGCTTGGTGGCCTCGTTTCACGGCACCATCATTGGGTACTCGCGGCAGGTGTTTGCGCTGGCGCGGGCCGGCTACTTACCGAGCTTTCTGGCCCGCGTCAACCCGCGGTTTCAGACGCCGCATTGGGCTCTGGTGGCCGGTGGGGTAGTAGGCTGCATTTCGCTGCTAACCGGCACTACCGACAAACTTATTATCCTGTCGGTGCTTGGCGCGGTGCTGATGTACCTAATAAGTTTGCTTAGCCTGTTTGTGCTGCGGCGGAAAGAGCCGAATCTGGCACGGCCGTTCGTTACGCCGTTCTATCCGTGGTTTCCGCTGGTTGCCACCATCTTGTCGGTAGTGAGTTTGGGGGCTATAATGTACTACAACTGGCTGCTAAGCTTAGTGTTTTTCGTAAGCCTTGCACTGCTGCTAGGGCTGTATGTAGCGCTAGGATTAGCAAAGCCCGGTGTAGCAGTATCAACTCAGGAAAGTAGCTGAATTGTTGTGTGGAAGAAAGCCGCAGTCGAAGCATCTTGCTGATGTGTTGCCAGTTTTCACATCTCCCGTCATGCTGAGCGCAGCCGAAGCATCTCGCGTGCTGATGTTGTGGTTAGCAATCCAGTGTCAGCACGCGAGATGCTTCGGCTGCGCTCAGCATGACAGTACCTCTATTACGTCACGTGTGCGACCTCAGCTCTTCAGATGCTTCGCTGTACTCCACTGAGTATAAGTAGAACAGTCTGTAGTAATCATTGACCGTACACTAATTGGTTAAAATGAGCTCCTTATGGCTTACCATCACACCATTCGCAATCGAGTTTACCAGTTCGCCGATCTGAAGACGCTGCTGGCAAAGGCCACCCCGCTACGGTCGGGCGACGTGCTGGCTGGGGTGGCGGCTGACACGTATGAGGAACGGGTAGCCGCTCAGCTCACCTTAGCCGACGTGCCGTTGCGCAACTTCCTGCATGAGGCACTTATTCCTTACGAGCACGACGAAGTAACCCGCCTGATTATTGACACGCACGATGCCGCCGCATTTGCACCGGTCAGTCACTTCACGGTGGGGCAGTTGCGCGACTGGCTGCTGGCCGACACCACCGATACACCTACGCTACAATATCTGGCTCCCGGTCTGACGCCCGAAATGGTGGCCGCCGTCAGCAAGCTGATGCGCAACCAGGAGCTAATTGGCGTGGCTCGCAAGTGCGAGGTAATAACCACGTTCCGTAACACCTTGGGCTTGCGCGGTCACTTAGCTACACGCCTCCAGCCCAATCACCCCACCGATGATGCCCGTGGCATTGCCGCCAGTTTGCTCGACGGCTTGCTTTACGGTAGCGGCGACGCTGTCATCGGCATCAACCCCGCCACCGATAGCCCCGCCGCAGTGCGCAATCTGCTGGAAATGCTCGACGCTATTCGCCAGCAATATGCCATTCCCACCCAATCTTGCGTGCTGTGCCACGTCACAACCACGCTGGAACTAGTCCGGCAGCAGGCCCCCGTAGACTTAACGTTTCAGAGTATTGCGGGTACTCAGGCCGCCAATGCCAGCTTCGGTATCAACTTGGCGCTGCTCGACGAAGCATGGCAAGCCACCCTCAGTTTGAACCGGGGCACGGTAGGGCAGCACGTCATGTATTTCGAAACCGGCCAGGGTAGCGCCCTCAGCGCCAACGCTCACCACGGCCTCGACCAGCAAACCTGCGAAGCCCGCGCCTACGCCGTGGCGCGCCGTTTCCGGCCACTGCTCGTTAATTCGGTGGTCGGTTTCATTGGCCCCGAATACCTCTACGACGGCAAGCAAATCATCCGAGCGGCCCTAGAAGACCATTTTTGCGGTAAGCTGCTCGGCCTGCCCATGGGCATGGACATCTGCTACACCAACCACGCCGAAGCCGACCAAGACGACATGGATACCCTGCTTACGTTGCTCGGCGTGGCCGGCTGCAATTTTATCATGGGAGTGCCCGGCGCCGACGATATCATGCTCAACTACCAGTCCACGTCCTTCCACGACGCGCTCTACATCCGGAGTGTGCTCAGCTTACGCGCCGCCCCGGAGTTCGAGGCGTGGTTGCAGCAGTTAGGCGTGTTCGATGCGCAAGGCAAGCTGCTACCCGCGCCATTGCAGCCGTTGCTCCTAGAAAAGCTGCCGCAGGCGTTTCGTTGACCTGACCTCCTTCCCAAGAGAAGTAACAGTTAACTGTAGCCCAAAGCGCATTTCCCGCAGGAAGATTGGAATCATGCCGTCAACGCATACAACAGGATATTGACGCCGAACTTCGTGTTGTCTTCGGCTAGGAAGCGTTTGTTGCGAAAGTCGTAGTCCCACTCGCAGCCGTAATCTTTGTTGGAGTAGAGCACACCGAGGCGGCCGTTGATTTCGATGCCTTTCAGGTAGTCGTGCACTAGGTCGTCGCCCCACCCATTGAGCTCAAAGGAGGTGGGCGGCGGCCCGTCGGGAAACTTGAAGAACTGCGAGTAGATAACGTGGGTCTTGGGGATTTTCTTTAGGGCACCGGCCCCGAAGCACTGCCGCATCTGCTCCTCGAACGAGCGGGCAAACAGGCCGTCGATGTCGTGGTTGCAGTCATCGACAAACACGAAGCCCCCGTTGCGCACGTACTGCGTGAAATTCGCTTTTTCCTGCGCCGAAAACTGTACCAGCCGGTGCCCCGACAGGTAGCAGAAGGGATGCCGAAACAGCTCTGGTGAATCAAGTGCTACTACTTTCTCTTTCTGATTGACCGGTATTTTGGTGTACTGAATCAGGGAGTGCAGCAGGTTGGTTGGCATTCGCTCGTCTACGCCATCCCAATCGCCGGAGCGGTATTGCAGACGCACGAAAGTGAAAGGAACAGGCATTCGGGACGATAAGGTAGAAGGCAAGACTACTATTCGTAGCCAATAACAGACAAAAATAAATGTGGGAGGTGGCTTGCAGGGAGAAAATACAATTGTGGCTCGCAAAAGCCACAAAACGCAGTGGTCTGAACTTCAAGTCAAAAAGTTATTGCAATAGAAAATACGGGAATGGCAACGAATTTGCGTTTACTGGTTTTATGTATACCTAATCTTCCTTTACTACCATGAAACCTTTGCGACTTCTCGCCCTTCTTTTCCTATTGCTGGCTGGTGCCAGTCAGGCCCAAGCCCAATTCGGTATCAAAGCTGGCGTCAACAATGCCGTGCTCGATGGCCAGAATATCAACATGGACACCGACTACAAAACCACCTACCACGTCGGCGCTTTCCTACGGTTGCCGATACTAGGCCCGTTGTCTATCCAACCCGAAGTGCTTTACTCTTTGCAAGGCTCGCAGTTTAAGTCGACCGTAGCCAACTACGATACTAAACTGCACTACCTCAACATTCCGGTGCTGGCCCACGTGAAAGTAGGCCCTGTATATGCTGAAGCCGGTCCGCAGTTCGGTGTGTTGCTCGGTGCTCGCGAAAACGGCACGCTCCGCATCAACGCAGCTGATGGCTACGGCCCCGTTGACCGCACCGCGGATAACAACTACAAAAAGAACGATTTTGCTTTAGCAGCCGGTGCCGGCCTCGAACTCGGGAGCCTCATCATTGGCGCCCGCTACACCGCGGGCCTCAACAACATCAACGATGTAGCTGACCTGAACGGTGCCAACGACCCACGCCTCAAAAACCGTGTGATTCAAGGGTTTATAGGTATTAAATTCGGTAAATAATTGCCAATCTACTTGCAGTAAAAACGACAGGGGCTTGCTCAATTGAGCAAGCCCCTGTCGTTTTTAGTAGTACTGAATTATTCTTCTATACGGCATCCGAGAGGCTCGTGAAGGTAAAGTCTCGAATCTTCAACGGTGGGACCATATTGCCGCCCAACCGCACTGGCTTGCCCATGGCCTCGATGTTGTTGAGCATGATCACCGGGCTTTCGTTGAAGCGCATGTTCTTGATGGGGTGCTTGATCTTGCCATTCTCGATGTAAAAGGTCCCGTCGCGAGTCAGGCCGGTTACGAGGAGCGTTTGGGGGTCGACGTCGCGGATGTACCAGAGGCGCGTGACGAGGATGCCTTTGGCCGTGCCTTTGATGAGCTCATCAACGCTTTGGGTGCCGCCTTCCATAACCCAGCCGCTCGGGAAAGCAGTAGCCGACCTCTTGCTTTTTTCGGCCCAATAGCGGGAGTAGTACAGGTTCTTCATCACGCCTTTCTCCACCCACGTCATGCGCTTCACGGGCAGCCCGTCGCCGTCGAATACGCGGCCGGGAGCTGTGGCATTGAGCGGGTCGGAATAGATGGTAACGCGCGGGTCGAAGAGCTTCTCGCCGAGTTTGTTGCCGCCGCCTTTTTTGCTGAGAAAGCTACGGCCTTCGTCAGCTTCGCGGGCATCGAGGGCGTACATCAAACGGTTCAGGATACCTTCGTCGGAAACCAGGGCGGCGGGCTCCAGAATAACGGTGTATTTGCCGGGTTCGATGGCCTTGGCTGCTACCGAGCCGGCAGCTTTGGTGGCGGCAATGCTGGTGAGCGTCTTGGCGTTGAACTTAGCTACGTCGGTGTAGTCGGCTACAGCATAACCCGAGCCAGTACCGTCAGCAGTGCGCACCGTTACCGAGTAATCTAATTGCGTGAATTGCTGATAGCCTTCCAGGCCTTTGTTGTTGCGGATGGCCACGAAGCTCGGACCGTCTTCGAGGTAGCCAGCGGCCGTGAGCTTGCGGGGTTCGCACAGACTTATGCTGTCGGCGGCTACTTGGGCGCGGAAGTCAGCGGTGATGCCGGCCGTGGCCGCGACGTAACTGTTGGGCGTGAGAAACTGCTGCGGCCCAAGCATGGGCATGTATTCGGGGTCTTCGGGGGCCAGCTTGGCAATTTCTTCGGCCCGCTGTACGCAGCGGCGCAAAGTAGCATCGTCGAATTGGTTACAAGTGGCCACGCCCGAGCGTTTGCCGAACCGCGCTTCCACGGCCAAACTCACGTTGTCGGACGAGCCAGCGGTACTCACGTTGTTGCGGGCGTAACGAATGTTGCCGGTGGTGCGACCGTTTAGTTGGCCTGCGCACTCGTCGGCAGTGCTGAAGCCCAGGACCTTCTTGAGGATGGCCTGCGCTTCGTCTTTGGAAAGAATTGCCATGGGGTGATATGCTGATTATTGGTAGTTGATTGTTGCTTGCTGATGGTTAGACCGTTGTATCGAATTCTCGACAACGAGCATCTAACAGGCAGCCATCAACCAATTTTCCTTGCCGTATTGATAACGTTGACGCCGTTGAAACGAGTGGTGGCCGAGCCGTGGCTTACTGCTGAAATCTGGCTCGGCTGCCCTTTTCCGTCGAAGAAAGTGCCCATGAGCCGGTAGTCGGACTGGTCGCAGGAGCCGGCGCAAGAGTTCCAGAACTCTTGCGTGTTGGCTTGGTAGGCCACATCCTCAATCATGCCCGTAATCTTGCCTTTGTCGATGGCGTAGAACACCTGGCCCCGAACTGGAAGTTGTAGCGCTGCTGATCGATAGAGTAAGAACCGGCGCCCGCAATATAGATGCCCTTGTCCACCTTGCTGATCATCTCGTCTACGCTGAGCTTGGCGGTGCCGGGTTGCAGGCTCACGTTGGGCATGCGCTGAAACTGCACCGAACTCCAGGCATCGGCATAGCAGCACCCATCGGATTCCTGCTGCCCTACCACGGCGGCTTGGTCCCGGATTTTCTGATAGTTTACCAGCTTGCCTTCTTTGATGAGGTCCCACTGTTTGGTTTTTACGCCCTCATCGTCGTAGCCTACCGCGCCCAGGGAGCCGGGTTGCAGCTTATCGGCCACAATGTTGACTTGCTTGGAGCCGTAGGGAATGTTCTTGGCTTTCCACTCCAAGGTGGCGAAACTGGTGCCAGCAAAATTGGCCTCGTAACCGAGCACCCGGTCCAATTCCGTGGGGTGACCTACCGACTCGTGGATGGTCAAGCCTAAGTGCCCAGGATCCAGTACCAAGTCGTATTTGCCGGGTACCACACTCTTCGCCGTTAGCTTTTCTTTAGCATGTTTGGCTGCTTGCGCGGCATCTTCCAGAATGTTGTAGCGCTGATTGTAGCCGACCACTGTAGTGCCTGTGGGGCCTGCTACTCTTTCGCTGGCGCCAGGTGTCAGATATTCGTAGCCCAACCCCATAGCCGCCGACATCGACTCGCGGGAGCGAAACTTGCCGGTTGCTTTGTCGATGGCCGTGACCGTAAACGTGGGCCAGATGCGGTGCACGTCCTGGTCGATGTAGGAGCCGTCGGTGCTGGCGAAGTACTTCTGCTCGTTCACCTGAAACAGCGCCGAGTTGATGTAATTAGCGCCGTTTTCGAGGGCTTTGGCATTGGCGGCTAGCAGTAAGTCGGCCTTTTCTTTTACCGGAACTTCGAAAGGGTTTTTCTGGATGGGCGTCTTCCAGCTTACTTCGCCGTAGCCTTGTTGTGGCGCCAACTGCACGGGTTGTTTCTGTACTTTCTGGTTGGCTTTGGCGATGGCCGTTGCCGAGCGGGCCGCCGCTGCTACGCCCGCTTCCGTTATGGTGTTGGTTGAGGCAAACCCCCAGGCTCCGTTCACTAACACTCGAACTCCTGCCCCGAGGCTTTCGGTGCTGGTGATGTTCTGCACTTGCTTTTCGCGGGTGAAAACGTACTGATTGAGGTAGCGTCCAATGCGCACATCAGCATAGGAAGCCCCGGCAGATTTTGCAGCGTTCAGGGCAGCATCGGCAAGGCGCTTTTTCAGGGCCGGGTCCATGACTTCGAGCAGTTGCTCGGGGTCCACGAGCATACCTCCCAAACCAGGTAGGCTCGGTAGCAGCAGGCCCCCGGCCGCTAAGCCAGTCAGCCCCATAAAGTCACGTCTTTTCAAAGTGCTTGATAGTTAGAAGTTGAAAGAAGGAAAGCAGTAGCCAACATAAGCCTTTTTATTTCCTATGGATGCTACTTCCTGCTTAAGGTTGCTAAAATATTCAGGAAACCGAATGAAATGTAAATGCCCGTCCGGCGCAAACCGGACGGGCGACATACTAGGCGCAAAGCAACAAGCTTACGTCACCCATTCCTCTAGCCGATCTTGCGGGCTGTGTTGATGACGTTGACGCCGTTGAAGCGCGTCGTGGCCGAGCCGTGACTTACCGCCGAGCTCTGTGCGGGCTGTCCTTTGCCGTCGTTGAAGAAGCCCGCGAGGCGGTAGTCGGACTGGTCGCAGGAGCCGGCGCAGGAGTTCCAGAACTCTTGCGTGTTGGCCTGATACGCCACGTCTTCGAGCATACCCGTAATCTTGCCTTTGTCGATGGCGTAGAACACTTGGCCCCCAAACTGGAAGTTGTAGCGCTGCTGGTCGATAGAGAACGAGCCATTGCCGGCAATGTAGATGCCCTTATCCACGTTCTTCACTAACTCATCTACGCTTAGTTTGGCCGTGCCGGGGCGCAGACTTACGTTGGGCATGCGCTGGAACTGCACATCCTGCCACGACTGCGAGTAGCAGCACCCATCCGATTCTTTCTGACCCACCATAGCGGCTTGGTCACGGATCTTCTGGTAGTCGATGAGCTTGCCTTCTTTGATGAGGTCCCACTCTTTGGTTTTCACACCTTCGTCGTCGTACCCAACTGCGCCCAACGAGTTCGGCTGGAGCTTGTCGGCCACAATGTTGACCTGCTTGGAGCCGTAGGGAATGTTCTTGGCTTTCCACTCCAGCGTGGCGAACGATGTACCGGCGTAGTTGGCCTCATAGCCAAGCACCCGGTCCAGCTCCGTCGGGTGACCCACCGACTCGTGAATGGTTAGGCCCAAGTGGTGCGGATCGAGCACCAAGTCGTACTTGCCGGGCACTACGCTCTTGGCGGTCAGTTTTTGCTTGACTTGCTTGGCCGCGGCGGCGGCATCTTCCAAGATGTCGTAGCTGTTTTTGTAGCCCACAACATCCGAACCGGCGGGCCAGCAACCTTGTCGGCAGCCTTGGGCGTCAGGTATTCGTAGCCCATGCCCATGGGGGAACTCAACGACTGCCGGGAGCGGAATTTGCCCGAGGCCCGGTCGATAGCCGTAACCCCGAAGGTCGGCCAGATGCGGTGAATATCCTGGTCGATGTAGGAGCCGTCGGTACTAGCAAAGTACTTCTGCTCGTTCACCTGAAACAGCACCGAATTGACAAACGAGGCGCCGTTTTCCATGGCCTTGGCATTGGCTGCCAATAGGATATCTACTTTATCCTTGATAGGCACTTCGAAAGCGTTCTGCTGAATAGGGGCCTTCCACGAAACCTCGCCGAAGCCTTTTTGAGGCGCAAGCTGCACCTGGGCCTTCTGCACTTTCGAGTTGGCTTTGGCGATTTGCACGGCCAACTGGGCAGCTTTGGCAAGGCCTGCTTCCGTTACTTGGTTGGTGGAGGCGAATCCCCAAGTGCCGTTGGCAATTACTCGGATACCAGCACCATAACTTTCAGTGCTCAGGATGTTTTGCACCTGCTTTTCGCGGGTGAAAACGCCTTGATTGAGGTAGCGTCCAATTCGCACGTCGGTGTACGTGGCGCCAGCTGCCTTAGCAGCATTTAAGGCCGCATCAGCTAGCTTTTTCTTAACAGCAGGGTCCACGGCGGCGTCCAGCAGGCGCAAGGGGGCTACCTCGATGCCGCTGCCAAAACCGGGGATGCTGGGTATAAACAGAGCTCCGGTAGCCAAGCCGGTAAGCCCTACAAAGTCACGTCTTTTCAAAGCAGTACTGAATAGAGAAGTAGAAAGAGAGGATACGCAGCCCGAAGGCACGCTTCGGGCTACTGCTTACACAGCGTCCGAGAGGCTGGTGAACGTGAAGTCCCGAATCTTGAGCGGCGGCACGAGGTTGCCGTTCACGCGAACCGGCTTGCCAATGGCTTCCAGGTTGTTGAGCATGATAATGGGCGACTCGTTGAAGCGGAAGTTCTTCACCGGATGCTTGATCTTGCCGTTCTCGATATAGAAGGTTCCGTCGCGGGTGAGGCCCGTGTACAGCAGCGTCTGCGGATCAACGGGACGGATGTACCACAGACGCGTCACGAGAATACCTTTCGCCGTACCCTTAATCATGTCTTGCACGCTCTGGGTGCCGCCTTCCATGATCCAGCCGCCGGGCCGTGGAATGTCTGGAATACCCGATTTCTGGGCCCAAAACCGAGACGTGTAGAGGTTTTTCACTACGCCCTTCTCAATCCAAGTCATCTTCTTCTGCGGACGACCGTCGCCGGCAAACGTGAGGCTGGCAATTTCGGCGTTGGTGGGGTCTGAGTAGATGGTTACCCGCTCGTCGAACAGCTTTTCGCCTTTGCGGTTACCACCGCCTTTTTTGCTGAGGAAGCTGCGGCCTTCGTCGGCGTTGCGAGCATCCAGCGCGTTCATTAAAGCCGCCAGCAACGAGGCGTCGGTATTGGCTACCAAGGCCGCAGGCTCCAGAATAACGGTGTACTTGCCGGGCTCAATGGCTTTGGCATTGCGCGACATAGCTGCCTTGTCGGCCGCCACTTGCGTCAGGGTGCCAGCGTCGAATCCGGCGGCATCGTTGTAATCACCAGTGGCGTAGCCGGAGCCGGTCCCGTCGGGGGTACGTACCGTGATGCTGAACGACAAGTTGGTGTACTGCTGATAGGCTTCCAGGCCTTTGTTGTTGCGCTTGGCCACAAAGCCGGCTTCGTCGTTGAGGAAAGCAGCCGAAGTCACTTTTTTCTCGTCGCAGATCTTCATGGTTTTGCCGATCTGCATTGCGCGGAAGTCGGGGGTGATGCCGGCCGTGGATGCTGCAAACGACTTGGGAGCAGCGATATACGTCTGGGCTCCGAGCAGGGGCATGTACTCCGGACTCTCGGGGGCCAGCTTGGCAATTTCTTCGGCCCGTTGCACGCAGCGGCGCAGCGTGGCATCGTCGAACTCGTTGCAAGTGGCTACACCCGAGCGTTTGCCGAACCGCGCTTCCACCGCTAAGCTCACGTCATCAGCAGCACCGCTGGTACTGATGGCGTTGCGGGCCGAGCGGACGTTGCCGCCGTTGCTGCCGCTGAGCGTAGCTTCACACTCGTCGGAGGTACTGAAACTAAGGACCTTCTTAAGGATGGCCTGGGATTCGTCTTGGGAAAGAATTGCCATTAGGTAACTGTTGAGTTGTCGCTTGCTAATTGTGGTTGATGCTTGTTGATAAGTAGCTGGTGGTTATGGAAGAGTTACCTCAACACCAGCCCCTAGCTATCAGCAATCAACCAATTTTCCGGGCTGTATTGATGACATTAACACCGTTGAAACGGGTGGTGGCCGAACCGTGGCTTACCGCCGATACTTGGCTCGGCTGCCCTTTGCCGTCGAAGAACGACCCAAATAGGCGGTAGTCGGACTGGTCGCAGGAGCCAGCGCAGGAGTTCCAGAACTCTTGCGTGTTAGCCTGATAGGCCACGTCTTCGAGCATGCCCGTAATCTTGCCTTTGTCGATGGCGTAGAACACCTGGCCGCCAAACTGGAAGTTGTAGCGCTGCTGGTCGATAGAGTAGGAGCCGCGGCCAGCAATGAAGATGCCTTTATCTACCTTGCTTACCATCTCGTCCACGCTCATCTTCTCTTTGCCCGGCTGCAAGCTCACGTTGGGCATGCGCTGGAACTGGACCGAGCTCCACGAGTCCGCGTAGCAGCATCCATCCGATTCCTTCTGGCCAACGATGTGTGCTTGGTCGCGAATCTTCTGGTAATCGACGAGCTTGCCTTCTTTGATGAGGTCCCACTGCTTGGTTTTCACGCCCTCATCGTCGTAGCCCACCGCACCCAAAGAACCAGGCTGCAGCTTATCAGCCACAATATTTACTTGCTTGGAGCCGAACGGGATATTCTTGGCCTTCCATTCCTGAGTGGCAAAAGAAGTACCGGCATAGTTGGCTTCGTAACCGAGCACCCGGTCCAGCTCGGTAGGGTGGCCCACCGACTCATGAATGGTCAGGCCGAGGTGGTTGGGGTCGAGTACCAGGTCATACTTGCCGGGCACCACGCTCTTAGCCGTTAGCTTCGCGCGGGCATGTTTGGCAGCGGCGGCCGCATCCTCCAGAATATCGTAGCTATTTTTGTAGCCAATAACATCGGAACCAGCCGGGCCCGGAATCTTGTCGGCAGCTTTCGGTGTCAGGTACTCGTAACCCAAGCCCATCGGGGCCGACATGGCATCTCGGGAGCGAAACTTACCCGAAGCCTTATCGATAGCCGTCACGCTGAAGGTTGGCCAAATGCGATGCACATCCTGGTCGATGTAGGAGCCGTCGGTGCTGGCGAAATACTTCTGCTCGTTGATCTGGAACAGCGAGGAATTGACGAAGGAAGCGCCATTCTCTAGTGCTTTGGCATTGGCCGCCAGCAGTAGTTCTACTTTCTGCTTCACCGGTACTTCAAAAGCATTTTGCTGAATCGGCGTTTTCCAGCTTACCGTGCCGTAGCCCTGCTGGGGTGCCAGTTTCACTTGCTCTTTCTGCACTTTCGAGTTGGCCTTGGCAATCTGCACGGCTAGTTGTGCCGCTTTGGCTAGGCCAGCCTCCGTCACCGTATTGGTAGCCGCGAAGCCCCAGGTACCGTTGGCAATAACCCGAACGCCTGCCCCGAAGCTTTCACCGCTGGCTATGTTTTGGACTTGCTTTTCGCGGGTGAAAATGCTTTGGTTGAGGTAGCGGCCAATTCGTACGTCAGTGTAGGTGGCGCCTGCCGCTTTGGCCGCATTCAGAGCTGCGTCAGCCAATCGTTTATTAACGGCCGGGTCCACTGCCTCCAGCAGTCGAGCCGGGTCGACGGGGTTGCCACCCAGGCTCGGAAACGTGGGCAGAAAAAGCGCCCCGGTAGCCAAGCCAGTGAGGCCCACAAAATCACGTCTTTTCAAATTAAGGAAAGGTTTGGTTGGAAAGGAAGGAGAACAAGTAGCAGTTTAGGATGTGCACGTTTCATCTGCAACTGAAGGACGCTGACGGTATCATGAGGCTGCATAGTTACAAAGAGGGTAAAAGGTGTTTTCCCTTATCGGCAGGTAAGCTGGCTTCACCCCCGGCAATTAGTTTTCTGCTTGTAACTCCACTGTGCCTCCACTGTGTATAAGAGAAAAGAGGCCTCCGCAATTACGAGAGGCCTCTTTTCTAGCTCTGTTACACTACTCGTTGCGTGTCATTAATCGGTTAGCAGCTAGCTCCGTATTGGGAATTGGCCAGACGTAAAGAATGTCAGTGGGATTAACTGCGCTGACCGTACCCTTAGCGGGAATGGGAGCGTTAAGTCGCATAATATCGAGGTTGCGAATGCCCTCCCGAGAAACTCAATGCGCCGCTCTAGTACCACAGCGTTGGCGGCCGCGTCTACAGTTGCAAAGGAAGTGTAAGCGCTACCATTTGACCGTTGCCGCACGGCGTTCAACAAGGCCAAGGCTTGTGCGTCAGCAGCGCCTGCTGTGCGAAAACGAGCTTCTGCTAAACTCAACATCACTTCGGCATAGCGAATCACGGGTGCTTTATCGGTGTAAGGTGTGCCGTTAGGATACTTATTTAAGTAAAGAGTACCTGTGCCTGTAATCAAGCTTGTCCGCCGCACATCAGTAGCTCCAAAACCTGCATTGGAAAGGATACCACCAGCGCCACTGTTGAGCGCGTACTCGCCGTTGCCAACTGGAGATGGGCGATAGTAGAAGGCCAATTGGTTTTGTGTACCGGGAGCGTTCTGCGCTGTGAAAGGAAAGCTCAGGATGCTTTCAGTCGTTTCCTGTGGCGCGGCGAATACGGCTGTTATAGAGGCGTTTAGCGCATTGCTTACGCCAGTGGGAGCAGCGTATGGTGCAGTGGCAGGGACTAGTTTATTAGCTTCCCGTATTACATCATTGTAGAGTCCCATGCTTAAATACACCCGTGTCTTCAAGGCAATAGCCGTGTTACGGTGAGCCCGTGTTACGTTGAGCGTGGAAGCAGTGCCGCCAGTGTAAGTGAGCGGCAGATTTTGCTCTGCAAAGTTCAGATCCGTAAGAATCTGTTGGTATACTTCTCCTACTGTGCTACGAGCCAGGTCGTTGTTTGTACCATCGGTTTCGGCTTGCAGACGCAAGGGCAAACCGGGCTTGCTTCCAGGGGCAGCTCCGTTGCTAGTATCGGTATAAGGCCGGGCGTACAATTGCAATAGCGAGTAGTAACTCAGAGCACGAAGTAGCCTAGCTTCCGCCTTGTATTGCTCGGCGGTGGTGGTAAAAGTGGCTGGAAAAATTGGCGCAACGAATTTGGCTGAGTTAGTTTCCATGCCAGCCAAAAACACGTTCGCTTGGTTGATAGCAGCGTAGCCGGCAGCCCACAAGCTTACTACGTCGTTCTGCGACTGTTCGGTCAACGTGTGGTTCCACACGCCTAGCGCCGTCACGCCGTTGCTCCGCAAATTTATAAAATCATTCGCCCGTACATCACTATACACTTGGTAGCGCCCTCCCAAGAAACTACCAACTTTAATATAGGAGTATAGATTGTTGACTTGCAGAAGCACACGGGCCGGCGTGTCAAACACCACTTCCTGCGGATAAAGCGTAGTCGGTTCTGGGTCCAACAAATCCTTTTGGCACGAGAAGGTGCCGAATGCCAGTGCCGTAGTGCAAAGGCTTACCGTGACTATTTTTTTAAATGATGACTTCATCAGAATGCCGTGTTTAGAAACCAATGTTGAAACCCACCGTGTAAGTCCGGGCCTGTCCTACCGAGTTGCGGTCGACGCCGGCACCCGTGTTGGCATTAGAGCCTGTGGTTGAGTTGGTGGAGATTTCTGGGTCAATACCTGTGTAATTCGTAATCAGGCCTGCATTCTGCACCTGACCATACACACGAATACTGGCAATATTGAACCGGCTCAGCACACTTGGTTTCACGTTGTAGCCCAGAGTGATATTGCGCAAACGGGCAAAGTCGCCTTTCTCGATATTCGACGACATAACTAGGCCCGAGCCATTGGAAATGTTATCGCCAAACACCACCCGTGGCCATTTTGCGTTGGTGTTAGTTTCTGTCCAACGCTCCAAAATGTCTACATCGTTGTTCCAAAAGCGCTGATCGTGCAAACCAGATTTGGTACCGTTGTAGAGGTAGTTGCCGCCCGAATACTGAATGAAAATTCCTAGGTCGAAATTCCCGAGTTGGAACGTGTTATCGAAGCCTCCATACCACTTAGGAAGGGTAGGGCCAAAGTACACTCCGTCGACCAGTTGGTTGGGAGCTGCCGTGGCCCGGCCAGTGGCAACGTCTGTCCAGCCGCCCCCAGAGTGGTTATATTGCGCCACGGTTCCGTCTGCCTTCTGAATCATCCGCCGGCCATTTTCTGGGTTTACGCCCAACGAAGGCACTGCTAGTAATTCACCTACCGAGCGACCTACTTCCGTGAAGTTGACTGTTTCCAAAGAGGTAGGCGTGGCAATACGTTGGCCTTCAGTGGCCAAACTCAATACCCGGTTTTTAAGCGTAGTGTAGTTGCCGCTTACTGTCCAGGTGAAGTTGGGCTTCTGAATAGCAATGGCTTTCAGATTCAGTTCGATACCAGTATTACGCATCGAGCCGACGTTGGCCAAGTACGTGCTGTTGTTGATGTTCGCAACATCCGTTGGAACAGCACCACCTGGAAGGCCTTTTGAGGGAGCTTGGGGCACACGTAGAATCAAACCGTCCACCAGGTTGCGATAGTAAGCCAAATCACCCGTAATTCGGTCTCCTAGCAAGCCGAATGTCATACCTACATCGGTTTTCTTGCTGGTTTCCCAGGTGAGCAGCGGGCTGCCAGGGTTGCTGAAATACAGGGTGGCGTTATCAGCATATAAGCTGTTTTCGTAGGTGAAGAGCGATGCAAAGTCTTCAACACCCTGGCTATTGCCAACTTCGCCGTAACTGCCTGTAAACTTCAGAAAGTTGAATGTGGTAGCGAAAGGAGCATTTTTCCAGAAATCTTCCTCCGATAAAACATATCCCAACGACGCACCATAGAAGTTGCCCCACTTTTCAGCCCAAGCTGAGTAACCGTCGCGCCGAACGTTTAAGGAGGCTAGGTATTTCTTGCCAAAATCGTAGTTCAAACGACCGAAGTAAGAGAGCAAATAGTTTTCGCTCTGCAAGTTGCCCAGCGCTGAGATGTTGGTATAAGTACCTTGATAATTAGTTACGAATGGGTCCGCTACGCCTGTCCGACGAGCTCCCCATCGTTCTATACCAGTATGCTGTTGCTCGTTGCCCAGCAATAAGGAAACGTTATGCTTCTCGCCAAGAGTGCGGTCGTACTGAGCTGTGTTCTGCCAGTTCCAACGCTTGTTGACTCGATTAAAATTATCAGCTGTGCCTCCTGTTGAAAATCCATCCCCCGCGATAGACGTATTGAAAGCCTTATCCTCGAACAAGATGTTGTTGATGCCGAAGGTGGTGCGAAGCGTCAGGCCGGAGATAATTTCCCAACTGGCATATACACTGCCTTGAATTTCGTTGCCTTCAGAGATAAAGTAGTTGTTTTCGAGGTCGACGAGCGGGTTGTAATAGTTAACTCCCAGCGCTGCCGTTGGCGTCGCAGTTGAAGTAGGTTCTAAGTTGGCGCCTGGTCCGATGCCTGCTCCACTGGTGTTGTAGGTGCCATCGGGATTGCGGGCAGCCACGTTGGGCGGTAGCACGAGCGGCAAACGACCCAAACCTCCTGTTCCAAAAGACTGATCAGCTGTTGAACCCGAGTTAGGAGATTGGTTACGGCTGTTGGAGTACCCTACTCGGGTACCGATAGTGAAATTCTTAAATACTTTGTGGTCGAGGTTGAGGCGCGCCGATATACGCCGGAACTCGTTCTGCTCCAGCATGCCTTTCTGGTTGGTGTACCCTATCGACGTATAGTAGTTGGTTTTTTCGGTGCCGCCTGAGAAGTTTAGCGTGTTGGAAGTGGAAAAGCCCGTCCGGTAGATGTAATCATACCAGTTTGTGTCAACCGTATTGCCATTGGCATCTTGCTGAAGCCGGAAGCCTTCTACGTTATTACCCGGCTGCCCTAAGGCAATGCGGTTGGCATTCAGGTTGCGAACAGCTTCATTTTTAATGTCTACATACTGTTCGGCGTTGAGCACATCGAACAGTCGCACTGGCTCCGACCAGCCAGCCCACGAATCAAACGAAATTCGACTCTGGCCTTTCTTACCTCTTTTGGTGGTTACCAAAATAACGCCACCGGCCGCCCGCGAACCATAAATAGCAGTAGCAGAAGCATCCTTCAGTACTTCAACACTTTCTATATCGCTGGGGTTAACATTACTCAGTGGGTTGTTTGGCACACTACCTACTGCCGACGTGTTACCGCTGAAAGCAGGGATTCCGTCGATAACGAACAGCGGCGATGAGCTAAGCGTGATAGAGTTCACACCGCGTATCCGGATAACAGGCGCATTGTTGAGCACCCCGTTAGGGGTTGTGATGTTTACACCCGATGCTCGGCCTTGCAAGCCCTGCTCAAAGCTTTGCACTGGCTTATTAGCAATTTCAGCCCCTTTTATAGTGGCCACCGAGCCCGTTAAATCGCGCCGGGATTGGGTGCCGTAACCTACTACTACCACTTCGTCAAGACCCGTAGAGGCTGAACCAAGCGTAGCATTGACAGTGGACTGGGTGCCTATCGCCACCTCTTTGGAATCGAATCCAACCGAAGAAAATACCAACGTGCTGGCTGAAGCAGGTACAGCTAAGCTGTAACGGCCTTCACCGTCTGTGGCAGTGCCTACAGAGGTGCCTTTAGCAACCACTGTGACGCCTGGAAGCCCGGCACCATCAGTGCCTTGTACTTGCCCAGTGACAGTGCGCGTCTGAGCCTGCACATCGTGGCCGGCAAGCGCAACTACTGTAAAAGGCAATGAGAGTAAGACTTTTCTCATGTGTCAATTAAGAGTGAAAAGAAGGGATGTTGCTAGGTGTTTTGGTAACCAACCGTATTGGCAATTTTGACAAGTATATGTTATTGTTTCTTTAATAAAAACTAGTAATACCGAATAAATTATTAAAAATTTTTAATCCAAATGTCCAGTGAGTACACACTTACTATATTTTTTAGAGACTGTTTGAACTATGATAAGGTATATTCTTCCCTGATAACAAGGGCTGCCTTTTAACTTGATAAAGTGCCATGCGCAAAAGCAGCAATTTGTATGTCATGTTAGTGAGCGCTGACCGCTATACTTTTCGATCAATAACAACTGAACTAGGCAATCAACTCCAGCAGAGCAGTAGCAATATTTCGCCAAGGCTGTGCTAAGTCCACCGTAACGATGCGGACGGGATACCCGCCTAATGTATAGCGTACATCAAGCGCCTGCTCAGCAGCTGGATAAAGCAAAATTCCCTCGAGTGCTTGGCCAGGAGCAGTAGGTTGGTTCTGCAGGTAAGCATAAAGCTGGTAGAGGTGGGGCGAAATCAACTTTTGCTGGTCGTAGCGCAGCCGCAAAGCCGCCTTGTAGTACTTGGTATCGAGGATGATTTTGCGGTGAGGCGCTTCGAGCGTGGTATCCGTAATCATGGCCGGGAGCAGGTTCAGTGCTTCGGGCGTAGTTGTGGTCACCTGCCAGTGAATGGTCTCCGAGGATACATGAAACTGTTGTTGCTCTGAGCGGTAGAAGTTGCGCACAAACTGCTCGAAGAGACGTGCCATTAGCTGCTCGTCGCGGCGGAAGTCGCGGAACCGAAGGCGGCCAGAGGTATCGGGTTCGGGGAGGGCGCTATGGTACACCAGTTCACATACATTCAGCAAGAACCCTGGCAGCCCGGTAGGACGTAAGCGGTGCACTGTTCGCAACAGCTCTGAAGAAAGCGGCAACGGGAGCAAGCCCACTGGAAAGCGGCGCAGTAGTAGTTTAAGCTCATGGCGCAGCGCAGAGGGCAGTGCACGACTACGGCTAAGCTGCTGCAAGGTGCCAAGCAGTAACTGATTAAACGGCGTCTGGAATCCTAGCTCGTCATAGACGCACAACGCCCGGCCACGGCGCAACAAGTCACGGGAAAGGCTAGGTGCTAGTTGCACGCGTCCCCGTAGCTCTGCTAATTCTTCTTCCCGCTCGGCATACGCCACCGCTAAACCCTGCCGCAATAACCGCCGCGTTCCTATCAGGAGCACGTGCGCCAGCAACTCCAGCGGCCGGTGGAAGGTCTCGGCTTCTGTTGCCAGTAACTCCTGCTGCTCCGGCAACCGATTCCAGGCATAGCAAAGCAAGTAGTAAAGGTTCTGAATCGGAATCATGCGGGTGGAGCGGCAGCTGGGGAATAATTTGTTTTACCCTAGCAGCTTCTTCTTTTGGGCAGTTGCTTTTGCTGGTTGGTCCAGCCAATAATCATCAAGCAGAGGGGCTATTTCCTGCTTGAATACCAAGCTGAGCCATGAGTCGGCAGCGGCAGGGTCGGTGGGGGCTGGCAGAAGTAGCTATGGCCGATGCGGAAATCTGGCCCAAGTTCCGGGTCGTCGGCAATAGTGAGATTAAGGTCGGTGAGGCGGTCAACGAGGCGTTGAATGACGGGCACCGGTACTTGCTGCGCCGCTAGAAACTCCTGGAGCGGCACCCCAAATTCGGGCACTAACTCCACGAAGGCAAAGCGGCGGCGTAAGGCGTAATCTAGCGGCGCTAGGCTTCGGTCGGCCAGGTTCATGGTGCCTATTACGAACACGTTGCCGGGCATGTAGAAGCGTGGCGCATCGGCGGGGGTGTAGGGCAGACGTACGGCGTGGGCGGGGCCGCGCTTGTCGGCTTCCAGCAGCAAAAGCAGCTCTCCGAAAATGCGGCTCAGATTGCCGCGGTTCAATTCATCTATCAAGAGAAAGTACGGTCGCTCCGGATCCGCGGCGGCCCGCTCACAGAAAGCAGGCAGCACGCCATCCTGTAGTCGAAACGTACCCTGCGCATCGGGCCGGAAGCCTTGCACAAAGTCTTCGTAGCTATAGCTCGGGTGAAACTGGATGAGTTCTATCCGGCCGGCATCGGTAGCGCCAAGCTCCAGCCACGCCAGCCGACGAGCCAAAAACGTTTTGCCCGTGCCTGGCGGGCCTTGCAAGATTAGGTTACGGCGGCGGTGCAAAGCTGCCAAAGCGGCATCCAGCAATTCATCGGAAACAAACAGCTCTTGCCGCGCTTGCGCCCGGGTATAAGGCTGAGCAGACGGAAGATTGTATGTGGCAATCGGCTCATGCGCTATGCTTGTATCAGGCACTGGTGCTGACTCTTCTAGGGCCTGGGTTGGCGCTCCTTTCTTTCGAGGAAGCTTTTCCCTAGTAATGCCTGTGTGCAACTCCTGCATAGCGTCTTGCGCGGCCACGTCACCGTCGAGCAAAGACGAGTTTTCCAGCGTTGGGCGCTTGGTAGCAATAGTGAAGTCGAGCTGCTCCAGCACCCGATTGGTAGCGGAACCGGCTGGCAGGGCCAAGTAGCTTCCGGCTGCTCCATCGCCAAACGATAAGCCAACTGTGCTACGGCCCGGGGGCATAGCGGCGGCCACGGTACACAAGGTCGTACACGGTGCTCAGGGGCATCCGTGGACCTTCGCGGTCCAGTTGGCGCAGGGCACGCAGTACTTGCTCGCGGGTAAGTAAACTAAGGTCGGGTTCTGGCTTGGGCATGCGTTTGAAAGTACGAGTAAAACCCATTTGCGCCATAGTTAGCTCCTGCAGCAAGACTTTTTAAACGCGAAAAAGCCCGGCTGCGAGGTGCAAACCGGGCTTCTATAGCTAGTTGAATTACTTCTGCTGCGTAGTTTTCTTCTTGCCATCTGGCTTGTCCTTCACAGTTTCCTCGTTCTTCTTTTCCTTGCTCTTGGTAGCAGGGTCGGTATGCTGGGGGTAGTGGTGGGTTGTGCCATGGAAGTAGGTGGTAGTAGATGAGGTATAACCTGTAGTACGAGAGAAAAAGCAAGGCAGACGGGTTTTGTCGAGCTTTATTGCTTTATGCGCTGCACCTAACCACAGAAGCCGAGGTAACGCAGCAGAAAGCAATAATGCAAGCCAAGCGCGCAGGGCAGCCCACCGACCAGTATGAAAATGTGCTACGCAAAATCAAGAGCCGTACCCTCTAACGCCCGACTTCACTCAGCCACACCCACCATGCGCTGAATACCCAACTTTTTCATGCGTGCTTCCAAGGTTTTGGGGTTGATGTCGAGGAGCAGGGCCGCACCGGTGGGGCCACTCACCCGGCCTCCAGTGCGGCGCAGGGCCGCCAGAATATGGTCACGCTCTAGCTCCTTTAGGGTCTTGAGCGAGCCGCTTGTGTCGGGTGCAATGGTTGGGGTACGCGCAGCCGAAAAGCCAGCGAATTCTAAAAATGGTCCTTCACTTACAATCACGGCTTGTTCGAGCACGTGCTCTAGCTCACGCACATTGCCGGGCCAGTTGTATTGACGCAGGGCGCGCAAATCCCGTTCGCGCAAGCCTCGCACGGGTTTGCCCATCTGCTTGGTGAAGCGCTCCAAAAAGTGCCGCATCAGCGGTTCGATGTCGTCGGGCCGCTCGCGCAGGGCGGGCAGGCGGATAGGAAACACATCAAGGCGGTAGTAGAGGTCGGCGCGGAAGCGGCCGGCGGCTACTTCGTCTTCCAGTATCCGGTTGGAGGCGGCCACCACCCGGGCATCGGTCTTGATTACACGGCGGCCGCCAATGCGCTCAAACTCTTTCTCTTGTAGCACCCGCAGCAGCTTGGCTTGCAAATCCAGGGGCAACTCGCCGACTTCATCCAGAAAAATAGTGCCGCCATCAGCTAACTCAAACTTGCCAATGCGCCGGTCGAAGGCCCTGTGAAGGCACCTTTTTCGTGGCCGAAAAGCTCGCTCTCAATCAATTGCGCCGGTAGGGCTGCGCAATTGATTTTGATGAGGGCCCGGCTTTTCCGGGGCGAAAGGTTGTGCAACGCACGGGCTACCAATTCCTTGCCCGTACCTGTTTCGCCCTGAACCAGCACAGTGGTATCGGTGGACGCTACTTGCCGAATTCGGTTCTGCACCTGCTGCATTACGGCACTGGTGCCCACAAAATCCTCGAATTTGGCGGTGGTGTTAATCTCGTCGATGAGGTAGGTTTTCTCCTGCTCCAGCTGGGCGCGCAACGCTTCAATCTGCTCGAAAGCAAACAGGTTTTGCATGGCCAGCGTGATCTGCGGCACCAAACTCTTCATCAACTCTAGGTCGGCGGTGGTGAAGTTCTCGGGGTTGCGGCTGGCTAGCACCAATACGGCTATCTGGTCGTGCTCCACACGAAGCGGAAAGCCGAGCATGGCGCGGGTGCCGTGGTGTTCGGCAGCATAACGCAGCATGCGGTATTCGGTGGTAAGACCTAGAAAATCAGTGCCAGTGTGAATAGCTGGCTCCGAAAACAAGCCAAAGGTTTCGGCTTGCATATCTTCTCGGCCTTCCAAGCCTTCCCACCGGTCATCATCCAGAAAACGGAATGTTCCGTCAGCCGTTTTGGCGAATTCGGCGAAGCTTTCGATGGCAGCGTCTAGCCGTTTGATACGAAGCCCAAAATAGTCGCAAGGGATGATGCGGTTCAATTCGGTGGCTACGGTGCGGAAGAGTTGCTCCCGGTTTTTGCTGCTCAGCAACGCATTGTTGATGGTTAGCTGTACTGATTTCTCTTGCTCCCGCCGAGCTACTTCCTCGAACGCCAAGGTATTACTAACGGCCACGGCTATTAAGCTGCCAATCTTGCCCAACAACGTTAAGTCGTCGGCAGAAAAGGTTGGGCGGCGGCGCGCAGCCATCACCAACAGTCCCACCAATTGCCCGCTCGTGCGGAGCGGCGCTACCGTAAGATGAGGCATCTGGCGCTTCTGCATTTTCTGGAACGGCTCGTAGTTGGGGTAATCCGCTAAGAGCGCCATGATGTCGATTTGCTGCACATAGGGTGCGTGCAAAAAACCTTCGATGGGAGTTCCGGCTACCAGCGTTACGTCGGGCTCATTGGGCATGAGCGGAGGCGCCCCATCTAGTAGGTCGCGCAAAAAGATGCGCTTGTATTGGAGCGTAGGGTCGAAGGTGACAATGGCAATGCTATCAAAGGGGAAAATCAGCCGCAGCTTTTCAGTTACAATCTTGAATAAAGCTTCCTTACTACGAGTGGTAGCAATAGCTTCATTGAGATAAAGAAGCAAGGATTCGTCCTGATTATTCATGGTTCAGGTAAAGTTGAAAACACAATTATATTCCCTAAATATCAGGAAAAATTATGAGAAATTTCTCAAATATCAGGATAAATAAGGCATTACGGTAAGCTCGTTAGCAAAGGAAATAAAAAAATAATATGCGTTTAAAAGCGGGAAAAGGCGTTTTTAACAAACATTAAACAGTTTTTAATCCTTTGGCACATCATTGGGTAAGAGGATGGCAACAACAAGCTGAATTCACGATGCTTTCCCGATCAACTCTTACCGTTCCGCTTTTAACAGTTGGCTTGCTTGCTGGAGCTTCTACGGCTCGTGCGCAAGTAGTGGCCGACTCCCTATCACTAAGCGGCACTATTCAAGCCGTTCTTGATGCTAACCCGGCTATCACTTCCTTGGAAGAAGAAGTGAATGCCGCTACCAGCCGCGTAACCCAGAGCCGCGGCGGCTTCTTGCCCCAGGTGACGGGTACGGCTACTTATACGCGCATCGACCCCGTGGTGAAGCTACAGCTTACCCCAGATGCGCCAGTGTTTCAATTGGCTCCCAACAACAACTACGACGCCCATATCACGCTGCAATACGGTTTATTGGACTTCGGCAGAAAGGAGGCAACCACCAACCTAGCCGAAAGCCGCCGCCTCACTGCCGCTGACAACATCGCAGTTACTCGTCGCGATCTAGCTTATTCGGCCGTGCAAGCCTACTACAACATCCTTTTCGTGCGCGAAAGCATTAAGGTGCAAGACGAGCAGATTGCTTCGTTGCTACAGCACCAGCGCGAAATGGAAAAGCGGGTGCAAGGAGGTGTTAGCACCAAGTTTGACGTGACAACCACACAGGTGCGCATCACGCAGGCCCAAAACACCAAAATTGACCTCGAAAACCAGTTGCGCAACCAGCAAGTGCAACTAGCTCGGTTGCTGCACAAGCCTGAGTACCTGAACGTACCCGTACGCGGCGCCCTGACGTATCAGCCTCAGGCCGTTGATTTGAACGCTTCTTTGGCCCAGGCTATCGAGAAACGTCCGGAGGTGAAGCTCGCCCGCGACGCCGAAAACACGGCCAACCTCAACCTGAAGTTGATTGAGCGTGCCAATACGCCTACGCTCGGCGTTGGGGCTCAGCTTGGTGGCAAAAACGGCTACCTGCCAAACCTCGACAAGATTCGCCCGAACTCGGTGGGTGTGGTGCAGCTTTCGGTGCCTATCTACGACGGCAATAAAAACAAAAACCAACGGGTGGAAGCCTTGGCTAACATCCGGGGTACTCAGGCCCGCATACAGGATACGCAAGAGCAAATCCGCTCCGACGTACGCCAAGCAACCAACAACATACAGTCGGGTACTTCTCGCTACGACAACTCCCTAGTACAGATTGCGCAGGCTACCGACGCGCTTACCCGCGCCAAGGCCCGCTACCGCTATGATGTAGGTACCAACCTCGATGTGCTCGACGCTGAAACCTCGCTGGCGCAGGCCCGCTTGGCACGCCTGCAAGCCATCTACAATTACACTCTCGGTCAGTACCAGCTTAAGCGCGCAATTGGCGAGCAGATATGGTAAGAGCAGATGCCACTGAGCAGCGAAGTAACCAAGCAATAAGTTGCTTCGCTCGCCCCTCTACTCAGTTACTTGCTTGCTCAATTACATCTAAAACATGACTCTTTCCACCATTCTTTGTCCGATAGATTTTTCGGAGGCGACGGGGCCGTTGGTGGCGTATGCAGCGACATTAGCAGCCGGAACTGACGCTGCCTTGCTGCTGCTGCATGTGTTGGAGCCACAGCCTATGCTGGCGGGGCCTTCCGACCTCGACCTTGCGCAGCAGCTTGCGCGCTACCATGCCAGTGCGGAGGCAGCAGGCGCCCGGGTCAATACAACCATTGTGCCCGGGGCGGATGCGGCCCTTGAGATAGTAGAAGAAGCACGCCGCCACTCCGCCGATATAATTGTTATCGGGGCGCACGGCCGCACAGGCCTCAGCCGCTTTTTGATGGGCAGCACGGCCGAGGTAGTCGTACGGACGGCCCCTTGCGTGACGCTGCTCGTGAAGTCGCCGGTTGAGTCCGGTGCGTATCGCAAATCAGCATAAGAGTAGAAGTTTTTTGTTGCTATTGATTGTTAACTAAAACGAAATCAGCAACAAGCCCCGTAAAACCTAGCACCCAGAAACAAGAAACCAGCAACCCTTTATATGGCAACCATCATTCAACAAAATCCGGCCGTAGCTCCTAACTCTCACGCTGCTCCAACCCCGGAGCCGGTAGAAGTGCAGCCGGAAGGTCGTTCTAAGCGCCCGATTATCTTTATTGTGCTGGCGCTGGTACTGCTCGTTGGCGGCTACTTCGGCTGGCAGCGGTATCAGTTTGCGCAAACCCACGAAGAAACCGACGATGCCCAGGTAGAAGGCGATGTATACCCCATCATCCCGCGCGTAGGTGGTCCCGTGCTGGAAGTGAAAGTGCAAGACAACCAGCAGGTAAAGAAAGGCGACGTACTCGTTACAATTGACCCAGCTGACTATCAGCAACGCGTGAATGCCGCCGAGGCAGCGCTAGTAGCCGCCCAAGCCAACGTAGTAGCCGCTCGTGCTGCCGTACGCACTGCCCAAGCTGGTGTAGGTAGCTCGCAAGCCACCATTGGGGTGAGTGAAGCTTCTCGCACCCGCCTAGAAAAAGATTTGAAGCGCAGCGAATTCCTGCGGAAAGAAGACATCATTCCGCAAAGTGAGTACGATGCCGTGCAAGCCAACCTACGAGCCACTAGCGCGCAGCGCGCCACCGCGCAGCAGCAAGTGCAAGTAGCCCGGCAGCAAGTAGCCGCCGCCGAGCAGCAAGTAGCCGTAGCGCAAGCCGTAGTGAAACAGCGTCAAGCGGATCTCGACAATGCCAAATTGCAGTTGAGCTACTCCACCATCACGGCGCCCGGCAACGGTGTAGTGAGCAAGAAAAACGTGCAGCCCGGCCAAGTAGTAGGCCCAGGTCAGCAGTTGATGGGCCTTGTAGCCAGCGAGCAGACGTGGGTGATTGCTAACTTCAAGGAAACCCAGCTCGGGGAGATGCGCGAAGGCCAGCCCGTTACGGTTGAAGTGGACGCGTATCCCGGCCGTGAGTTCGAAGGTAAAATACAGTCGCTCTCGGCTGCTACCGGTGCCCGTTTCGCCTTGCTGCCCCCCGACAACGCTTCCGGCAACTTCGTGAAAGTAACGCAGCGTGTACCCGTCAAAATCGTGCTCAACGAAGTAGACCCCGAGCACCCTCTCCGCGCCGGTATGAGCGTGGTAGCAACGGTGAAGGTGAAGTAACTTCCTCTCATGAAGCTTAAGTGGAAATCCTAGAGTTTTTCTGGGGCTGCAGGTTACCCTCTTGCCCTCTGATTTCCACTTAAGCTTCACATTTCTAGTTAATTAATGGAAACCGGATTCACCAAGTGGATTATCGTCATTACGGTAGTGCTTTGCTGCCTACTGGAACTGATTGATACCAGTATTGTAAACGTGGCCCTAACCCAGATGATGGGTAACCTTTCGGCTACGCAGCAGGAAGTAAGCTGGGTGGTAGCCTCGTATGGCATTGCCAACGTTATCGTTATCCCAATGACTGGCTTTTTGGCCGAGCAGTTTGGGCGGCGCAACTACTACTTTGTGTCGGTAGTTATCTTCACGCTAGCTTCTATTGCCTGCGGACAAAGCACCAACATCTGGGAACTGGTTGCTTTCCGCTTCATCCAAGGCATTGGCGGCGGAGCCCTTATGGCTACGTCGCAGGCCATTCTCATCGATACCTTCCCGCCCAAGCAGTTGCCATTAGGGCAAGCGTTGTTTGGCATGGGCGTAATTATCGGCCCTACCATTGGGCCTACGCTCGGCGGCTATATCGTGGATAACTACGACTGGCCCTGGATTTTCTACGTGAACGTACCTGTTGGTATTCTGGCGGCTATTTTCACGATGCTCTTTATCAGGGACCCCGAGCGCATCAAGAATGCCATTCCAAGGCCTCTGCGCGAAATTGACTGGGCAGGCGTCTTTCTACTGATTCTAGGTGTTGGCTCGTTGCAATTGGTGCTAGAGCAGGGCGAAACCGAGGACTGGTTTGAGAGCCTCTATATTAACGTCTTCACGGCGCTAGCTGCTATTGGTATCATTGGCTTTATTTGGCGCGAGCTAACGGCCAAGCAACCCATTGTGGATCTGCGAGTGCTCGGTAAGAGCCGGAATCTAGCTGTTGGTGCGTTCCTGTCGTTTATTCTCGGGTTCGGGCTATTTGCCTCGGTGTTTGTCTTCCCGATTTTCACGCAGCGCATTCTTGGCTTCACGGCCGCCCAAACCGGGTTGCTGCTGCTACCAGGGGCGTTGGCTTCGGGCTTCATGATGCCACTTATTGGGCGGATGCTGCAAGCAGGTGTGCCACAGAAATTCATGATTCCGGTGGGCTTCACCATCTTCTTTTGCTTCACGCTTTGGATGAGCAAGGTGATTTCCCCGACCGCCGGTGAAAGCGACTTCTTTTGGCCATTGATGGTGAGGGGGGTTGGTCTAGGCCTGATTTTCCTGCCGATCACCACCATGTCGCTGGCTGGTTTGCAGGGCAAGGATGCTGGGCAGGCGGCTGGTCTTACCGGTATGATCCGCCAGCTGGGCGGCTCGTTTGGGGTGGCTATCGTGGGTACCATTCTGGAGCGTAGCATCTACAGCAACCGTGTGAATATGTTGCCCAACATTTCGCTCTACAATCCCGAGACTGTACAGCGCATTCAGGCTTTCACGCAAAACTTTATGTCGCGGGGTTTCTCGGCCGAGCAGGCACGCCAGCAGGCCTATGCCGCTCTCGAAGGCATTATGATGAAGCAGGTGTCTATTATCACTTACGCTCAGATATTCTCGATGCTGGGACTTTTCTTTCTGGCTTGCTTACCGCTGGTATTGCTTATCAAGCGGGCGCGGGGTGGCGAGAAAATCGACCTCAACGCGGCACACTAACCCGCAAAGCGTAGAGAATAAAAAAGGCCCCTTGTTGCAGCAAGGGGCCTTTTTTATTCTCTACGCTTTGCGCAGCTGCTACTGATACTGGATATAGAGCGGCTTGGGCGTGAGCTCGGCCAATACCTCCGTGGGCGTCATGATGTGGTGGGGAGCCGGGCGGGCATCATACTCGTAAAACAGTTTGAAACCAGTGTATTGCACAGGCTGCGTCTGGATATAATCGTGGTACGAATCCTTCTTCAGGGTGGGGTTGCCCCAGCCATCCATGTGCATCACTACCTGCACGCGGGGGTCGAGCTTGATGTTTTTGTAGTTGGTTATCATGCCCTGCGTGAAGCGGTGCACGGTCAAAACTTTGGGTGGCAGCTTGTTTTCGCTGACAATGCGCGCCAAGAAGTTGATAGCATAGTTAACGTCCTTAGCATCGTACGTACCGATTTTCTTGCCGGGACGCACCCCTTTGGTGGCCATGGCAAACTCAGGGTCGATGCCCAAGTGCACGATGGGGTCCTTCAGGTAGGGCTCTAATTTGTGCAACTCATGTTCTAGGTCGCTGAGGCCTACTTGTACATCCAGGAAGATGATACACTTATGCTCTTTGGCCCAGGAAATAACTTCCTCGATAGTGGCTTTCGAGTTCATGAGGCGGTACTTGCCATCAGAACCGGCCGCACCCTGCGCCGTGATAGTTACGTTGTGCAGAGCCGGCTGAATAGGCAGGGAGGGGTCTGCATCTTGCCACTCTTTGAGCACCTTCTCGAACTTGCGGAACATCTGCTCTTTCGGCTCGCGGCCCAGAATACCCATGCCCTTCGCCCGGATGTTGCCATAAAAGGCCACAATGCGGTGGCCAGGCAAAATGGCGCCGGGCAATTGCCCACCCGCCCTCGTGATGGAGTCAGCCTTGAGCGAGTCGCGGCGCATGGCATTCCGTTTCAGCGCTAGGGTATCAACTACGGCCGTTTTGGCGGAGTCGGCGGCGGCTTTCTGATTGGTAGTTTCGGGGCTGGAACCAGAGCCGCAGCCCGATAACGTGGTAAGAGTAAGGGCCAGGCCTAAGCCCGACAGTAGAACGCTGAGAGGAGAGATATACCGCACTGAAAACAAGAGAATGAAAAGGGAAAGTGTCGGAAAGTTACACTTTTATTCACTCGACTATAGTGATAGGCAGACTAGTTACGCATAGCTAGGTTATCAGAAACGCATGGCCAAGTAGCTTTCCTATGCGCTTCGATTTGCGTTTAGTATGCTTTTTTACAGCCATAGTTTTTGGCTTGCTGAAGCAAGCAACAGAGCGCCTTGTACATTCTGATAGAGGAGTTTAACCTGCCTTCAGTTTAGAATGCGTACTCTAAACCTATTGGTACTGGATATACAAAGGCGAAGGCGTGAGGGCGCTCACCTCGCGCGAGGTCATCAGGCGGGAGTTGGAACGCTGGTCGTTCTTGAAGAAGATTTTGAACCCGGTGTATTCCACGGGCTCCTGCTTAATAAACTTGCGGTATGAGCTGCGCTTGATGTTGGGCGTACCCCAGCCGTCCATGTGCATCACGATTTGCACACGCGGGTCTAGCTTGATATTCTGGTAGTTGGTTACCATATCTTGCCGAAAGCGGTGCACCACCAGCACCTTAGGTGGCAGCCGATGCTCGCTCACTAGCCGCGCCAGAAACCACCGAGCGTAGTTGATGTCCTGCGCATCGAACTCGCCTACTTCCGTACCCGGCCGTCGCCCCGATTTCATGGAAAACTCGGGGTCAATGCCGAGGTGCACGTAGGGCAGGCGCAGGTATTTTTCTAGTTTGGGCAATTCGTGCTGCAAGTCGCTTAGGCCCACTTGCACATCCAAAAAAACGAGCGTATTCTGCTCTTGCCCCCATTTTATTACCCTTTGGATGGCGGTGTCAGGCAGGGCTAGGCGGTACTTGCCATCGTCGCCGGAGTCGCGCTGCGCAATAACGGCAATCAGGTGCAGGGCGGGCCGTACGGGCAACGAGTCGGCTTTTTGCCAGTCTTCCACTTGCAACCGCAGACGGCGGAGCATCTCGTCTTTGGGGTATTGCCCTAAAACGCCCATGGACTTGTGCAACGGGTTGCCATAAAACGCCACAATTCGTTCGGCCGGCAAAATAGCGCCGGGCAGTCGCCCGCCGGCGCGCACCACCGAGTCGGCCCGAAGCGAGTCTAGGCGAATTACCTCTTGCTTACTTTGGGCTAGTAGTACTGCACTAGCTTGCGGACGGGTGGCTTCGCAACTCGTGAAGCCAAGAACAAGCAGCGTAGAGCTTACGATCAGCAACAAGGCTGCTAAGCGAAAGGCAAAGCGAATAGGATACAGCAAACAGAAACCGGTTGAGAGGCGAGATATCTAAACAGTTAATGGGAATTTTAGATCAGAAGAGGGCTGAATAAATTTAAAGGTACGGCAGTATACGTCTTGCGCTATGAAAAAAACAAATCTGGCCCCGTGCTTACGAGCTTAGGGTCAGTTGCTTGCTAGTAACTACCGCTAAATTCGTAAGCACGGAGCCAGATTTGATAGGGCTTTACCTATTGGCCAGAGTGCGTAATAACCCGTTTGCGAGGCTATTCGACCCTAGTAGATCCTGGTGGTATCTGCTTAGTTTAGAAAGAAAGTGATAGGAACGGAATAGGACACTGCTACCTCTTTGCCCCCTTGGATGCCAGGCTTCCATTGCCGGGGCAAGTTGTGCAGGGTAGCCAAAGCGGCTTGGTTCATTTCTTCGGCTACTGCCTCCAGGCCTTTCGGAGCAAGGATGCCCTTTTCCAAGGCTACGTCCTTCACGCTGCCGTCTTCGGCCACCACGAACTTAACGAAGGCTACCCCATCTAGCTTAGCGGCTTTGGCTGACGTCGGATATTGCAGCCGCCGGATCAGGTCCGCTAAAAGCTGCCCTTGTCCACCCGCATACTCTGGCATTTCCTCTACTGTGGAGTACACATTATGGCTGTTGGGAGAAGGGCGGACCGGGTTGTCATCTTTGAATATTGGAAATCTGCCAAAAGCAGTAGCCTGCGAGTCGGGAGCGTAGATTTGATACTCTGATATGGGTTCTACTTCGACGGGGCCACCTGTTTGCTTACGTCTGCTTAGTTTGCCATTCGCGAATTTGAAAGGAACTGTATAGCTCACCGCTACTTGCTTGCCGCCTTGGCTGCCGGGTGTCCACTGGCCCGGCAATTTTCGCACTGCTTTCATTGCTAATGCCTCCAATGCGTGCGCGGCACCTTGCTGCTGAGGCCAACTAGGGGCAATTCCCTTTTGCAGCTGCACGTCTTGCACTGTACCATCCATAGCCACCGTGAACTTAACCAGTACATCACCTTCTAAATTGGCTGCCTTCGCAATAGCAGGGTACTCGTAGTATACGCCCCAAAAAAGATCTTTTACTAATCGGTGCCATCCCCCTTTGTACTTGGGCATTTGCTCGACTTGGGTGTAGACATGGTCAGCCGCTATTGCAGGCGTAGATAGCTCAGCTGCTTTCTCACAGGAAATAGTAACTAGTAATAGGGTGCTTACCGGTAGCAGCCAGAACTTTCCAAGGGGCGCAAAACGGGGTGACGATAGCATAGCAGCGTAAGTAAGCGTTTGAGGTTAAACAACAGTAGGCTGCTAGAACTAACAGGCAGTCAGGCTATTTCAACGCAAACATGATGGGGACAGTATAGGAAACGGCGACTTTCTTTCCGTCTTGGCTTCCCGGCGTCCACTTGCCAGGCAGGTTGCGCACAGCAGCTAAAGCGGCTTCATTTAGTGCTTTGGCTTCCGCCTCTAATTCTTGAGGAGCATTTACACCTTTTTTCAATTCTACAGCCTGTACGCTACCATCTTCGGCCACAATAAAACCAACGAAGGCCTTACCTTGAATTTTAGCGTCTTTGGCAGCTTCAGGATATTGTATTCCTTTACCCAAATCGATCATAAGCTGCTTGAGGCCACCCGCGTATTCTGGCATTTTCTCTGCATACTGATGCACAATCGGCGGTGGCGGCGGTGCTGCTTGGGTTTGTTCAACCAGAACCGGTGGTGACGGTGCTTCCTCATTATCGGAGGCGGCGGCTACCGATGCGGGCGCGGTGGAATCAGCCGCCCGCTCGCAGGCGAACGTGCAGATCAGCACGCTGCTGACTGGCAGTAGGAGCCACTGCTTCCAGCGGCGCATAGAACGAGGAGATTGTAGCATGGCAATACGGGTAAGGGTTTGAGATTGAGTGAAAGATTGGGTAAGCGGCAACTGGGGATGGAGCCGGCGCAGCGTGAGGCGCGCTAGCAAGGCGGCGTAAATAGTAGGTGCCTCTGGGGTGGGCATGGTCTGCAGCACCGTTGAATCGGCAATGTATTCGTGAGTTAAGTCTAGGGCCCTGGGGTAGCAATGCACGAAGGGATTAAACCAGAGTAGTGCCCGTACAAGCTCTAAGAGTAGCCGTTCCTGGGTATGGCCCTGCCGCACGTGTACCAGTTCGTGTTGGAGCACTTGGCTGGCTTCGGCTAGCGTGAGGTCGGCGGTTTCATCCCAGAAAATCGACCGCCCAAAAGAACTGACGGGCAGTTTGCCGCTGCTGGAAACCAGCGTGTAGTCTTCTCGGGTGTCGTGGGGAAGGTGGTGCGTTTGCTGCCACAAGACCACTAACTGCCAGCTCAAGCGTACCAACCACACCAGTACCCCGGCGCCATACACCAGCGGCAGCCACGTCCACCAGGGAGTCGACGCGGCGCTCTGACTGCTCATAGCTACGGCCGTAAGCGTGACTGATGGCGTAAGCAGGGGCGTAGGAGTTGTGTCGATGGGGAGCCACCCGCTTAGCACGGGTGCCGCACCTGCTAGCAGCAGCGGGAGCAGTAGCGCCAGCCAGGGCGTGAATAGCAGAAACCGGCGGTTGTAGTGGAAGTAAGACTCGCGGCGCAGGAGCTGGTAGAGCAACCAGCAGGCGCCTAAGCAAAGCGTGCTTTGCCACATCCAGTTAAGCAGGGCGGCCGTCGTTGGGTAGAGCATCGTTGTCGGGGTTAAGGTCTTGCTGCGCATGGCGGAGCAACTCTTCAAGCTGCTGGGCATTGAGGTCTTCTTCCTTGGCAAAAAAGGACACCAGTCGGCTAAACGAACCCCCAAAATGACCGCCGAGCAGCTTGCGCAACGAAAAGCGGCGGTAGTCGTCTTGCGCAACTATGGCGTAGTAACGATGCGTGCGTCCGAACGCCTCATGGCCTACAAAGCCCTTTTGCTCTAGAATGCGGATGATGGTGGATACCGTGTTGTAGGCCGGCGGCGGAGCGGGCATTTCCGTCAGCACATCCTTCACGAAAGAAGGGCCACGCTGCCAGATCACCTGCATCACCTGTTCTTCGGCCCGGGTCAGTTCGGGGAAGGTTTGCATAAGCGAATCGTTAGTGAATGGAAGCTATAACTAATTATTTAGTTAAACAACTAATTCTTTAGGTGAAAAAGAAAGTACTTGATAATGAAGCGCTGTGTTGTTGGCAGGTGTGCCCAGAGTAGCAGTATTCGAGTATGAATTGGTAGCGGGAGAAGAGAGTTGATTTTGTGGCAGTTTGGCGGAAATCTTTTGGGGTAGGTGGTGTTGTAGGAGTGATAGTTAACTCTAAGCCTCCACCGTGTTTTTAAATAGATTCAATTTCCGCCGGCTGCGCCTCACGCTGATGCTGTGGGCTGGTTTGGGCGTAGCAGCTGGTAGCAGCTGCTCGAAAGAAACGACGCCGCAGCCCGAAGCGCCAATTGCTGTTCAAACCCACTTAGTCAATAGTACCCTCATCGGGGAGTATAGCCCAAGCGTAGTAGCCAGCCGAGTATCGGGCATCCCACTTGTTGGCGCCTTGGTTCGATACCCCATCCGGGTTTACAAGCTGACATACACCACACAAAATACCGACGGCCAACAGGTTACGGCATCAGGTGCGCTATTAGTGCCCGTGACTACACAGGCCTTGCCACTGCTTAGTTACCAGCATGGCACCATCAGCCCTGATGGCGAAGACCGGTCACCGTCTTACTACAGTGCCAGCAGTGAGGTGTATTCGGCAGTATCGGTGCTGGCTTCCACGGGTTACATCGTATCGGCCCCCGATTATATCGGCTACGGCGCTTCGAAGGCCCTGCCGCACCCCTACGAGCACGCCGCTTCCTTGGCATCAACCTCGTTGGATATGATGCGGGCGGCCAAGGAATTTTGTGAAAAGCAGAAAGTGGGCCTTAACAAGAAGAACTTCTTACTGGGCTACTCGGAAGGCGGGTACGCCACGATGGCGCTGCACAAACTAATCGAAGAGAAATTCCCAACTGAGTTTGCGGTTACGGCTAGTGCTCCGGGTGCGGGTGCCTACCACAAAAGCGCCTTTGCCGACTACATCTTGGGCTCCGACCAGAACCTCAGTTTCCTAAGTTCCTACGTGTGGGTGCTTGATACCTATAACCGGGTGTACAACATCAATCGGGCGCCAAGTTACTACTTCAATCAGCCTTGGGCTACGCAGCTGCAGGCCAACCCCTTCAGCGACGTGCCCGAAAAACCTAGCGAACTGTTCACGGGCACCTTCCGGACCAGCATCCTCAACAAAACGGATGCTCCCATGACCACCGCCTTCCGCGACAACGACATCTACGACTGGAAGCCCAAAGCCCCTGTGGCTCTCTTCCACGGCACCGCCGATGACTACGTGCCGTACTTCAACTCCGAAGATGCCTACAAGGCCATGCGTGCCCGTGGCGCTACTCAAGTGACCTTGCATCCTATCGAAGGCGGCAACCACTTCACTTCTGTTGCGCGATACACGCTGGAGGCCCTTGGATTTATCTCGCAGTACTAAGCGGAGCGACGAGTCTGCTTGATACCTACAGTCATGCTGAGCGGAGTCGAAGCATCTCGCGTGCTGAGGTTGTGGTACTACCTGAGTTTACCACACGAGCGAGATGCATCGACTCCGCTCAGCAGGATCGTTCTTCTTGGCTGCTTGCTTGAATGGACTTCTACTTCATGCTGAGGAGCTACAAAATTTATAATCAGCACAAACAGAAAGCAGCGCGAAGCTAAAGCCTCGCGCTGCTTTCTGTTTGTGCAGCTAGGAGCCTACTTCATCTGGCCGTTGCAGATGCTGTTGGGATTACGGCCTGACGGAGCCACGTGCCAGCTAGTGCTGCCAAGCCGCCTACCAAGCCACCTATTACTGCCGTTACGAGTACTAGCAGCCAGCCTTGGCCACCGAGCGGTAGCAACTGCGCCACCCGGTGAGCCAGCAGGCCTTCGTTGCGCAGGCTTAGCCAACTGGCCATTATCAGCCAGCCCAACCCAACGCCCAAGAAACCAGCTACAAACGACCGGCCACCCGATACGCCGCGCCATGCCGCTAGCAGCAAGCACAAGGGCATTATCACCCACCAAGGCAGGAATAGCTGCGCGATGAAAGCAAGCATCAGAATCAGCAGAAAGAGCAACATATGGATAGATGAAAAGCTATTTAGATAACGTCCAGGCGGTGCGTACGCGCGGGTTTGTTTCCGAGGCACTGCGCAAAAACACCAGCTCATTGAGCTTACCAACGCGCCAAGTCTCCAGCATATCGTCGTAGGCGGCCGAGCCAGGGTTACCGCTTTGGCCACCCGGAAACACGCCATACGCTCGTACTTGCGGTCCTAGCGCCACCACCATGCGCCAGGAGGGACCGGTGCGCTCCGTCGTGGCATTCACGATGCCGGCCCCGCCACCGCAGTCCAAGTCCATGTGGCCGAAGCCAGGTATCTGGAGCATGTGCAAGATGTCGGTACTTTTCTGGTTTTTCCAGGCCCACTTGGGGCCGAGCGGGCCATACTTCCGGGTCAAGGAATCGGTGGCGAAGCGGAGGCTGCGGCGGGCAAGTTGCGGCAAGGTTTCGCGTTGCGGCGTGCGGCGGTCATCCACCCAAGGGCTGTTTTCCTCCTGTAGGATGAGCGTGTTAGTTCGGTCACGGGCGGGGTTTCGCATTTCCAGGCCAGTGGCTTTTAACCCGAAATCATCTGCCCAGAGTCTTCGCACCAAGTTGTTGTACCACAAGTCAAACACACTGGGCGCCAGCGCATCGGCGGCATATTGGTAGTTCCACCGGCGCATTTCGGCAAGCACGCGCGCTTCTGGGGAGTTGGCTGCAACAAGCGTATCGCCATTAGTTGCGCCGGTTGCTAAGGTTAGGAGTCGGGGCAACATCAACTGGGCGTTCAGGTTGAGGTTGTCGTTTTGCAGTGTCCGCAAACTATCGGGGGTGGCCTGGGTCATCCGGGCTAGGCGCTGATTGATGCGGTGGGCTCGGTCGTAGCTGCCGTCGCCGTAGTTCCAGTTCAGGTAGTACGGGTAATCAGGGCCCGTGGAAAACTGGTTGGCCGACGACACGAAATTGCGCGCCGGATTTTTGACGTGCGGGTTCTGGGCAGCCGGAATCCAGCCTTGCCAGTCATAAGCAGCATCGGTGCCGTCGAGGATGAACTTGCCTTGGTTGCGCCACTTCAATGGGAAATGACCGTTGGGCCAAATGGCAATATCCTTAGCAGCGCTAGCAAAAATGAAGTTCTGCGCCGGCGTACCGTACGTGCTCAAGGCCGCTACATAATCTTGGTAGTTATGGGCACGGTTGAGACGGTAGAAAGTTCGGAACTCGTTGGCCGCGTCGTGGGCGGTCCAGCGCATGGCGTGGGCAATAGGCGTCTGCGACAGAAAGGGCTTTTCCGGCTTGTCGTACACGATGGGGCCGTGGTGGGTATAGAGCACCGTATCGAGCCGGTCGGGTTGTCCGCGCACCTTGATGCGCTCTACCACGCGCCGCACTGGTTTCCAGCGGCCATCGTGCCAGTACTCGCGCCGACTGCCGTCCCGGAACTTGAGTTGGTACCAGTCCATGACGTCGGCAGCCACATTGGTCACGCCCCAGGCTACCTGCTCATTGAACCCGATGATGGCGAAAGGTGTCCCTGGAATGCTTACCCCGTATACATTCACGCCGGGCGCCGCCAACTGCATTTGATACCAGATGCTGGGCAAGTTGAGTTGTAAGTGCGGGTCGTTGGCTAGCAGCGGATAGCCCGTAGCCGATTTCGCTCCGCTCACTGCAAAGTTGTTGGAGCCTAGTTCCGGGTCGGGCTCGTTTTGCGGCGTCTTCCCCGACATGGCTGCCGCGAAACCTGGTGGCGTAGCGGGTATCGGCAGCGGCTGAAAGTCCAGCGGCGTTCCAACAGGCACAATAGGGTCTTCGCGGGTCGGGTAATCAGGAAATAGGTCCTTTACTACGGCGGCCCCGTACTTGGCTAGCGCGTTGCTCATGCGCAAATCGTCGGAGCGGCCACTCAAGTCGAAGGCCATATACTTCAGAATCAGCGCGCTTTTCAGCGGCTCCCAAGGCTCGGGTGCGTAGTCGAGTAGTTTGTATTCGAAGGGCAAGGTTTTGGGGGTGAGCGTACCGATGTAGGCATTCACGCCATCGGCGTACGAGGTAAGCACAGTGCGAACTACTGGGTCGGTCATAGCCGAATCCAGCGACTTACGGGCGCCAAACGGCAACCCCATGCGGCGAAAAAACCGGTCGGTTTCCAGGCGGGCCGGTCCTACTATTTCGGCTAGCCGGCCGGATGCTACGTGGGCAATGAAATCCATTTGCCACAGCCGGTCTTGGGCTGTGAGGTACCCTTGAGCATAATACAGGTCGTGGTCGTTCTGGGCGAAGATGTGCGGCACCCGTTGGTCGTCGAAGCGGACTTGCACTGGTTGTTGCAAGCCTGGCAGTTGCAGCGTTTGCTGGGCGGGTAAGGCGTCGGCTGTTTCGCCGTTCTGCCAGAACCCGCGGAAAGGGCTCAAAAACTTGCCAAAGGGGGGCACGTCGCCGTGCTTGGTGTTGAGGGCCCAGGTCAGAGCAGTGGCAACAAGTAGCGCCAACAGCGCCCGAACGTAGCGTAGCATAGATTCAAGCAGAAGTGGTTCGTCCGCCCCACAACATCCGACAAAAAAACGCGGCACGCAAACCAGCTTGGGTTGCGTGCCGCGTCTATTAATGACTTACTCTGCTTACTGACCTGTAGACGTTGTGGACAGTTTGGAAGGCAGGAAGATGGCGAAGCCGGCAGATACCACAACTTGACCGTAGTTAAAGTCTGATTCGCCGATGCCATTGCGGGTATAACCAGCCGTGACTTCTAGCGCAGCCCCGGGTGTTAAGAAATAGTTGTAGCCAAGTGCTGCACTAGCAGTTGCGTAGTGGGAAGTAGTGCTACTGCTAATAGTCTCTGAGTTTACCTGGTACTTCTGGTATTGGTTGCTCCAAGCTATACCGCCGCTCAATTGCCCAAAAAATCGGTGTGGGTTAGTGCCTGCAAAATAGTAGCGAACAGACGGTGAAAGACCATACTGTATATGGCGGCTTATATTATCTTCCGTAGCACCTTTGGGCTTGGAGTTGTTTCGCAGATAGCTTAGTTGTATTCCAGTGCCTACTAACAGGTTGTCGGCCACAAATACTCCTGCAGATGGAAGCAGTGCTGCACCTATGCTGCTTCCATTTTTGTTGTTCTGGTAGTTCACACCGCCAATGTTTACGCCTATATATTTAGCGCCCTTTTCCGTCTGGGCCATAGCAGATGCCGATATAGCACAGGCTATACTTAGCAGTAATAACTTTTTCATTTAATAGAAGAGATGAGAGAGTTGATTGAACCGGAGCGGCAAGCTCAACAACTGCGCCAATTCTATATAGAAAAAGCCGCTAGCACTAAGTGCTAGCGGCTTTTTCTGCGAAGTAGGGTAGGGGTTGCTACAGGTTCTCGCCTTGACGTACAATGCCCGTTACGCCAACCTTGACAAGGCGTTGGCAAACGGCCTTGGCTTCTGCTGGGGTGGCAAAGCGGCCAACCACCACGCGGTTCAGCGTCTTGCCATCGGCGGTGTTGGTAGCTACCGTCGTAACCAGCAGCTTCGGGTCGAGACCTTGAATGCGGTTCATCATGGCTTGGGCATTGCGGACGTCGCCGAAGGTGCCGGCCTGTACTACGTAGGTGGCAGCAGGTTCGGGAAGGATAGCTATATCGTCGGCCTCGGTAGCGCCGGTACGAATATCGGTGTGTAAGCCAGCCTCCGTGGTGATAGATGGATCATCGGCTAACAGCGCCAAGTCGGCGGGTGCGTTAGTAGGGCCTAGGGGCGTATCGTCGGGGACTATTTCCGCCAGCACCGATACAGCCCCCTGATCTACTATACCAAGGGGGCGGGCTGCAATCTCGGAAAGGTCGAGGATGCGCTGGTGCCGAAATGGCCCCCGGTCGGAAACCCGAACTACCACCGAAGCTTGCGTTGCAGGATTGGTAACGCGCAGCTTCGTGCCGAAGGGCAAGGTCTTGTGTGCACAAGTAAACTTGTTACGGTCGAACCGCTCGCCGCTACTGGTGCGCATGCCCTGGTGGTCTCTACCGTACCAGGAGGCGCGGCCCCGAAGCACCGCGGCACGACGTGCCGCAAGGGCAGGATTCTTGTCATCTTCGAAGCCGGGACGCATGGCGTGAGCCTCCGAAACGAAAAAGGATAAAGCCGAAAAGTACAAAACCGCTAGGAAGCTCGAAGCACTCAGTCGTAAGGTCAAATTCATCGATACGCTGTGATGTGAACAAAACAAATCTAGCAGGGTCTTTCAAACTAACACCATATCCCTTAGTTGCGCTAGCCTGCTAATGGGAGTATAATTGTGTTTTTATAATAAAACTTGCATTTAACTTATTAGATATGATGGTGGTGAATATGGCTTTGTGTTTACCTAAGCCGCATTTTGCACTATTAATAGACATTAGGATTGCTCTCTAAGAAATGAGATTATCTGCCGGTGAAAAAAATTTGGCAAGTTGGTCGGTTTCGTGATTTCAAACTGCTTGCATAAGTCACGGAATTTTCATAAGGATAGTAGAAGCAGTCTGCTTGCGCTAACTGAGGAGCTATGCAAAAACCGCCTGTTCTAGCTCAACCGTTAATAGGCAGTGCGAGTGGTCTGTCGACAGGGTGGTTCTACTGGAGCAGGAGGTATCTTGAGGGGTTATAAATACTGTCCGTTCATTTGTCTTTTGCGCGGCCTTGCTAGCCTGCCAGTTCATTTCGCCGTAATTTGCTGCATGGATTTTGGCCGCCTTTCCGACCTACGCTACGTAGACTTTCGCCTGCCTCCTGATCATCCCGATACAGCGGGGGTGCTAGCCCGCGCCGCGGCTACGTCTGTTGCTCCCCAGCTATTTATTGGCTGCCCCATCTGGACCAACAAGGCATGGCTGGGCTCGTATTTCCCGGCCGGTATCCGCGACGCCGATTACCTACACCACTATGCCCGGCAATTCAATAGTCTAGAACTGAACACCACCCACTACCGCATTCCGGATGCGCCCACCGTGCGCAAGTGGCGCGATGCAGTGCCTACCGACTTCCGCTTTTGCCCTAAGCTGCCCCAGGTCATCAGCCACGACCGGGCACTCTACAATGTCGACGACTTAACTATCAGCTTTTGCCGTTCCATTCGGGAGCTGAATGAGCGGTTAGGGTGGTGCTTTTTACAACTGCCGCCCACGTTTGGCCCCGAGCACCTAAGCCGACTGGAGCGCTATCTGCTCGACTTCCCGAGTGATATACCCTTGGCCGTGGAACTGCGTCATCAAGGCTGGTACACCGATAAAGTGGCCTTTGCTGCCGTGGCGGCCATGCTCGAGGCGCTCAATAAAACGTTGGTGTTATCGGATGTGGCGGGCCGCCGCGATGTGCTGGCGATGCGCCTGACTACTCCGTCCGCTTTCATTCGCTTCAATGGTCACGGCCTCATCAGCTCCGACTATCAGCGCGCTGATATTTGGGCGGCGCGCATTGCTCAGTGGCTACAGCAAGGCTTGCAGACAGTGTATTTCTTTGTGCACCAGAAAGACATCATGCACACGCCCCTCTGGACCCAATATTTTCTAGAGAAGCTTCACGCCTTGTCCGGTATCACGGTGCCCGCGCCCCGTATTATTCCGCAGCCAGTGCAAGGAAGCCTCTTTTAGAACCAGAAAAGCCAGTTCCTCTCCTCACCGGAGGAGAACTGGCTTTTCTGGTTCTAAGCTAAAGTCGAAGCTGCATTTGGCAAGCTGAAGGCTACCAACCTAGTGCCAAGCCGATGCGGAAGGTGCCACTGGGAGAGAAATCGTAAACTCGTGGGGCTAATCTGGTTGAAAAACCTACGTTGAAATCAACAAATCCATACTGACCTAGCCGACGCTGCAAACCATAAAAGGCAGATAAATCGGCGCGTATGAAAGGCTTGCTGAAAGTGTAGAAGTAGTAAGTGGTTTCGTGGGAGCGGCGGCCAAAGCCGTTTCCAAGGGCTACGGAGAGGTAGTTAGCCGAGAAATTGCTGGCGTTTTTGCCTTTGCGAATACGCTGATTCAGGTTGTAGTAGTAGCGCCCAGCCAGCTGTGACCGAACGCTAAAGCCTTGGCGAAATTTCAACCCGTCAACCCGCCGGTAGCGAGTGAAGTCTGGGCTGAGTTCTGCCATTATGGATATATCGTCGCGCAGCTTTCGCTCATAAATCAGGTACAAGCCGTAGCGGTAGTAGCGCCGGCCCGTGTCGAAATTGTTGTCGGATGTGTAATTGTTGAGTCCGATTTTCCAAAGAACGCGTTCCTCTATTTGCAGGCGCGTTAGGGCACTGTACGTTTGCCCTAACGCAGTGGTGCGCGACGAATCGGGTGTGGCAACAGTTTCCTCGCTGTACCGCACGCGGGTGGTATCGGGCGCGGTTTGGGCAGCTGCTAGCCGCGGCAAGCTTATCGAAATAAGCAAGCCAAGCAGGAGCGCACGTAGGGCGGGCAGGCTGGAAACAGAGGGTTGATTCATAGAGCAGCAACAGAGCAATCAGCGTTGGATGAGGAGCGGTTGGGTCTGGAGCGTGATAGGAGCGTAGGAAGTATTGACGCGGATAAGCGGCAGCTTAGCATCGTTGGTGACTTGTAGGGTGTTACGACCCGTGAGCGTACGCTTAGAAGTGTAGCTAGCCGGAATCACCAACTTGCCTTGGCTGCTGCCCAAGTTGTAATTGTACTGCGACAACTGCGGTACACCAATCGTCACTTCGGTGCGGGTTGCGTCAACAAAGGCGCTTTTCAACTCGTCGTTGGGCTCGAATACAACGCTACCGTAGGCGTTGCTAATGGCATAAGTACCCCCGGCACCCGTTAGCTGCACCGCCGACTTATCGGCGCGGCACACAAACGCGCCGTTGAAGTTGGTGCTCGTTAGCTCGGTGTAGCGAATCGTGGCTTCCAAACTGCCCCGCAAGTCTTGCAGCTTGATTTCGCCGAAGTCCTGCACCAGTGTTTGGCGGCCGGTCAAGTCAATTAGCTCGGTGCGGCCGTAGGCATTTACTATTTCCAGGGAGTTGGCGGCGGGCATCATCACGATGTACTCGGCGCGCAAGTCGCTGCGGACAGGTGGGGCATTGACGGGCACTGCGAAGTAATTGACCAGGTCGATGGTGTTGCCTTTCTTGGCTATCTGGTAGCGGACTGCAGGCAACTCCCGTTCGGCTATGGCGCGCTCGGGGTGGCGGGCGCTCAGGCGAAGTACCACCTGCACGCTCGGCTTATCCCAGCCCTGCACTTTCAAGGTGGCTTTTTCGGCTCGGATGCGAACGAGCGTACCCGTCGGGCAGGGTAGCGTCTGCTCGATGGTGCGCGTAAGCACCTGCACCTTGCGCTGTGCCTGGGCGCTGCTGAGCACCGCCAGGTAAAGCAGCATCAGCAGCAGGCCCTCGCCCCAGCGGCGCGGCTTCCCTATGTTCAAAAGCACAGCACTCATGAGATTAGGAGTTGAATAAGCTCCCGGGTAACGGCCGCTTTGAGTGTAGTAACCCGCACTTGGTTGCGAACCAGCTCCGGCGTAGCGCCCAAGCGCTGCGCGGCTTTTTGCAGGCGTAGCTCCTCGGTTTCCAGTTCCGTGAGTTGCGTGCGTAATTCCTTGAACTCGCCCGACTGGCAAACGGTGGGCAACGAGGTGCAATGCGCGTCAATAAAAGCTACTCCTTCTCGGCCCAGCGGATCGGCGGTACTCTGTACAGGCAGCGTAGCCTCAGGGCTTTCCACGGTTTCTTCGGTGTAGGTGATGGTTTCGCGGGGAGCAGCAGCGTCGTAGGAAGTAGGGAACTGCCACCACGCCAGCACCAGTACCAGAATGGCCGCGGCCACGCTAGCTACAAAGCGCAGGTGCTTGGCTGGCCACAACTGCCGAACTACGCCGGGGGTGGTTGGTGCCGAAGTGAAGGGCGTTGGTTCCGTCTGAAGCTGATCGAGGCGGCCGGCAATGGCGGCCCATACGGCATCATCGGGGGCATGCGTAGGCAGTTGGGGCAGGGTACGGTGTATGGCTTCGTCGGCCGCCAATTGGGCTTCGATGCGGGACCAAGTGGCGGGGGCAGGCTCGTGGGTGGGCAATTCGTTCAGCGCCCGCCGCAGGTGTTGGTGCCCTTCTTCAGGCAGGTCGGGGGTCTGGTTCATAAGTACAGGTGATGAAGTTTGATTTTGAGCATCCGCTTGGCGTGAAAGAGCTGCGACTTGGTCGTGCCCTCCGATATGCCAAGCATCTCGGCTACTTCGCGGTGCAAGTAGCCTTCCACCTCGATCAGGCAGAATACGGCGCGGTAGCCCGCGGGTAGCTCGTCGATGGCTTTTTCCAGCGCTTGGCCAGTTAGCTGGTCGTGCCAAGGCACTAGCGGCTCGGGGTGGCGCTCGGGGTCGTAGACCTCCATGCGCTGTTCGCGCCGGAGCGTTGCCAAAGCCCGCCGCACAACAATAGTTTTAATCCAGGCGCCGAGCGTGGACTGTTGCCGGAAGCTGGCCAACTGCCGAAACACATCCACGAAGGCATCCTGCAACGCATCCTGTGCCAGATCATGGTCGCCGCCGAGAATGCGCAGCGCACACGAAAACATGGCCGTCTTATAACGCTGATACAACTGATACTGCGCCTGGCGGTCTTGCGCAAGGCAGCCAGTCAGCAGTTGTTGTTCTTCAGAAGTGTTGGACGCAGGAAGCGAAGTCACGGAGCAGTTATTTGTCCTAAAGGGAATCCAAGCCCGGCAAAGGTTGGCGCAAGCAGAAAAAAAGCCGACGAAGCACAAGTCTGCTAGGTGGAAGACTTTCCGACGTCTGATTTTCGCTTCAAGTCAATAGCTGTGCCAGCAACGGGCAACTTGTGCAAATTGCGGGCGGGTAGAGCCGTCCGCAACCCGTCAAATCCCGTATCTTGAGCAGTCCCTCTAGTGGTAATATCCTATGCGCTTTCGTTTCTCTGCCGGTTTCTTTATCTCTCTGTTTCTGATGGGGTCGGCTTCCGCCCAAAACTCCACTGCCCCCCCGAAACGCACTGCCTCTTGGTAGCACTCGACCCGGCCCAGCGGGCAACCCAGGCGACGCTGGTGGTGGAAGGAGAGGTAACGGCCAGCCGCAGCTTCTGGGACAGCAGCCACCAGCGTATCTATACGGCCCATCAGTTTCGCGTTTTTAGCGCGCTCAAAGGTACGGCCCCCGCTACCGTGACCGTGCTAACCGAAGGCGGTATCGTGGACCTGACCCGGCAAGACCTTACCAATACGCTTGCCCTGCAGCCCGGCCAGCAAGGCATCCTTTTTCTGACGCCCGCCTCGTTTCCGGGTACCGAAAGCGCAGGCACTGCCTGGGCCGCCTATGGCAGTCAGCAAGGATTTATCGGGTATGATTTAAGCGACGCCACTGCCGCCGAACCATTTCGGAAATATGGCTTGATCGACGAAGATTTCTATCAGACGCTGACGGATGCCACCGGCCAAACCCGTCGCGTAGTGCAGCCCAACCCAGCACTAACTACGGCAGTGGCGCGGCAACTGGCCCCCCCGGTACTCGCCCGCGGGCAGGCCCCGGTTATCTCCAGCCTGAGCCCAACCACTATACCCGCCGGTACGGGTGCCGTGCTGACCATCACAGGCTCAGGCTTTGGGCCCGCGCGCGGTACCGGGTTCGTGGAGTTCCGCAACGCCGACAATGGCGGTAGCTCGTACGTAAAGCCCCGCGTCACCGACTACGTGAGTTGGTCGGATACTCGTATTCAGGTGCGGGTGCCTTCTGTAAGCCAGACCAGCGGCGGTACTCGCAGTCCGGCGGGCAGTGGCCCCGTACGGGTCACCAGCAACGACCGGCTTGTTACCACCAGCCTGACCACCGTTACCATTCCCTACGCCATTAGCAACGTGCTGGCCGCCAACGATTCCAGCCAGGTAATACGCCCCAGCCACCTCAGCCAGAACGGGCGCGGAGGCTATGCTTTTCGCTTTGAACCTGGTTTGGTGGCCAACCCCCGAGCAGTAACCGCCTTCCGAAATGCCTTGGCCACCTGGCGCTGCCAAAGCGGGGTGAACTGGGATGTAGATGCCGCCACCCGAACCGAACGGGGCGCCAAAGAAGACAGCGAGAACAGTGTCGGGTTTGATGAGGGAACAGAACTGCCCGTCAACGTATTGGGCCGCACAACCAGCTATTATCAAGGCTGCTTCCAGCCCGACGGTACCATCGCTTTTTCTGTAAAAGAAATTGACATGCAATTTGATAGCGGCACCAACTGGCAGTATGGCCCAGCAGCGGCTGGCGCAACTCAGCTGGATTTCGAGACGGTGGTTGTGCACGAGCTAGGGCACGCTCATCAGCTTTCCCACGTGATTTTGCCGCGCGCTGTGATGCACTATGCCGTAGCCCGCGGACAAACCAGCCGCGCCATTAGTACTGATGATATAACTGGTGGGCGCCTGGTGCTCCGTAGCCGTAGCTTCGTGACGCAGAGCTGCGGCCCGCTCCCCATGCTGCCTGCTCCCCTCACCAGCCTCGCGGCCACCACGGGCACCGACGGCATTGCTCTAGCCTGGACCACCCAAGACGAGTGTTTCCTGCAAAACTTTGTGGTTGAGCGTTCTGTGTCGTTTGACACCACTGCCTGGCAAACCCTGGCCACCGTCCCACGCAACGGCAACACGTACCGCTACGTCGATACCGACCCGCAGACCGGGTTACGGTACTACCGCCTGCGTCTGCGTCGGCCTAATGGTGTCTTCGATACGGCAGCTCCATTGGCCGCCTACGGCGACGCTGCTACGGCCGGTCGGCCTCAGCTATTTCCTAACCCAGCTGGTGCTACTGGGCTCCGCTTACAGTATCCCGCCACAGCGGCGGGGCGCCTGCGTGTTTCCATTGTTGATGCCATCGGCCGGCAACACAGTCTTATTGGGATTGATTATCAGCCAGGCCTCAACTTCTTAGCCATCCCGACAGAATCCCTGCGCCCTGGCTGGTACGTAGTCCGCTTGCGTACGCCTGAGGGCAAAGAATCCAACCTGCCGTTTCTGCGGGCTGAGTAGGAAGTAAGATGGTAACTTATCGGCTTAAAGAGCTTGAGGTTTTAGCGGCGCAGGTAGCACAGCAGAACTTCAAGCGCCTTAAGTCGCTAGTTCACTAAGTCAAAGTTTCACCACAAAGGCTATAGCGTTCGGGCCAGCTTGTACGTGGCTCAGCAACGGATATAAACCGCTTTTTCCGTGTGCATGATGGGCTGCGAACATAAGCCCATCGAAAGCGAAAAGGAAGCCTCCTTGCAGCAGCAAAGAGCGGCCGTAGCCCGTAAGGCGGTCTTGCTGACGTTGGGTGGAGCGGCTGCGGGCGCGTTCTTTCAAATAGAAGCCCGTGGCTACGTAGGCCACGTCGAGACCGGTATTGAGAAGGTAAAGGTTTTCGGTGTGTAGCTGGGCTTTTGCTGTGCTTGCTCTGTCAGTTGGCAGCGTGGTATGCCGGGCTGAAACTAGCGCCGAGCCAGCAAGTGCTAAGTTCACTACGCCCCAGCCCACGTTCATCTGATGAAAGTATTTCTCGGGGCCGTCGGTAGCGAAAGCGCGAGCCCCGCTTATACCTACATTGCCAACGGCCCACGCGCCAAGTACCCGCATGCCGCGCTGATCGAGGAGGGTGCGCTGGGCGTTGTACTCAGGTAGCGCCGCAGGCAAGGTCTGCTGCGCTGCCGCGGGAAAGGTTAGAACGGAAAGCAGGAGCAGGCGTAGCAAGAAAGGCATAGCAGTTATTTGGGAATAAAGGCTACACCCTGAAAGCGCAGCTTCGCCGCGTTTGTTTACTGCCATGCGCGTAGCCTGAACCACTAAGTGGCGCTGAGGCTTACCGTTCCAACAGCATAGCGCCGTAGGAGTAGCCACCGCCGAACACTGTAATAACCACTCGGCTGCCTTGACGCAACTGGTTCCAAGTGTCGCCTAGGCCGATGGCGGCGCCGGCACAACCGGTGTTGCCGAGCTGCTCGATGTTGGATACCGCCCGCTCATCGGGCATGCCTAATTGCTTGAGCACGTTTTTGGTGATGCGTAAATTGGCTTGGTGCGGAATCAGGAACGCCACGTCGTCAACGGTGAGTTGCTGCCGCTCCAAGAGCTGCGCCGTTACGCGAGCCATGTAGGTGCAGGCGTGCGTGAATACGTCGCGGCCGTGGGGCATCACGATGCCTTTTTCCACCGGCTTCAGCGTTACTGATTCGTCGGCTTTGCCTACTACGGCGGCGCCACCGGTCACCACTTCCACCACGCGCAGGTCGTCGGGACTGAGGCGCTCTTTGCTGATGAGCAACGTAGCGGCCCCGTCGCCCCACAAGTGGCCCGCCATGGTGTCCTGCTCGTTGTTGTAGGCGGTGTTGTGCTCACTTACCACTACCACCGCCCTCGACGCTTTGCCTAGGGCAAAGTAGCCTTCTACTATTTCAATGGCATTCAGCAGTGAAGAGCACGCCGAGGAAATGCTAACTACCGGAATTTCGTTGATACCCAAATCGCGCTGCACAGCGTGAGCAAGGGTGTAAATGGTATCGTGGGGTGTATAAGTGGCCCCCACAATCAGGTCGATGGTGGCCGCAAAGTCGGGGGCTTGCGCAAGGGCCCGGCGCGTGGCCTCGATGGCCATGGTGTTTGTGTTTTCGCCCTGACCAGCTTTGCGCCGTTCCCGAATGCCGGTGCGCTCAATGATCCACTCAGAGGCAAGACCGTTCAAACGGGTGAAATGCTCGTTGGTTACTACGTAGTCGGGCAGATAGGCTGCCACCTGATGAATATACACAGAGGGAAACGGTCGGGAGTTAGGCAAAAACAGCTGCAAGGTACGAGACTCTGTCCGGACTAGTGGACCCCAAACAATGAAGCGGCCCGTACTTTGCATGGTGTTTTTGCGTTCAACGCCGAAATAGGAGGGGAGTTCCTGTACTCTCGTTACAAGATTATGATGTTTCGTTTTTCTACGTTCCAACAGCGCCTGTTGCTGTTTGCTTTGCTAACCTTTGGCACTGCCTGTCCATCACTCGCTCAAAAATATCGTACGGCCGCAGGCTTGCGGTTTAGCTCCGGCCTCTATGGTCTCACGGTGCAGCAAAAGATTCTGCCCAAAACTACCCTCGAAGGCTTATTGCTAGCGGGTACGCGCGAGGTGACGGGTACAGTGTTGGCCGAACAGCACTTTGGCTTGCTCGGCCCAAGTCTCAACTACTACTTCGGTGCCGGAGGACACGTGGGCAACAACAAGGACACGGGTGCTTTTGGTGGCGTCGATGGTATTGCCGGATTGGAATATAAGATTGCGCTAACTCGTTTTGTTGTCGCCGCCGACTTCAAGCCAACCATTGAGTTTAACTCAAAGGATTGGGCCCGTTTTGCTACCGGCATATCGGTGCGGTACATCCTCATAAAAGAGAAGAAGACAGGGCTTTTCAATGGGTTGTTTGATGGGGACAACGACAAGAAAAAGGAGAAGCGAAAAAAGGGGGCAAACAAGGGGCGGGGCCTGTTCGACTGGTAGTTTTCAGCTGGTTTAGAAAAAAATATTTATTTAATTTTTCTAAGGCAATGCGCCTGAAGGGGATGTTGTGCACTAAGTGAATTCGTTGTAAAATTTTAATACATCATTAATTTATAAAGACTTGCTGGGGTAAATCAGCTATTAGGCTCGATAGTTGATTTATAACTATCACAGCTTCTATTTTATCGGCATATTGATTTATTATAAATTAGATAAATATTGTGCAACAAAATATTGGCTTTTTCAGTTTGTTGCCCTTGTCTGCAGTCCCACACTTTTAGCTCACCTTTATGTCAACACTTTTTACTTCTTATTTAACACGTTCCAGACTATTATTGCTGTTTATTGGACTGTTAGGGGTATGGCCAAATCTTGAAGTTCTGGCCCAGCCAACAGCCTGCACAGGCAATGATCCGGGCGGTAGCCCAGCTACCAACGGCTTGTACGCACAGTATTACCGGGGATACTTCGCCAACGACCAGACCTACTTTGCCACTACTACTGCTGGCATTACCCGGGTTGACCCTAACGTGTATTTTGGATCCACGTCGCCTTTCGGCAACCTGCTTCCCACGGCAGATGGCAGCGCTACCAACCCCGACAACTTTAGCTTGCGCCAACGGGGTAGCTTGCGCATTGCCACCACCGGTGTTTATACGTTCTACCTGACCGCTGACGACGCTGCTTACTTATGGCTCGACAACGCGGCGCTTAGCACCAATCCTTCCCCAGGCCAAGCCACCATTGATAACGGCGGCGACCACTCGGAGCGCACCATACAAGCATCGGTTTACCTCACGGCTGGCTTGCACAACGTGCTGGTTCACTACGGCGACCTGATCAACGAAAATTCGTTGATACTGGAGTATGAAAGTGCTGCGGCTGGAATAGTACGGCAAGTAGTACCCTCAACCGAGTTCTGTACTTCCATTCAACCCGCTATTGTTCAGCCGTCAGCGCTGGCTTATGCCCCAGCTTTCCAAACAGTGCTGGTTGGCAATAGTGGTACTTCTGTGGTTCCAACGGTTACGAGCGTCAGCACTCCACAATTTGTTCTGGCTAACACGAGCAGCCTACCAAACGGCATCACCATCAATGCAACAACTGGGCAGCTCAGCTTGGCTTCCACTGTGCCGGTAGGTGTTTACGAGGCTGAGGTGGCGGTGGTTAACGCGCAAGGAGCAGCTACTTTCCGTAGTGCCTATACGTTCACTGTAGCAGCGGCAGCGCCACTGAATTGCACGGGAACTCGCCCTGATGGTGGCCCGGCCACTAGCGGCATCTTTGCCGAGTATTACGCTGGCTACTTCAACGACAACCCTGCCTTCTTTACCACTAACACACCAAAGCTGACGCGGGTAGATACACAACTGAATTTCAGTGACGACGACCGTTGGGGCAACTTGGCTTTGACTTCCAGTGGCTCGATCGACAACCCAGACATGTACAGCGCCCGATTCCGGGGCCGCATTCTTATCCCAACGGCTGGCACGTACACGCTCTATCTGACCGCCGATGACGGAGCCCGCCTCTGGCTCGATACCCCGGCTGTGCAAGCTACTCCCGTCAATGCGGATGCCCTGATTAATAACAGCGGTCAGCACAGTGCCTTAACCGAATCGGCTACGGTTACGCTGGCTGCAGGCTACCACGATATTCAAATCCATTACGGCGAAGGTATTGGCAGCAACGTGCTGGTTTTAGAGTACGCCAGCACTACGGCTAATATTGCCCGGCAAGTGGTTCCAGCTTCGGCCTACTGCTCGGCGGTTAGCCCTATACCGCAATCGGTAAAGCCAGGTCAGAAGAACTCGCATTCGCTGTCGGTTGCTCCTAACCCAAACAATGGCACTTTCAAGGTGCACATCACCCAAAGCCAGCCAGATTCTGGCAAACTTCAGATGGTGGATGTACTTGGCCGTGTTTTGTTTGAAAAGCCAGTACCTAGCGCCTTGGAACAGGAGGTGCCGATAACAACAGAATACCTGCCCGTAGGCATGTACATGTTGCGTCTGATAACCGCTAATGGAACTGGCACGCAAAAGGTCGTGGTCGAGTAAGAAGTTAGCTATTAGCTAGTTTCTCCTAGAAAAAAGAGGGGAGGTTCGGGTAGCGCAAACCGCGTGTCCCGAGCCTCCCCTCTTTTCAGCTTTATACCTACTGCTTATTGCTGGCGTACGCGGCCGCTACCAGCAGTAGAGCTGCTGACTTTAGCGCCGCCGGTTACATACACATTGCCGGAGCCAGCTATGCTAGCTTCCAGTGTTTCAGTGGCATTTACGCGGCAGTTCCCGGAACCACTGATGCGCACGTTGCATCTTTCAGTGCGTAGCTTGGCGGCTTGCATACCACCCGAGCCGCTGATTCGAACAGCCTGGCGCGGTACTGAGCCACCGTTTATCATAATGTCGCCGGAGCCTGATATGGCGGTTTCCAGCTCGTCGGCTTGCACCTGGCCCAATTCCATGTGCCCGGAGCCGCTTACACTTAGGTTCAGGTCTTTGGCTTTGACGCCGTCATCGACCTTCATTTTGCCGGAGCCGCTCACTGTCAGGGCGCTGATGGAAGGTACCGTCACATACACGGTCACGGGGCCTTTGAAGCGGTAATTAGACCAGTTCATGCCACTTTCTTGTTTGGTGCCGATGCGTAGCTTGTCGCCGCTGACGGTGGTTTCGAGATGGGCGAGGTCCTCGTTTTCGGCATCTACTACCACCTTCTGGGGGCTGCCCTGCACGAGTATCACCGTGGCCGAACCTGCCAAGGTTACCTGATTGAAGCTGGCTACCTGGCGCGTTTCGCGGGCTGCCGTGGCCACAAAACCCGACAGCAACAGCGCGCCGGCAAAAACAGGAGATAGTAAAGAATGCATAGTCTTCATGGCAAGTGGTTGTTAGAAATGGGGTATATAAATAGAAAGATGGATGCTTGTTCGTAACCGTTGCCTGGCACCGGAAACCATTGAAAATAAAACCCGAAGCACTACTGGTTGCTGCTTAATAACTGCTATTTCGGTGTTGCTGAACAACTAGCCGAACAAAGCAGCCTTTTTGCTGCGAGCAATTGAGTTTCAAGTGGTCATAAGCCCCGCCATTTTTTAGTTCAACGCCTGCGCCCTACTCTGATGGGCATTTTTTGTGCAGCTTTAGGTATCTGATGATAGCCGAGCTTCAACTGCTTTCCCACCTTCGCCATGCACGCAAACGAACAGCTTCTGCACCGTTTCTACCAAGCTTTTCAGCGCCGCGACCATGCGGGTATGGCCGCTTGCTACCATCCCGAAGCTACCTTCGAAGACGCTGCTTTTCAACTGCAGGGCCCCGCTATTGGCAAGATGTGGCGCATGCTCTGCGAACGGGGCAAGGATCTGCGGCTCGCCTACAACGACATTCAGGCCGACGACCAGCAGGGTAGCGCCACTTGGGACGCGCACTACACGTTCTCCCAAACCGGCCGCCCAGTGCATAACCATATCCAAGCCAGCTTCACTTTCCAAGACGGACTCATTCGCACGCATCACGACAAGTTTAGCTTCTGGCGCTGGTCGCGGCAGGCCCTAGGGCTCATCGGGTGGCTGCTCGGTTGGTCGGGTTGGCTGCAGAATAAGGTGCGCAGATCAGCTGCCGAAAGCCTGGCTAAATACAGGGCCAACGCTGGCTAATCAGCGGATAGCTGAGAACAAGTAGCCCAGACTCCTGCTTAGCGCTTGGCCAACTTAGGTGGTGCATCGGCCCCGTCTTGGCGGGCTCGTTTCACTACCTCAAGGCCTACTTTTTCGCCCATTTCCAGTCCCACCGTGTTGTCGATGCGGAAGTGAATGCCGGCCTCAAAGCGCGATTCGGCGGCTTCCTTGGCTTTCTGCTGAAACAGCTTTCGGTCTTCAGGAAATAAATAACTCAGCACTGTCGCGCGGGCGTTGGAAATAGTGGCGTGGCCGGAGGGGTAGCTCGGATGGGGAGGAGTGCCGGGCAGCGTGATTGCGAAAGTGGAATCATACTGGTAAGGCCGAATACACCAATACGTGTACTTGGCGTCCCAGCAGGCGATGCTGGCGTCGTAGGTGGCGATGCTTGTTAAGGCATACACCCGCGCCGCCCGAGGTGCATTAAGATAGAGGTTGTTTTCAAACAGCTTTCGGTCGGTTTCCTCGCCCCAATAGGTGTTGGCAGCCCAATAAAATGTGCGAAAAATAGCTTCGGGTGTGCGTTTGAATTCCTTTAATTCTTTCATGCCGGCCGCCGGGTCTGGCGGTGGGCCCGGTCGGAACTGTCGGCCCGAGGTCAAGATAAATGGCCGGCGGTTGCCCCAAGCAGCGCCCATAGGGGTTCGTTTGTCGTGCCAGAGGCCGGCTTGCGTGGGCATAGTGCCTTTCCAGACAGTGTCGCAGCTATCCGTTTTGGCATAGGCTATGACGGCAGCGGCCACGTGCCGCCCTAGCGCCGTGCCCGCCTCTACGTCGCTCGGGTACGCCACGCCCGCTAATAGTCGTGAGCGGCCCGCATCCTCGGCTAGTTGCCGGAGCGAATCGGCTTTAGCTGGAAACAAATAGGCTAGCACTTCGGCCGCCGCGCTGGCTGCCACCGCGTGCTCCGAAGGATAGGAGGGGTTGTCGGGATTGGGCAGGTAGGCAGCTAATTGTGGGTTCTTGGTGGTCGGCCGGGGGCGCCGGTAGGCGTACTTGCTGTCCCAGGCTGCCACCGTAGCATCATAGATAGCAACGTTGACGAGCAGCTTGGTGCGCGCTAGTGTTCCTAAGTCAGTCGTTAGGTTGTCGATAATAGCTTGCCAGCGGTAACCCGGCGCGCCCGCACTCCAGTACCGAATCAGTTGGATATCGGCTGAGTCACGCTGCTGTGTTAAGGCCTGTAAGCGTTGTGCCTCGGCTCGGGTAGCCTTTGCCGATGGTGGCGGTGGCAGCCGGTACGCCGCCCCCGATGGAATCACCCACGTTTTCCATTCCCCCGCACCGGGTTCCTGTTGGGCAATGCCCTGCGTAGCTAGCAGCCAGCAGAACACAAAAACGAATAGCTTAGCCTTCATGCGTCTTAGGTGTTTGCTTTACCTGAAGGTAGCATGAGGTGGTAAGTTATTATCCGTCAGAGGCATCACATAAATATGTGATGGTGTAGGACGAAACCTCAATAATGCGTGTGATTAACGACGGTGCTTTTTAGATAGTCCCGGTTTTTCTTGGCGTCTTGGTTGCTGTGTTGGGCTTGGCGGCTGCCATATACTTGGAGGCGGCCCCGACTCAGGGTTATAACTTCCTCGGCGCCTTGGCCCATAAAATCAAACATGTGAAACACCGGGTCCGGGAAATACAACTCGCCAGTACCAGCGTCATTAATGCGGAATTTGTGCCAGAATAGCTGCATAGACCCGTCGCCGCGCCAGTTGCCGCGCACGAAATCGGGGTTGCCGTTGATGGGGTTGCCGGGCCACTTCTTAAGCAGGCTGCCTTGGTTGTCGAACCAGTAGAGCTGGCTGGACAAGTACGGCTCGCCAATAGCCCGGTTGCCGTAGGTGCGCCCGCCAATAACCACCTGCGGACCAGGCACATTCTTTAGGAAATTGCCCACAGCTAGTTGCTGGCTGTGCTCGGCCGTGTTCTGCCAGATGATCTTACCCGTCATGGCTTCGTACACAAACACACCCGTTTCGCTGTTGGCCGTCACGATGTCGAGCTTGCCATCGTTGTTTACATCGCCGAATTTGTAGCTGTCGGCGTGGTCGTGGTTGTCGGGTAGCAAGTCGAACCGGTCCCATATCTTCTGGCCGTTGCTGTCGAGTAGCAGGGTGCCCACCAACACCTCGTCGAGACCATCGGCATTTAAATCAACGGGGTAGACGTAATGGCCGAGGTTGTCTTTTTTGCGGGTTTCGGTGTGCTTCCAGAGTTGCTTGAGGTCGGGCGTGTACGCGCAGATAGCAATGGTGCCGCCCATGTCGGTGAACACCACCACGTCGTTGGGGCCATCTTTGTGCAGCTTGCCAATGGCCAGCCGAAAGTTGTTGTAGACGTGGGGCAGGGGCTGCGTAGGCCACAAGGTTTTGCGCTTGATTTTGCCGGTACGGCCATCGGCTATCACCAAGTACTCCTGGCCCTCCAGCTGCCGCCAGTGCACCACTTCTGCCTTGCCGTCCCGGTCGAAGTCCCATACGAGGCCGGGCGCTTCAAACTCCGAGCGCTCTTTAGTGTACTCGGTGGGTGCTTGGTAATTCCACAGCTCCTTACCGTCGTTGTCGAAAACGTGGGCCGAGAAGTTGGGCTCCAGCACCATAAAATCGGTTTTGCCGTCGCCGGTTACATCCCCGAATTTCACGGCATTGGAAGGCGGTATCTTGTAGTCCTTGAGCAGCTTTACGTCGTCGGGTAGCTGATAAGGTCGTACGTCGTCTTCGCGTAGGTTCGGGGTTTTGCTGAGTACCAGCAAATCAAAAGCCGGGCCGCTGTCGATGCGGGTTATCTTGAGATTGACGATACCCGGCTGCAATTCAAACGAACCCCCTGTCTGCCAACTCAGCGGCCCCTGCCCGAAGGTAGCAGTTGTTGCCTTGTCGTTTACGGCCACCTTGAAGCCCGTGCCTTTTTGGCCCTGGCCTCGCACGTACAAGTGGTAGGTGCCCAGCTCGGTTACCGCTATCTGGGTCATCAAGTTGGTTTCCGATTTCAGTACCAGCGCCGTATTGTTGAACAGCCACGGTGCTTGCAGCGCATCGGCATCGGCAATGGTGTTGCCCTTGGGTATCTCCTGCAAAAAATTCGACGCCGGAATCAGGATAGTAGCTGGCAGCGGTGCTGGCCGGATGGCCTGGGTGGTTTGGTGGCCGCTTGGTACTTGCTGCGCCCAAGTGGTGCTCAGGCTGAAGAGTAGACTAGGAACAAGCAGGAGAAAACTTCTTTTCATGGCGCGAGCAGAAACCAGGGGTGGAGGTCAAGTCTATGGCATTGTGGGCAGCATGGCATCCTGTACTTCCCTGTCGACGTTTCACCATCGTTTCCTCCAAGGAAAGCGGCATAAACTGAAAAGCCGCTCCCTTCGCAGGAAAGCGGCTTTTCTGATACTATACTGGACGCTATCCGCGCAGCTCGCCAAGGAGCCGCATCACTTCTTCGGCACGGCCTGCTGGCACAAACAGGTGGTCGTGGTAGTAGCCCGATAAGGGATTGACGCTAATACCATGCGCAGCGAGCAGGCCAGTGATGCGCGCCAAAAAACCTACGGCTTCCAGACTGGAATGCACGTTGAGCGTAATCCAGCGGCAAGGATACACCGCCGCCAAACCCGCCTGTGCTGCCTCGGTGGCCAACACAATAAGTGTCAGCCCTTCTGCTTCGCGAAACGTAGCTATGGGCGTAAGCTGCAACAGCAAGTGACCCGGTGGTACCGTGCAGAACACGTATACCTCGGGGTGCAATACGGGCTCCATGGTGCGGAGCAGCGCATCCAGGTTGGTTTCGCCGGGTGTTAGATGCATAAGGCTACCAAATCGTGACGCGAGCAGAATCGGGGCGGTAGAGCTTGTCGCCAGGTTTCACGTTGAACGCCTCGTAGAAAGCAGGCACGTCGGCAAAAGGACCGTTCACACGGTAGCTGGCCGGCGAGTGCACATCCGTCAGAATGCGTTGCGCCAATACTTCGTCGCGCTGGTGGCCCTGCCAACCGAGAGCGTAACCGAGGAAGTAGCGCTGCGTGGGCGTGAGGCCGCCAATCTTTTCGCCTTTCTTGTATTGGTCGGTTTTCTTAAAAGCATCAAAGGCAATGACAATGCCGCCGAGGTCGGCAATGTTTTCGCCAGCCGTGGCTTTGCCATTGATATGCAACGAATCCAGTACGGTGTAGCCGTTGAATTGGCGCACTATCTGGTTGACGCGCTGCTGGAAGGCGGCCCGGTCTTTCTTGCTCCACCAGTTGCGCAGGTTGCCTTTCTCATCGAACTGGCTGCCTTCGTCGTCGAAGCCGTGCGTCAGTTCGTGCCCGATGGTGGAAGCCCCGGCGTAGCCGTAGATGATGGCGTCGTCGGCGTTGGCATCCTGTAAGCCGGGAATAGCGAAGATGGCAGCCGGCAACACGATTTCGTTGTTGCTAGGGTTGTAGTAGGCATTGTAGGTCTGCGGGGTCATACCCCACTCGGTGCGGTCTACGGGCTTGCCGAGCTTGTTGAGTTCGTAGCGGTATTTCCACTGGCTGGCGCGCATCATGTTGGCCGCGTAAGAGTCGCGGTTGATTTCCAGCGTCGAGTAGTCTTTCCACTTGTCGGGGTAGCCTACTTTCGGGGTGATTTTGGTGAGCTTCACCAGCGCTTTTTGCTTGGTGGAGTTGCTCATCCAGGTCAGAGCCTGAATATGCTCGCGGAAAGCACCCACCACGTTTTCAGTGAGTTTGGCGTAGCGGGCTTTGGTTTCGGGCGAGAAATACTCTTTCACGAACAACTGGCCTAAAGCTTCGCCCATGGCGTCTTCCTCTTCGTCGAGCACGCGCTTCCAGCGGGCGCGCTGCTCCTTGCGGCCTTGCAGCACGGTGCCATAGAAGCGGAAGTTTTCGTTGTCGATGGGCTTGCTGAGGTAAGTGGCATAGGTGTGCAGTAGTTGCCACTGCAGATATGCTTTCCAATCTTCGATGGGCGTAGTGCGCAACAGGCGGCCCGCTTCGCGGTAAAACTCTGGCTGCCCGACAATAACTGAATCCACTTTGCCCAGCTCCATCTGGGCGAGCCACGCCTTCCAGTCGAGGCCGGGCGTGAGCTTGTTGAGGTCGGCTACGGCCATCTTGTTGTAGTTGGCATACGGGTCGCGCAGGGCTTCGAGCTTACGCGACGAGCCGGCTAGGGCGGTTTCCAACTTCACAATCTGGGCACTGTGGCGCTGGGCGGTAGCAGCATCTTCGCCCATCAGTTCCAGCATTTTGGCTACGTGCCCGCCATACTCCTTGCGGATGTTAGCCGTGCGTTTGTCTTTGTTGAAGTAGTAGTCGCGGTTTGGCAAGCCCAAACCTGCCTGGTACAAGTACAGCGCCATCTTCTCGCTGTTCTTGTTGTCCTGCGACACAAAGGGGCCGATCAGGGCATTCACGTTCAGCGGAATCAGGCGGGCAATGGCGGCTTGTACATCGGCGGGGGTGCGCAGGGCAGCCAGGCGGTCTAGCTCTGGCTTGAGCGGTGCAATGCCTTGTTTGTCAGCTGTTACCGAGTCCATGCCCGTGGCCCAGAAGTCGCCGATTTTCTGTTGGGTGGTACCTGCAGCGGCTTTGGCTTTGGCGGCTTCCTCGTTGAGCGCCCGCAGCCGGGCATACACCTCACCTTGCACTTCTTGGCCGATGCTCCAGCTACTTTCCGAAGCCGGAATCGGGTGCTTCTTCAGCCAAGTGCCATTGGCGTACTTGAAAAAGTCGTCGCCGGGGCGCACGGTGGTGTCGAGGTTGGCTTGAATCAGGTCCGGTTGGTTGGAGCCGGATTTGGTGCCCGATTGGCAGCCGGCCAAAGCAAGCAAGAGCGCCGGCGCGGCCAGCAGCCAAGGACGCAGAGAAGGAGTGTTCATAGAATCGGAATTGAATCAAACATACCCGTAACCTAACAGGTCTTTGGCAGACCAGCTAGGTTTTCGCTGAGTCACCAAGACCAGGACCGTATAAGCTAGGTAGTTCAGGTGAATCAGCCACAAAACGCTAACAGGTACAGAAAACACCCGTTAGGTTGCATACTATGTCGCTCAAACTGCTCTTACTTCTCAATTTCGGGCTGGCAGCCTACCTCACGGGCCTTATCTGGACGGTGCAAGTGGTGCATTATCCCAGCTTCGCGCAGGTTGCTCCCGAAAAATTCGTGGCCTTTCATCAGCAGCATTCCAGCCGCATCAGCTGGGTGGTAATGGCGCCCATGGTGCTGGAACTAGGGTTAGCTGTGTGGCTGGCGTGGCAGGGGCGTGCGTTGGGAGCGGCGGTGTGGTGGGGGCTGGCCTTGGCACTGCTAATTTGGGCGGCTACCTTCTTTATATCCGTGCCGTTCCACAATCGCCTCGCCCACGGCTACGACTACGTGGCCATCGACGGGCTGGTGCGCACCAACTGGGTCCGCACTCTGGCCTGGACCACCCGTGCCGGATTACTGGGCTGGTTGCTCTGGAAGCATTTATAAGCTCAACCTAACTCACTGAAGCCGAATAGCGTAAGGGCAAGACGTTTTACATCACCCTATTCAAGCGCCTTCATCATGAAACAACCTAAGCAATCATCTTCAGCCGGCCGCGATTCTGTCAACGCTAGCCAGCAGCCCTCGGGTAAAGCCTCGAAAAACACCGGCGCCACTAATTTTGTCGATCAAGCCAAACAGTGGCTCAACAAAGGAAGCATGGGCGACATGATTAGCCAGATTGAAGTACCTAAATCTGTTAAGGAGGCTGGTACTGGCGCCCTATCGAAAGTCAACAAGCTCAGCACCACGCAGAAAGTAGTGGGCGGAGCGCTACTAGCAGCGGGCGTCGGCTACTTAGCTGTGCGCAACCGCAAGCCCAAATCCACGGGGCAAGCTGCCACGTTGCACGAGTTGTTGCTGTTCGTCAACGACCGGATTGAAGGCTACCAGCGCGCCGTAGACGAAAGCCAGGACACGCAGCTACAAGGCTATTACAAGCAGCTTGTAAGTCAAAGCCAGAAGTTCGCTACCAAACTCAACACGTTTTTGCGCCAGCAGGATGGCACCGAAGAAAGTAGTACCACTGCAAAAGGCAAACTCTACCGGGCTTGGATGGACACGAAAGCAGCCGTAACGGGCGCCGACGAAAAAGCCATTCTTGGTTCCAATATCTACGGCGAGGAATGGGCCATCAAAGCCTACGAAGAAGCTCTGAGTGACAACACCCTGACCGGTCCCCTGCGCCAGGAGGTAGAACGCCAGTATGCTCAGTCGCAGAAAACGTACAAAGAATTGCAGAAGATGGACGGCAAGCTGTAAAGCAACCAACCTTCGTGCACGTATAGCCTCGTCGGGACTGACACCTAATTGTCGGGCTCCTGACGGGGCTTTTTGTTGCGCAAGTAGAGCAGTTACATTTCGGCTCCTACATTATTGAATTGCCAAGTGGCGGCTTGCAGGGCCTGAGTGCAGTCTCAACTGTGCTTGGTGTTCTATTATCTTCCGTTCTTGCGCACCTATACCCGCACCCTAGAATGCTACCTCCCGCCACCGATTTTCTGCCCGAATTAGAGTTTCAAACCAGCCGTAGCAGCGGGCCTGGCGGTCAAAACGTGAACAAAGTGGAGTCGCGCGTGGAGTTGCGCTTCCGTCTGGCTGCCTCCGAGTTGCTTTCTGACGAGCAGAAACAAACGCTCCAACAAAAGCTGGCCTCAAAACTCACGGCGGAAGGAGAGTTACTGGTAGTGGCTCAGGAAGACCGGAGCCAGTTGCGCAACCGTGAAATTGCGCTACGCAAGTTCCACGATATGCTCACCAAAGCGCTGCACAAACCCAAGCCCCGCAAAGCCACCAAACCAAGCAAAGGCGCGGTCCGCCAGCGCCTGGAATCCAAAAAGAAGCACGGCGAGAAAAAAGCCAACCGCGGCAAGTTGAATTTCTAGCTTATCTGCCTGCCGCTGCCAAAGTATCCATTCTATTGAGCACAGTATTAAGGAGTTGAAACCTATGGTGTGCTCACCGACATTATCAGCACAATCAGAACGTCATGCTGAGCGCAGTCGAAGCATCTCGCTGGCGTGGTAAACCTTATTGCCGATTCAACGACGCGAGCGAGATGCTTCGGCAAGCTCAGCATGACCGTTACTACGCCTGCGTCAGCACGCGAGATGCTTCGACTGCGCTCAGCATGACTGTTACTTTGGTAAAGGCAGCGGCGGTAGTACAGCTGTACATTAATACAACCAACTATTTAACTATCAACGCTTAGCTAGCAACACATGCTAGTTCAAGTCTAGTCCGAATAGTACTCCAAACCACGGTTTGCGTTGATAAATCCAGTTAGGTCCATCGGGGCCCAGTAACTGGTCGGCCCCGATGGCCAGCCCAAGGTTGAAGATGCGAGCATCGTAGATAGCCGCTGCTCCAACATGGACCACGAAGCCTTCATACTCCGCTACTTTGGTTTGCTGGTTGGTGACGTCGGGATTGATAATAGTGGAGCCCAGGCCCGTGAACAAGCCGTAGCCGAGCCCTACCGTCCGGATTTGTGGTTGCTGCTGGCCGTTCAGCAAGAGTCGGCTATTGACGTGGTAGAAATCGAGGCGGCGACCGAAGTACAAAGCAGCGTTGAAGTTGGTATTGAGCTGCACCGGTACCGGTCCCTGCGGCGGACGCGCTTTGAAAGGAATCGTAAACACGTCGAGGTCGAACTTGCGGTCCAGCAGAATGACGTGCTGCCCCCGGTGCAAAGGATAGGTAAAGCGACGCGGCTTGCCGTTTGGCGGTTCCATGAGGAACTCCAAAGAGTCGTGTTTTTGCTCTACATACACAGTTCCTTCCCTGCCGATGGTGGCAGCCAGAGCCGGGTCGTTGGTGCGGAAGAACTGGTAATTGCCGGGCTCCAAGTTGGGTAAGCGCCCTACAGCCGCGCAGCCACCCAGCAGATTACCAACTAGTGCTAGCTCCGCTAGCCGCAGCCATCGGTTTACAAGGTACCGACCAGAAAAAAAGAAAAGCAGCATGCCAGAACGTTGAAGGCGACAAACGTAACGTTAGATCCAGCCTTTGCGCTTGAACCACACATAAATACCGACGGATATCACCACCATACTGATCATGGCTATCGGGTAGCCAAGCCGCCAGGTTAGCTCAGGCATATGCTGAAAGTTCATGCCGTATATGCCCGCAATAAAGGTGAGCGGCAGGAAAAAGGCGGAAAACACCGTCAGTACCCGCATGGCCTCGTTGGTGCGCTGCGACGATAACGAGAGGTACAAGTTCATGAGGTTGGTAGCACCGGCATCAAGCTGCTGATACAAGGTTTCCACTTTCACTTGCAAGTCCTGCGTGTCTTGGAGCAGCGTGCTGTCGGTGGTGTTGGCTGCTGTTTGGCGCCGAAGCATAAGCAGGATGTCGCGGGTTAGCAGGAGTAATTGCTTGGCTGCCGAAGCTTTGCGCTTTAGGAAGTACAAGCCTTGCAGCGCATTAGGTACTTCCTGCTTCAGAAATATCTCGGCCTCGTAGTCGTCCAGCTCTTTGGTGAGGGCCATGGCGGGTTGCACGTAGCTGTTAAGCGCATAGCGCACAATATGAATGGCCACTTCCACAGGCGAATCGCACTCTTCGCCGGGGCACGGGCTACGTTTTTGAGGGTGCTTAGCACCGGATGAGGCCGCCGGTGTACTGTAATCAAGTACTTGGAGGTGTAGAAGATAGCAATCTTGGTGCTTAACTCCTGAATGGTATCGGCCTGGTTGTTTTCGGGCATGCTAAACACCCGCAGAATAACGAAGTTCAAGCCGTTATTGGCCTCGAACTTCGGTAAGTGAGTAGGCTCCAGACAGTCGCGTACCAAAGAATCGGGGAGGTCGTACTGTTCGGCCACGGCTTTTAGCTCGGCCGCGGTTGGGCTGGTGATGTCGAGCCAAGCGAAGTCGGCTTCTTGCCGCGTCAGGAGGTCTTCAGTCATATACAAAACACAGTCGGCGCACAGCGTTGCGTTGGTTTTGGCCGGCTTGCTGCTTCTACATACGGCTCGGGACCGCTCAAGAGTTAACCGTGAGGGCAAAGCAGGACTTTGACTTCCGTCAGCACCGCTGCGTTTGGCAGATTAGTTTACTTCGCCAGGGTCTGTAAAATCCTACACGCTTACTGGATGTTGTTGAAGGCTTGCTAATGAGTCTCAAGCGTTGAGCTTGGGCAGCAAGATGCAAGCTCGACCTTTAACCTTCTGTATATGTTGACGTTATGATTGGTGTTTAGGTGCACTTGCTTTTCTACAGTCACTGAAAGAAGGTGTCCGACAAGCTTCTCTTACTCCTTTCAACAGCACGCATATGCACAAATTACACGAAACCATTCTACGTCGAAATTTTCTGTCGAATTCAGTGAAAGGCACTCTGGCGCTCGGCGTCGGAATGTCCACCCTGGCTTCGTTGCTCCAATCCTTTACTTTCTCGGAAGACGAAAATTCGGGCCTGCTCCTGCAGGGCGCGGGCTCTATCACCACCGAAGCACAGTTTCGGGCCGCCATTGCTGGGCCCGTCAACACCTCGATGCTGAGCAGCCAACTGGCCACTACGCAAGCCACTAATCAGTATGCCAAGCAGTTTGCTGGCTTCGAGCTAGAAGAAACCAAAGGCATGCTGAGCATCCTCAAAGACATGGGCACCACGCCTCCGCCGCCAGATGCAAAAGCGCAAGCCATGATGACGCAAATGAAGTCGGCCACCGGCGCAGCCTTCGACAAAGCCTACATCACGGCGCAACTTCAGACTCACCAGTTGCTGCAAACTCTCACCCAGGGTTACCTCGCCAGCCCTGCCCCCGCCAAAAGTAATATGATGGAGATGCACGGCCGCCACATTGCCACGCTGGCCCTGGCTACCATCAAAGAACACGTGGCCATCACGCAGCGCCTGTCTACGGTGCTAGGAGGCTAGCTGCCCTTCGTCAAAAAGTAGAGAATTAGCTAGAGTTCTAAACCAGAAAAGCTAGTTTCCCTCAGATGATTAGGGAACTAGCTTTTCTAGTTTTATCTACCGTTAGAAACTTTCGTTTCAGAACAGACGCAATTAAAGAGGAAAGATGGATTTCACCTACAACAGCGTGCCGCTTAGCACCATGGTAGCCACCGAGAAGTAGATGATTAATCCTGTTACGTCCACGAGCGTGGCGACGAAAGGAGCAGAGGCCGTAGCTGGGTCGAGGCCTAAGCGCTTGAGCAGCATAGGCAGCATGGCACCCGCCAACGCGCCCCACAGCACGATGCCCAACAGCGAAAAGCCTACCGTTATGGCAATCAGTCGCCAGTATTGGCCGAAATAACCCGGGTCGACGACGGTGGCCCACAGCACGATGCGCAACGAGCCCACAACGCCTAGAATAACGCCCAGCAGCAAGCCCGATTGAATTTCGCGCCGCAACACTAGCCACCAGTCGCTGAGCGTGAATTCGCCAAGACTCATGGCCCGGATAATGAGCGAAGTAGCTTGTGAGCCAGCATTGCCGCCCGCCGAAATAATAAGCGGGATAAACAAACCAAGCACAGCAGCCTTCTGCAGGTCATCTTCGAAATGGTGCATGGCCGAAGTGGTCAGCATCTCGCCGACCAGCAGAATAACAAGCCAGCCCGCGCGCTTCTTGACCATGCTCCAGATAGAGGTAGCCAAGTAAGGCTCGTCGAGAGCCTCTGAACCGCCCAGCTTCTGAATGTCCTCGGTGTCTTCCTCTTCTCGGATATCCAGAATGTCGTCAATGGTAACAATGCCGAACAGCACCCCTTCATCGTTCACGACGGGCAAGGCCACCCGGTCGTTGCGCCGAAACACGTCGATGGCCTCCTCTTGGTCTTGCATAGCTCTGAGCGACACGTAGCGGTGGTCCATCAGGTCGCGCACCAGCTTTTGTGGATCGGCCAGCAGAAACTCCCGAATGCGGATGTCGTCAATGAGTACCCCCCGGTTATTGGTTACGTACAGCACGCTCAGCGTCTCCGACTGGCCGCCGTGGCGCCGAATGTAGTCGAGCACCTGCTGCACGGTCCAGTTCTCACGGATGGCAATGTAGTCGGGGGTCATCAACCGGCCCACCGAGTACTCGGGGTAGCCGAGCAGTTCCAGCGTCACCTTGCGCTCCGGCTCCGACAGCGTCTGAATCAGTTCCTTCACGAAATCATCGGGCAGGAACTCCAGCAGCGCCGTCCGGTCATCGGGCGACATTTCGTTGAGGATGTTGGTGATTTTCTCTTGCGTCAGATTGGTCAAGAAGTGTTTTTGCACTTCCAGGTCCAGATACTCAAATACCTGAGTGGCCAAACTGAGGGGCAACAGTCGAAAAATAATCAGCTGTTCCCGTTCTTCTTCTTCCTCAATCAACTCCACCAGCTCGGCCGGCTCGTAATGTTTGAGGAGCTCTTTGAGTTTAAAAAACTCGCCCTCCTGAATCAGGGACGTGATGTGTTCGGTGGTCGGGTGCTGATTCATGAATGATAGAAGGGCAGTGTCTCGCTAGGCAGATAGGATTAGTGACCAAATGGCGCGCAAAAATAGCCGGATTCCGCGGCTCAACAGCACTGTATCAGAAAAATAGTGGTAGTACGCGAAGCCACCGCTTAACGCACAAGCAAAGCAACTTCTTGCACCGTAGGGCTTCTAGAACAGCATCCATCCTCCTCCATTGTTCCCCACCTAAGTCAGCCATAGCGTCGAAAGCTGCCATCGGGCAGACTTGTAGTTTTCGACGCTCACACTATCCGGCAGCAAGCAGCAAGAGTGATGAAAACAGCAGCTAGTTTCTCTCGTGACGAAACCATGTTACGAGTTGCCTGCAAGCCACCATGCTCATACACGAAGCGTAGACTCCGACTTTCAACGGATTTGTTGACCTGGATAGTTTCAGCTTTATCAGGCTGATAGAAAGCGGCGGAGTTATTAATTCGTTACGAGGTAATTCGCTTTCCAGCCAAAATTTCGGGCGGCCCGTACATTTGATCCGTCCTCCCCGTGCTGCCCATGCCCCAATCGACGCCTGCTGCTCTGCCACTCGGCACACTCGTTGCCCTCGGTGGTGGCGACGATGATGCCCTGCTCGCGCTGCTCTGCGACATGCTGCCTTCTCTCGATACGCCAATTGAGATTCTAACTACGGCCTCGCAGGACCATGCCCGAACGGCCGCGGCCTACGAAAAAGCGTTTCGGGAGCTTGGCTGTACTGCGGCTCGCCACTTGCCCGTCAACGAGCGGCACCCCGCCGATGCACCCTCCACCTTGCGCCGTCTTGCCCGCGCTGGCTTAGTGTTCTTCACCGGCGGCGACCAAGAGCGCATCACCGATTTCATTCGCGGTACCGAGTTTTTGAACCAGTTGAAGCACCGCTTCTGCACCGAGCCCACCTTTATTGTGGCCGGTACCAGTGCCGGCGCCGCCGCGTTGCCCGACCATATGCTCGTGGAAGGATACGGTTGGCGAGCCTTGCGCAAAGGCGGCATCCAGACCGTGCGTGGCCTTGGACTCTTACCAAACTTGTTCATCGATCAGCATTTTGTGGAGCGGGGGCGGTTTGGGCGCCTCATGCATGCCCTGCTGACCCATCCGCTTTGCTTAGGTTTGGGCTTGTCGGAGGAGACGGGCATCATTGTCCGTGGGGGTACGGTGGCCGAAGTATTTGGCGATGGAGTAGTGATGACGATTGATGCCCGCCACTTGCGTGGCAACAACGTCGGGCGGGCCGGTCGAGGCGAGCCAGTGAGCGGACAAGACTTGCGCGTGCACATGCTGGTGGCTGGCCAGCAACTCGATCTGCGCACCCGGCAGGTTACCAACAACGTGCAAGACTGAACAATTGGCAAGAAGTCGGCGACAATTTTTGAAGTAGTGCTAATATTGTCAATAAATAGCCTGCTGATGGCCTGGTGCTTGCTTGTTGAACTTGTGAACTAGTCAGGCCGAGATTTCTGTGGGGCGCTCAGTGTGTTTTTATTCCTATAAACCCCATCCTAAAATTGTTAGGCAAGCCTACTATCCCTGATTTTTTTCTCCTACATTTAAAGCCATAACCCCAAATCCTCACCCACATTCCTTTTTGTATGAACTTCAAATTTTTACTTCTCGCAGGGGGGACGCTGCTCTCAAGCACGGCGGCTTCGGCGGGCGGCTACCAAGTAACGCTAGCCGGGCAGAAAAATAACGGTATGGGCGGCGTTGGTGTGGGCTTGTCCCTCGACCAGGCCGCTATGTTCTACAACCCTGGTGCCTTGGCTATGGTGAAGGATAGAGGTGTGCAGCTTGGCGTGAATGCCACGCTGGCACGCAATGCCTTCGTAGCCGAAGGCGGAAGCCAGCAGCGCCAACTTCGCAACAGCACCGTAACGCCTTTCAACTTATACGCAGGTTTTGGACCCGCTGAAGGTAAATTCCGGGCGGGCATTGCCGTTTATACGCCTTTTGGTAGCAAACTCCAGTACGCCAATGGGTGGGAAGGCCGCACTTCCCTGACTGATATTACGCTGGAGTCGATTTATGTTCAGCCAACGTTCAGCTACGCCATTACCGACCAATTGAGCATCGGGGCGGGCCTGATGATTTTGGCGTATGGTTCTGTAAACCTGCAGCGCGACATTCCACTGCCCGATTCTTTCGGCCACATCGAGTTGGATGGCAAAGCTGAAAACAAGGTGGGCTACAACGCTGGTATCTTTTTCAAGCCTTCCGATAAGTTGAGCGTCGGTATTAGCTACCGCTCCAAGATTGATGCGCAAGTAAAGGACGGCGACGTAACCTTTACTAATGTGTCGCCGAGCTTCGCCTCGCGCTTCGAAGCCACCAAATTTGGTGCTACGCTGCCCCTGCCTGCTACTACCAGCATCGGTATCGGCATAATGCCCAATGAGAACCTGACCATCGGGTTGGATGCCAACTTTGTGGAGTGGAGCAAGTACCGAGTGTTACGCTTCGACTTCGACAAGCAAGTGAACGGGAATACCTTTAGTGAGTCGAAGCGCTTCTACCAAGATGCCCTTACCTTCCGCGTAGGTGGGCAATACAAACTCACTAGCGGCCTGACCGTGCGCGCCGGCGGTTCCTACGACATGACCCCGGTGAAGGATGGCTATGTAACGCCCGAAACCCCCGACAATGACCGCATCAGCGGTACTCTGGGCGCTTCGTACTCGTTCGGCAAATTTGGAGTGGACCTGTCAAGCCAATTCGTTTCCATTCAGAAGCGTACGCAAACTCAGCAGGATTTGCTCAACAACGGTACCACTGACCGGATTGCCGGTACTTACAAAACTAATATTGTGATTCCGGGCCTGGGCCTGAACTACAACTTCTAATTGCGCCTAGCTTCCCACCACATGACTACTTCTCTATTTCGTAAGTGCGCCCCGGTTGTGGCGCTGATGGGTTTGGGTCTTACCGCCTGCCAACCCGACCTGGAAGACGACTTCACGCCTAGCGCCGGCACCGCTGATTTCTCCCGCTACATTGCCGTTGGCAACTCTCTCACGGCTGGCTACTCCGATGGAGGCTTGTACCTGGAAGGACAATTAAGCTCTTATCCTAACTTACTAGCTGGCCAGTTTCGGGCAGCTGGTGGCGGCGACTTTGTGCAACCGCTGTTTCAAACTGGGCAAGAAAATGGCTCGGGCTATCTGCGTCTGACGGGCATTGTCAACGGCTCTCCTGTTACGGCTCCTGTAACTACCAATTTAGCTTTGCGGGCGGGCGCTACAGCTGCTCGCCCACTGTACACGAAGTATACCGAGCCAGTGAATAACTTGGCTGTGCCTAATATCCGCCTTTCGGATATTGAAACCGCGGGATTTGGCAACACGCAAACATCACCGTCAAATGCTCTTACGTTCAACTCGTATTTTGAACGTATTACCCCCGATGGCAACAACCAAACGTATCTGGCCCGGGTAGCGGCTTCCAATCCTACCTTCTTCACCAACTGGCTTGGCAATAACGATGTGCTTGGTTTTGCTACAGCAGGCGGAGCAGCAAACTCTCTGACGCCTACCGCAACCTTTACGGACAAAAACAACAAGGTTATTGATGCCTTGACGGCAAACGGGGCAAAAGGATTGGTAGCAACTATTCCTAATGTAACCAACATTCCCTTTTTCACGACAGTTGGCCCTGCATTCAAAACAACATTGACAGCAGCCAACGTACCTGGTTTAGTAATTCAAACGGGTGCTGCACTAGGCGGACCAGCTTCGGGTAACCGGAAGCAGATTACTACTGCCGACATTCGTGATGCTAGTGGTAATGGCAGGCAGTTGTTTACACTCATCTCTTCTCCATTCCTGACCTTACTCAACCAGCGTTCAGGACGAGCTTGGCGTTATGTGTACAGCCAGAGTGGTCAGCCGGCTGCTGGTTTTCCGTTGTTTTTAGCTGCCTATGGTATCGACACTACTGCTACGTTCGGCACTAGTGCAGGCAATCCAATACCTAGCTTGTTTGTGCTTGATGACGTAGAACAGGGGCAGGTACTAACGGCTACCACAGCTTTCAACGCTGCTATCACGGCTAAAGCCAACGAGAAAGGACTCGCTATTTTCGACGCTAATACGTTCTTTACTCGTGTTGCGGCATCAGGAATTGTTACGAATGGTGTTACCAACAATGCTAATTTCATTACTGGCAATCTGTTCTCGCTCGATGGGGTGCATCCTACACCTCGGGGCTACGCCATTGTGGCCAATGAGATGATTAGTGCCATCAACGCCAAATACGGTTCTAATATCTCGCAAGTGAATCCGAACGACTACCGCGGGGTTAAATTTCCTCAGTAATAGACTTCAACAAAACTAAAAGCCTGCCTCCAACTATTGGAGGCGGGCTTTTTTGTGGGCAACTGCTCTAGCTACGACTGCGGCGTGAGTTGCACCGGCTGCAAGACTTCGGGTAGCGCGGGTGCTGGCTGACCGGCCAGGTGCGCGGCTATGACCTGGGCGTGGTAGCGGCCATTCTCAATAAACCAACGGCTGGTGTTAAGGCCGCCGCACACAGTGCCTGCCAGGTACACGCCGGGGAGATTGGTTTCTAGGGTCTCAGCGTCGTGGGTAGGAGTTTGGGCGGCATCTAGCTCACAGGTAATGCCAAGAGCAGCCAGGAAGCTGAAGTCGGGGTGGTAGCCGGTGAGGGCATATACGTAGGAGGCCGGAATAGTAAGCGGGCCTTCGGGCGTATCAATCTTCACGATATCGGTTAGAATACGCTCGATGGTAGCATTGAAGTGCACTTTGATACGACCTTCCTTGATGCGGTTCAGCAAATCAGGTCGAATCCAGTACTTGACGGAGTTGCTGATTTCAGCGCCCCGCACGATCATCGTCACGCGGGCGCCGGCCCGTAGCAACTGCAATGCCGCCTTCGCCGACGAATTCTTGGCGCCTATTACCACTACATCTTGATGCGCGTGGGCATATGGCTCCTTGTAGTAGTGGCTAACGTGGGGAAGGTCTTCGCCGGGTACGTTGAGGTAGTTGGGTACGTCGTAGAAGCCAGTGGCTACAATAACATAGCGGCAATTGATGCGCTCCTTCTCCGTCACTACTTCGTAGTTGCCGGGCTCGCCTTCCAATCCTGTTACTCGTTCGTAGAGGCGCAGGTTCAGGTTCTCGGTCTGAGCCACGCGGCGGTAATAGTCGATGCCGTCTTCACGCAGCGGCTTATAGCTGCTGACCGGGAACGGGTGACCTCCTATTTCCAGCAATTCAGGCGTCGAGAAGAATTCCATGTTGGTGGGGTAGCCGATAATAGAATTCACCAGCGCGCCCTTATCAACCACAACGGCTGTAAGCCCACACCGCTGCACTTCCAGCGCGCAAGCCAAGCCTACTGGGCCAGCCCCAATTACAACTACATCAACCATATAAACCTTGAGTAAGCAAGTCCAGCTGTTGGACTGCATCTTTTAAAATAAAGCCAGTCTTACGCAAATAAGTCCAAGCGCGGAGCATAGCCGCCAAACACCCCTAGAGTATTACGGCTTACTAGCTAGTTAGTAGTAAACAAGCAAAGTCCACCCGTGGGTTTCGCGGATAAGTGCGAACTTGCCTCTTAGTTTGATTTCAAGACTATGCGCACTTGCGACTTATGCGGGCATACGGCGTTTCGGCCGCGCCCTTTCTATTATACGTTGGAGGGGCAGCGCTTGCAGGGCATGCAATGCCAAAATTGTGAGTTGGTGTTTCTGGACCCCCAGCCAACGCCGGCCCAGCTAGAGCGGCTCTACGGCAAAGAGTACTTCACCGAGCGCCCCAACTACGATCGCACGGCCCAGGACCGCAAGTTCATTGAAGAAGGTGCCACGCTCGATCTGAGCCAGCCCCGCGCCGATAAGTTCACCGATTATATGATGCGTAACTACCCTGGCCGCCGCTTCCGGTATCTGGAGGTAGGGTGCGGACCGGGCTACACGCTCAAAAGCCTGCAAAGCTTAGGGTGGGAAACGCACGGACTCGAAATATCAGCCCACGCCGCTGATTTTGCTCGCCGTGAGCTAGGCTTGCCTGTCGTGACGGGCAACATCGAAACCACCGAAGATTTCCACGAAAACCAGTTCGACCTAGCATATCTCGGCGACGTGCTAGAGCATTTGCTGTCACCGTCGGCCGCCGTGGCCAAGTTTGGGCGCATTCTGGCGCCGGGTGGATTGCTGGTATTGGCGTTGCCAAGCGTGCTCAATCTGCCAAGTATGCGGGCTGGCTTCGCCCTCTATAGTGCGCTAGGCCGGCAGCGCCGTATGGATTTGCCACCTTATCACCTCTACGAATTCACGCCCACCACTATCCGCAAGCTGCTAGCCAAGCATAAGTTCGAGGTCGTTGATTTGCTGAATCCCGTCAAGAAGCCTCAGCAAATCCGGCTGGGCGGCAATCCGGTGGAGCAAGCGGGCAAACTGCTCGGGCAGTATCCCACTTATTGGCTCAACCAACTTACTGGCCGTTTCGGTGACCGGATGTTTGTGGTGGCCAAGAATGGAAAATAGCTTTTGTCATTCTATGCTTGAAGAAGTAATAGTAAGCCACTAAGTGCATTTAGTAACTGAAAAAGCGCGCTTTTTCCGGTGGCTTAACATCTTCTTTTATGAGTGTTACTGAAATACTTTAAAGTATAATTATATTTATCAATAGAAGAGCATGCCTGTTTTCCCTGTTTTTTATTAATTGCATTAATTAGCTGATTTATAACAATTTATATAAATAAAAGTAGTGGACATTTAGTTGAAAAGTTAATTTATAAATTGGATAGAACAAGCTTATTCTAATATAAGCTACCTTTGTTGTAGCAACTCTATTATGGAAGTTTGACATCGAAAACCTCCACCTTAGCAGTGTATTCATTATTTACATTATTACTCTATTGTGAAACAACTATTGCCATGTATCTCGCTGGCTTTGGCCAGCGCTTTGGGTTCCTGCACCAACGATAAAAAGGAAGAACCATCTCCTCAAATCGATTCACAACTTCTGACCTCTAACACCTGGAAACTGACTGCCGAGACACAAACTGTGGGTAATGCAGAACCAGTTGCTAAGTATTCTACATCTGATGTCGGCGCAAACGACAACACCTTGAAGTTCTTGGCAGACTACAGCCTTAGAATGGATGAAGGTGCCACAAAGGATAGCCACATCAGCTTACAGACCGTCTCGGGAAAATGGAAGTTGAGCGGCAAAACGCTCACCATAGTTGTGGCACCATTCACTCGGCAGTGTGTCATCCAAGAGCTTACTGCTACTAAGTTAATAGTGAGAGTTGACGAAACACTAGACGGGGACCAGAGAGTAACTCGGTATATGTATGAAGCACAGTAAATAAACTTTATCAAAAAAAGGCGGCGCGTACTATACGCGCCGCCTCTTTTTGATGTATACCATAGGGCTCTATGTGCTGCTCCTCTATTAGTGCGCTTGGAGCCAGTTGCTGCCGGTGCCAACTTCCACTTCCAGCGGCACGCCGTGGGGGAGGAGCAAGGCAGTAGTCATCAACTCTTTCACTTTGGGCGTGATGTAGTCGATTTCCTCCTTCACGGCGTCGAAGACAAGTTCGTCGTGCACCTGTAGTATCATGCGGGTAGCCAGTTTCTCATCACGCAACCAGTTGTGGATGTTGATCATGGCCTTCTTGATGATGTCGGCGGCGGTGCCTTGGATGGGGGCGTTGATGGCGTTGCGCTCGGTGTAACCGCGCAAGGTGGCATTGCGCGAGTTGATGTCGCGCAGGTAGCGGCGGCGACCTAGCAAGGTAGTAGCATATTCCAACTCACGCGCCCTGTTGATGCTTTCATCCATGAACTTCTTTACCGCGCTAAATTCCTCGAAATACGTTTCGATGATTTCGGTGGCTTCCTTGCGTGAAATGCCGATGCGCTGGGCCAATCCGAACGACGATATTCCGTAGATGATGCCGAAGTTGACGGTTTTGGCTTTGCGGCGCATTTCGCCATCTACTTGATCGAGAGGCACATGAAACACCTTGCTGGCCGTGCTGGTGTGAATGTCCTGGCCTAATCGGAAGGCTTCAATCATGGTTTTGTCGCCCGAAAAATCAGCCATGATGCGCAGTTCTACTTGGGAATAGTCGGCGGCAAGGAGCACGTGGTTTTCGTCGCGGGGCACGAAGGCCTTGCGGATTTCGCGGCCTTTCTCGGTACGAATCGGGATGTTTTGGAGGTTGGGGTTGGTGCTGCTGAGGCGGCCGGTAGCGGTTACGGCTTGGTTGAAGCTGGTGTGTACCCGGCCATCCAACTCACATACCAGTTGGGGCAAGGCCTCTACATAAGTGGAGCGCAGCTTCGTGAGCTGGCGGTGCTCCAAAATGAGGCCGGCTACGGGGTTGTCGGCAGCTAGTACGCTCAGGATTTCCTCGCCGGTGGCATATTGACCGGTTTTGGTTTTCTTGATCTTGCCGCCGCCCAAGCCTAGTTTATCGAACAGGATTTCGCCGAGCTGCTTCGGGGAGCCAATATTGAACTCCTGGCCTGCTGCCGTGAAAATCTGCTGTTCTATCTCTTGAATGTAGCCCTGTAGCTCTGCCGAGTATTCGCCCATGGCGCCGGAGTCAATCTTCACGCCTTCGTATTCGATGGCCGACAGCACCGGTACCAGCGGATTTTCCACTTCGTTGAGCAAGTCCAGCAGTCCTACTTCCTTCAGCATTGGCTCGAACACGTGCTTGAGCTGCAAGGTTACATCGGCGTCTTCGCAGGCATAGTCTGATACTTCGGCCGGCGGGAGGTCAGCCATGGTTTTCTGGTTTTTGCCTTTGTTGCCGATGAGCGAGGTAATGGCTACCGGTGTATAGTGCAGGTAGGTTTCGGCCAGCACATCCATGTTGTGGCGCATGTCGGGCTCCAACAGGTAGTGCGCCAGCATGGTATCGAAGAGTGGCCCCTGAATTTCAACACCGTAGTGCCGCAAAATAGTTAAGTCGTACTTGATGTTTTGACCGATCTTGAGAATGCCGGAAGCGTCGAAAAACGGCCGGAATTCATCCACCAACGCCTGCGCGGCTACGTGGTCGTCGTGCGGTACGGGCACGTAGTACGCTTCACCCGCCAACCAGCAGAACGAGAGACCCACAAGCCGAGCCGTCATCGTATCGAGTCCGGTGGTTTCGGTATCAAAACTGACTTCGGTTTGCTGAAGCAAAAAGCCGAGCAGTGACTGGCGCAGTTCGGGCGTGTCGATGAGGTGGTACTGGTGGGGTACATCGGCGAGCATGAGGCGCGGACCAACGGGGGCGCCAAAGCTGCCGGTTTCGCCTTCCTCGGCCCCAATGGCTACAGCCGCATCGGAACTGCTACCAAACAAACTAGCTTGGCCGGCTGGCACTTTCGGCCGCCGCGAGCTTGACCGTGGATTGGTACGGTCGGTTGCGGTTGCTGAGCCGGCCGCCGCCTTTTCACCACCGTCTAGAATACGCGCGGCTAATTGCCGGAATTCCAGCTCATCGAACAGACTGCGAAGCTGCGTTTCATCGGGTTTGTCAAGCACTAGCTTGTCGGCCTCGAAGTCGATGGGAACATTGACGTGGATGGTGGCCAATTCCTTGCTCATCAAGCCTTGCTCGGCAAAGTTGCGCACGTTTTCTTGCTGCTTGCCCTTTAGCTGATCGGAATTGGCAATCAAATTCTCAACGGAGCCGAACTGCTGAATCAGGCTTTTGGCGGTCTTTTCGCCAATACCCGGAATACCGGGAATGTTGTCGGAGGCGTCGCCTTGTAGCCCAGAATATCAATCACCTGCTCGACGCGCTCAATCTCGAAGCGCTGGAGCACGTGGGCTACATCAAGCACTTCGGCGGCATTGCCCATAAAGGCTGGGCGGTAAATTTTGATTTTCTCGGTTACGAGCTGGCAATAGTCTTTATCGGGCGTCATCATGAACACCTCGAAGCCCTGCGCCTCGGCGCGTTGCGCAAGGGTACCTATCACGTCGTCGGCTTCAAAGCCATCTACTACTAGAATAGGGATGTGGAAGGCTTGAATGATTTTCTTGATGTACGGAATGGCTGTGCCAATATCCTCGGGCATAGCTTGGCGCTGGGCCTTATAGTCAGCAAAGCTCTCGTGGCGAAACGTCTTTTTCTGCGCATCGAAGGCTACGCCAATGTGGGTTGGCTTTTCCTTTTGCAGTACCTCCACCAAAGTGTTGGTGAAGCCCAGAATAGCACCGGTATTAAGGCCCTTGGAATTGACGCGCGGATTCTTGCTAAACGCAAAATGAGCGCGGTAAATCAGGGCAAAAGCGTCGAGTAGGAAAAGCTTTTTGGCGGGTTGAGAAGAGTCAGTCATAGGAGGGCGAAGGTAAGAAACAGCTACTGCTACCTAGCACAGGAATACGGTTAGCTTTACTTGTCTATACTTCTAAGCACAACAAATTGCCGTGGGAAAACATTGGTAAGCATAGCTTTATTCATAGCAGCAACTAAGCCCGATGTGCAGCAAACAAACATTCAAACAGTGGGTCCGACAGCTGCCGCAGCCTGACGGGGGACTGCTAGGAGAAGGCTATACGGAGGTAAACGGCAGCCTGGCTGTGGGGTTGACTTGCCTTGGTGCTGCTGACATGCTAGCCTAGGCTATTCATCGATAGGTTCTTGGTTTTCATAAGAACTAGCAAGGGCCTCCAGTCTTGCTTGAGGCCCTTGCTAGTATACTTGCTGAGAGTAGCTCTAAGGCTATAACCCCTGCTTCACTTCAAACGTGAAACTGGTGCTACCCGCCGCTCCTTTGGGGGAAAGGCCCTGCACCACGACCATATACCGTCCGGCTTGGTCGCCGGTGAAGAACTCTAGCTTGCTAAGGTCAGTGCTGCTAGACGTAATGGCTGGGTTCCAGTACAGCAGGTTCCGCATGTCGGGCAGGCGGCTTTGCTTTTGCTCGGGTGTATCGTAGCGGGGCGAGTAGAACTCCCGCTGGCTTTGCACGCCTTCGTACTGCTGTACCAGTACGCGCGGACTGAGGGAAATCCCTCTAAATCACCTTTGTAGGTAGTGAAGCTCACGATTCCGCTGTAGAGGGACATCCCCTGAAAGTAGTGACTGTCAACTACTTCTAGCTTCCGGATTTTTAGCGGGTCCATGGCCATCATCTTATTGATGTTGAAAATCGGTACCCCGTCTAGCAACACCAATGGGTTTTCGTTGAATACAGTCTTGTTGACTTTATCAGTCACCAAAAAATGAAAGCCGTCTTTCCTGATCCTGACTATCACGCCTGGTACGTATTCCCGCATTACCTCTTCCAGTACCTTGAAACGGGTATACTTGTCTAGAAAGTAGATTTCGTCGGGCTTCCCGTAAAAAGCCATGCTATCGGCAGGTGGTATGCTGTAGCGGCTCTCGTACTTTTTTGAGTAGATAGCTTGTACCTGCGTTTGGAAGTGCCGCTTGGTGTAATCCTGTTGGAAGCGCGTGAGCGGAATGAAGGGCGTTGTGAGCGTGGTAGCGTACTGCGGAGAAAAAGGGTTCAGGATTTCGATACGGTGGGTACTGTCTTGTTGCGGATCAATCTGAACCACAATCTCTTTTGGTCGATCAAAGTCGTTTATCTCGAACTGCACCAGTCCATCATCGTTGCTTTCGTCATTGGTGAGCCTGGTGATGCGGCTAGGGCTTGCTAGGTAGGCTATAGCGCCCTTCACGGGGCGGTTGGTGCCAGCTTGTGTGATCCGCCCCTGAATTACGTGCCCATGCAGCTCAGGCGAGTAAGGGAAGGTAGCTAGGGTTGGGGCAAGGGCATCTTCCCACCGAAACCGGCTCCACCCTTGGGTCAGCATCAGGTTATCGGCGGCTTCTGCAGTTTCGGGGCTGGCATCGGTGAAGTAATATTCGGGGTGCTCGATCTGGCCTTTCAGATCTGACGTCAGCCATAAGTAACTATTGATGTCAGCCGTGGGAGTGGTCGTGAGCGAGTCGAGGCGAAACACCGCCATCGAGAGGTTGGCAGCTGTACGCTGCGCATCTTGCGTGGCGGTGGCTAGCTCAACCGCTACTTTGTCGCGGAGCGTGTATTGGTTTTTATCAGGCCGCGCCGTAATGGAAAGCTTTTTCTTAGGCTGCTGGAAGTACAGCCGCTCGCACAAAGGTTTCTGCTGCGCATCGAACAAGGTGAAATGCGAAATTCCGTCTAACAACTGACCCTTGTCAATACTGAAAGCAGCCTGCCCGTTCACCAATTGTCCTTGGGCTGCCGCCGCAACTTTTTGGCGCGAATGAGCCAGTAAGAAAACAGCACCCGACTGCGAAGTTGAATTCACGGTCAAGGTCAGGGGGCCAGTGCCGCTGTTTTCTAAGAGCATCACATAGCCTTGCTCGAACACGCGCGGCAGGCTGTGCCGGATAACCTGCTTGCCTACTGTGATAAGGGCAGTGTAGGAAACGCCTGGTTGTGGGGTGAGCGTGAAGCTTCCCATTCCATAACGCAGCGTCTTGAATGTAGCTACCACGGCGCCGCTCTGGTTGAGCAGCTTGCCTTGGGCAGTCACGCCGGTGCCTGTTTTGGCGGTAACCTTGAAGGCTACTTTGCTGCTAAGACCTTGCACTAGGTTTCCACCTTCAGGGAAAAACTGCACATCGTAGGCTGCTGAGTCCTTTGCTGCCGCCGAGCCAGACGCCACCAACGGGTTGATGACCGTAACCGTGTTTTGGAAGTAGTACTCCGGCCCGAAGTTTTTCATCCAGTTGGTATACGCCCTTACAGTGTAAGTGCCAGAAGGTAAGGATGACGAGAGGAGGAAAGAACCTTGGCCCGTTGCCTGCTTCAGCGAAACCTTAGCTTGCGCTACCGGTCGTTTCTCTTTGTCGAGTACCTCAACATAGGCTACCGTGCTTAGCGGCAAAGGCCGCGAATACGTGCCCTCAACGGCGTATATCTTAAACCACATCATCTCCCCGCTCAGGTACAGTGGCCGGTCGAGGTGGAGGAAGAGCTTCTCGGGCAACGCAGCCTGCTGATAACGGCTGAATTTGCTTGCTAAACCATCGGAGGTGTCTCCTTGACTATATGCCGTTCCGGTTGTGGCTAGTACTAGCCCCAGCAACCTAATATAGGTGCACATTCCTATCCTAGTCCGACCTTTAAATACACTCATCTTACTGTAGCACATGCGTTTCAATGGAGTACTAGGGCCAGAAGCTTGGCTTTACTGACGTGCCACGAGTGCGGCAATCAATACAATCTCGGGACTTGGCAAGGTAGCCTACCACGAAGCCATTATCGTATACTGGCTCAATAGGCAAATAATTAGGTCCACCAAAATTTCCCAACAGTATTTGAGCGACAGGCGGTGGCGGGACGGGTTTGAAAAGAAAAACAGTATCTGGAGGCAAACAGCTTTCGTATCCAGTTTGAACAAACCAATTTCGAGGTAGCTCCGACCGACGGATAAAAATGCGCTTTTCTGCTACAGAATGCACTCCCACAAACCCGAGCGCCAACTCCGTCTCGTCATCGAGGCAGTGCACATTGCCAGTAAGTTGCGCCGGCAGTGGATCGAATAGCGTACCAATGTTTTCGGTGTTCTTTCTGAGTAGCTCCCAATACATATATTCGTCAGCAGTTTGGGCATACTGCTTCACTAGAATGCTATAGGTTGTGTTGAGTTGGGAGGCAGTAGTAGTAAGCGAGTGAATCAAGAAGTTTGAAACAATGTCCTGGCTCAAGCGAGTCGTATTGCTTATTTTGATATCTGCGGATTTCGCGCTAACCCAACAAATTCTGGAATACGGAACAGTAATATCTTGTATCCGACTGTTCTTATACTCTATGCTAGGAGTATAAGGTGGCGTTATTTCCCAAGTCTCATCGTATTCCCACCGATAATATTGAGTGGCGTTTGTGTCGTCGTGGCTGTTAACATAAATATTTAAACCAGTATTAACTGCTTGCCAAGTAACCTTGTCAATTGGTGGAGTGGTTTTGGCCGTTGAAAAATCGGATACGTATTCTTTACCTGTTGCCGTATTTATGTGAAGTCGATATCTTTTAGCAGGATTAAGAACTAAATTATTTGAAGTATAAGTGCCTTGACTAGTTTCTCGTAGTGCATTGCGTACCCCGTTTTCTTCTTCTATATAGAGGGTCGCCTTGATTTCTTTAGGTGGTGTTGTAGAGGCGCTGATATCATAAGTGCGCGACAAGTTTATTGTAGTTATGCCGTTGCTATTAATAAATCCATCTACCACTAAATACTTGGCATTAGAAGTAATAGCCTCGGGTATATAACGGTCGACACAGTTAGATAACAGAAATGTTAACCCCCGGCTACTATAGTTTTAATAAAGCTAAGTAGTGTATATGTGTGAGTTTTCAAGTTCAGTGATGCTAGTTGATGAAATTGAATGCAATAACAGTGGTAGTTTTTTTCAAAATTAGTATATGATCTAAGTTTTCGAATTGTAGCTAGTTTGAGAATTGTAATGCAATAGCCAGTTAAATCTTTTCACGTAAAAAAGTTGAATAGTTAAGAACTATGCTACTTAATTAAACCTTAAAAATTAAGGCCAAAAGCTTGGCTTAACGGAAGTGCCGCGGGTGCGACAGTCTATACAGTCTCGAGATTTAGCTGTATAGCCTAACAGTTTAAGTTCTGGACTGAGATACTTATCGATGGGCAAGTAATTGGATCCGCCGAAAGCTGCTTGTAATATTTCCGCAGGGCTTGGGGGAGGAATTATACCACGAGGGTATAAGAAAACGGTGTCTACCGGTACACAACTTTCGTATCCCGTGAGCACATTTATGTTAGCAGGTAATTCTTGGCGACTAATGAAAATTCGTTTTTGCTCAAGAGAATGTACTCCGATATAACCTAGTGCAAGCTCTTGCTCGTCGTTTAGACAACGAATGTTGCCGGTTAACTGTGCGGGAAGCGGATCAAACAGTGTCCCAATATTCTCTGTGTTCTTCCTCAACAGTTCCCAATACTGATATTCCTCTTGTGAGAGAGCGTGCTGTTGCACCAAAATGCTGTATCGGCTTCGTAAACGCTCCGAGTTGGCAGGTAAGCTTTGTATGCGAAAGTCGGCTACTACATCCCGATTTAGTGCTGTTGTCCGGCTTATTTGTACTTGAGAGGAACGTTGATTGCCCCAGCAAACAACTGGGTAAGGCACCACGATATCACGAATATTTCTGTTGACGTACTCATATACAGGCCGATAAATAGGTAGAATCTCCCACGTCTCTTCATATTCCCACCGATAGTACTGCGTTGAGTTAGTATCGTCGTGGCTGTTGACGAAGATGTTCAGCCCGGCGTTTTGGACTCGCCAGTTTACATTATCGATAGGTGGAGTATTCTTAGCTTGGGTATAGTTGGAAGCATAGTCTTTGCCATTGCTGGTGAGAATATGCAGGCGGTAGTTCCGGGCAGTGTTGAGCGTGAGTGCGGCCGAAGTATAGGTGCCTTTAACTGTACTCTCCGATAAGGGGTAGCGTGTGCCGCCTTCTTCTTCGATGTAAACCGTCGCCTTGGTTTCGATAGGGGCGCCGACTTTGAGCTTACATCATAGGTGCGCGAAAGATTGAGAGAGGTGATGCCCTTGCTGTTTATGAAGCCGTCAACTACTAGAAAATTTTTGCCAGCGCTGATAACATCGGGCATATAGGGGTCGACGCAACTCGGTAGCAGGAGCACCAAGCACCACAGCAATGCCGCCCGAATAGCAGAAGGAATTGAGCGCATTTAGAATTTAAAATTGTAAGTGATGGTCGGGATAGGCTGACCGAAAATGGAAAGCTTATAGCCTTTGATCTGCCCATTTTCTGATTTGAAATACACGGAATAGGGGTTCCGGCGCCCTGTTAAGTTGTAAACACCAAGCGTCCAGGAGCTGTGAGCAAGTTTCTTCACCTTATGGCTGCCTTCAATGTTTAAGGCAAAATCGGCGCGGTAATAATCGGGCACTCGGTAGGCGTTGCGGTCCGAATAATATACCCGCAGTGAATTGGCCACGTAGTATTTTGCCAGCGGCAGCGTGATAGGTCGGCCGGTGCTGTAGGTGAAGTTCAGCGAGCTGCTGAAGCGCCGACTGAAACGGTAGTTGCCGATCATGGTGAAATCGTGCGGCTTATCGAAGTTGCTGGGGTAATAGTTGCCCCCGTTAACCATGTCGGATGTGGTGCCCGAGTTCACCCGGACCAAGGAGCGGGAATAGGTATAGCTCACCCACCCGTTTATTTTGCCAGTCAGCTTCTTCACCATCACTTCCACACCATAGGCCTTGCCTAGGGCGTTTACAATGTCCGTTTCGATGTGGTGATTTAGGATAAGCGTAGCGCCGCTCTTATAGTCCACAAAGTCGCTCAGCCATTTGTAGTAGGTCTCCACGGATGTCTCGATGGTGTTGGACTTGAAGTTGCGGTAATAGCCCACCGATACTTGGTCGCCGACTTGCGGGCGGATGTTCGCGTCGCTGAGTTTCCAGATATCAGCCGGCGATACCGAAGCCGTATTGGAAAGCTGGTGGATGTACTGGCGCGTGCGGTTGTAGCTCAGCTTCACCGACGAGTTGTCGGATAATGAGTACCGCGCCGACAACCGATACTCGGGGCCGTGGTAAGTGGCGAGTACTTTGCCAGAGCTATAGTTGACGGTATCGACAATGGAACTCTCCGTGCGGGACTGCCCCGGCGCATATTGATACACATCGCGCGGGCCTAGCGCATTGAAGAGCGAGTAGCGTAGACCGATGGAAATAGAAAGCCGTTGGGTAAGATCAATTCGGTCGGAGGCGTAAAAGGCGCTTTCCAGCGCCCGTTCTCGCGCCAACACATCGGTTGCAATCAGAGAACTGTCGCCGTTGGGAGTCAAGCTGCCGGGAGAGATGTTGTAGAGCAACGAACTGACGCCGAAGTCTATGGTGTGTTTAGAATTCGGGAAATAGCTGAAATCAACTTGGGCGTTGGTTTGGTTGATGCCATACTTGAGGCTGGAGGCATTAACCGCGTTTTCCACGCTAGTGATGTCGTAGCCGTAGTGGCTATAGGCCCCCGTCACTACACTGTAGAGCTTGTTGTTGAAGTTGTGCTGCCACTTTACGCTGGCATTTTGGTTAATGTACTGGTACGACGTATCGCTGGCCAGTCGAAACTTGTCAGCACTGAGGTAGCCAGTAGCATACACCGAATTTTTTTCATTTAGCTGATAGTTGACGTGGGCGCTGATATCGTAGAAAGAAGCAGAACTCTGCCGGAATGAGCTATTTGATAGTCGGCGCAGAATCCAGTCGGAGTAGCTGGTGCGGCCACTGATAATGAACGCGCTTTTATCCTTCACGATGGGCCCTTCCAGCGTGAGACGACTGGTAAGCGGGCCAATTCCACCCGAGCCCGAGAACTTCTTTTTGTTGCCCTCCCGGGTTTTAATTTCCAGCACTGAAGACAAACGCCCGCCGTACTTCGCCGGAATAGCGCTTTTGTACAGCTCCACTGTTTGCAGAATGTCGGGGTTGAAGGCCGAGAAAAAGCCGAACAAGTGCGAAGGGTTGTAGATGGTGGTGCCGTTGAACAAAATCAGGTTTTGGTCGGTGGCGCCGCCGCGCACGTTCAGGCCCGTGTTGCCTTCGCCCACCGATTTCACACCCGGCAACGTGAGCACCACCCGCAGAATGTCGGTTTCGCCGAAGGCGGTGGGCACTTGGCGCATGGTCTTGATGTCGAGCTTTTCGAGGCCCATTTGCATGCCCGAAACGTTCTTATCCTTCTCGGCTTCAATCACCACCTCTTTCAGCGGGGTGATGTCTTCTTCCACTTCTATTTCCAGCTTGGCATTCCCGCGCAGAATCACTTGGCGCTTGGTGTTCTTGATGCCAATGCCTCTGATTTTCACGTCATAGCGCCCTACGGGAAGGGTGAGGGAGTAGTACCCAAATTGGTCGGTGCTGGTGCCAACGGCCGGGTTGTCGGTGTAGATAGTGGCCCCGATAGTAGGCTCCCCCGATTTTAAATCCCGGATATGCCCGGCCAGGGTGGCTTTGCTGCCCGCCGCGCCACCCGAGCCTAGCTCATATACCTTGAACTCCGCCTCCCGCACATAGCGTGACCGAACCGCAGCGCTCGGACGAGCATCGTTCTGGCTGGTCCGCGCCGAAGCCGCCACTGTTTCCGTGGCTTCTGGCCGAAAGAAATCTTCCGATAAATTAGATTCGATAGTAGCGCCCGAGGTAATGAAAACACGATTTTCATCGTCGATGGCGAAACGAAAAGGCGTGTTCTGAAGAGCCTGCTCTAGTACAGTGCGTATAGGTTGCTCTTGTACCTGTAGCGTAACATAAAGGCTATCGACAGCCGCGGGATCGAAGTAGAAACGAAAAGCAGTTTGCTGCTCTAGTTGTGTTGCAAATTGCTCGAACAACAGATGATTGAAATTACCGCTGACCTTTTTTTCGGTTGGCTGTTGGCCGTAGGCTGTGAGACTTGTTAGGGTAAGTAGAAAAAAGAATAGGCCGTAAAGGTGTCTCAT